>CAZCBC010000007.1:13586-15673 GCA_964496775.1 uncultured Oscillospiraceae bacterium
TGGACTTCTTTTTTCAAAACGTAGACCTTACATATTTCATATTTTTACAAAACGTACTTATTTGAGGCAACAAATGACAGAACAATATTCTCGTTGTTTCATTCGCCACCTGAGGGTATAATAGATGAAAATACCCCTTAAGGAGCTTTTATGAAGATTCTTATCGCCGATGACCATCCGCAGATTACCGATATACTGGACAGCTACGCTAAAAAAGAAGGGTATGAAACCCGCATTGCCCGCAACGGTCAGGAGGCTTTGGCGTTGTTTGCCTCCTTCGCCCCCGATGTGGTGCTGCTGGATGTCATGATGCCCATCATTGATGGTTTCGAAGTATGCCGCCGCATACGGGAAACCAGCGACACCCCCGTCATCATGGTAACCGCCCGGGGAGAAGATTTTGAGCGCATCATGGGCCTGGACATCGGTGCGGACGACTACATCGTCAAACCCTTTTCCCCCGCCGAGGTCATGGCGCGGGTGCGGGCCGTCCTGCGGCGGCTGGAAAAAAAGGAAGCGGACAACAGCGCATCAATGCTCAAACGCGGCAGCCTGTCCATTGACCTCAGCGCCTTTACAGTGCAGATAAACGGTCAGGACATTCGCCTGACCCGCAAGGAATTTGACTTGCTGCGCACCATGGCGGAACATCCTGCCCAGGTGTTTACCAGGGAAAATTTGCTGAACTCCCTCTGGGGCTATGATTATTATGGGGATACCCGCACGGTGGACTCTCACATTAAGCGTTTAAGGGCTAAGCTGGACACACAGCCCCACCCCGATTGGGACATCGGCACCATCTGGGGCGTAGGTTACCGGTTTGAGGAAAATCAAATATGAAAAAATCCTTCTCCTATACCTTGGCAGCCCTCCTATCCGCCGCGCTGCTGATGTTTTCCCTGGTGATTGGCCTTACCTTCTCCGCATTATTCAGGCAGCGCACGCTGGTCATTGCCCGGGAATCGCTGAGGCGGGAAGCAGGCATCATCCTGTCCGCTCTGTCGGCGGAGGATGATAACACATCCGCCCAAAGTCAGGGGCAAAGGCGGGGGCAGGAACAAAGCCAGGGACGCAGGCGTATGGCCGGCAGCCGCAGCTTTCTGCACAGCCTGAACCGGCTAACAGGCATCAACGCCTGGGTAGTGGATGAAAACATGCAGCTGATTACCGCTGCCGGGCAATTAAAGTACCAGGATCTTCCCCCCGGCGCTGGGGATGTGGTGAAACAGGTATTCACAGGGCAGGAGGTTTACAGCGAGAGCTTCAGCGATGTGGCAGGCGCTCCTTCTCTGACGCTGGGCACGCCGGTGCGTATTGACGGTTCCACCCTGGGCGCTTTGCTGGTGCACGCTCCCATCGCGGGCATGGAGCAGAGTAACCGCCAGGGGCTTCAGATGCTGCTAATCAGCCTGCTGGCGGGGTTAACTCTTTCATTGGCACTGTCCATCTGGCTGTCCCGGCGCGTTACCGCCCCCATCAAAAGCCTGAAGGAAACCACGGTAAAAATTGCCGAGGGAGAATACGGTACATTGACAGGCATCAAGCGGGAGGATGAGATAGGCAGCCTGGCAGAGGCCATCGACACCCTGAGCCTACGGCTCGAGGACGCCCGGGAAGAAAGCCGGCGCACTGAAAATCTCAGGCGGGAATTTATGGCCAATGTGTCCCATGAGCTAAAAACCCCTGTCACCGTACTGCGGGGCTCGCTGGAAGCGCTGAAGGATGATGTGGTAACCGAGCCGAAACAGGTGAAGCAATATTACGACACCATGCTGTCGGAAACCCAGGCGTTGGAGCGGCTGATTACCGACCAGCTGGAGCTAAGCAAGCTGCAAAGCCCGGAGTTTGCCCTGTCCATGTCGGAGTGGGACATGCGGGATTTAGTCAGCGAAGCGCTGCGGGGCGCCAGGCGGATGGCGCCTGAACATGCCGACATCAGCGCTTTGCTGCCTGAAACGCCCTGCCTGGTCAAGGCGGATTACAGCCGTATCCGGCAGATGCTGATGGTGGTGCTGTCCAACGCCCTGCGTTACGGCGGCCAGCACGCTAAAGTAAGGGTAACGCTTAAGGATGGCCAGTTATCCGTT
>CAZCBC010000007.1:15683-18791 GCA_964496775.1 uncultured Oscillospiraceae bacterium
CAGGACAACGGCCCGGGCATCCCCGAAAAGGACCTGCCCCGTCTGTTCGACCGTTTCTACCGCGGGGAAGACGCCCGGGCTAAAAAGGAAGGCAGCGGGCTGGGGTTGGCCATCGCCAAGCAGGTGGCGGACAGACACGATATACAAATAAAAATAAACTCCCTGCCCGGGGAGGGCACGGAGTTTGTGTTTTACATTGGTTCTATTTTAATATAAATGTCCATGGGGTCCGGCGGGCCGGGCAAAGGCGGCGGGGCAGGTACAAAGGCCTGCAAAGCCCCCTTGCCCTCCACATAGGGCGCAAGGGTGTAGGGCGTATCTGCCTGCACCAATGCCATAATGCGGTGGGCTTCCTCGCCGGTGGCAAAAATAGGCCGGTAGTCGTTGACCTTGGTAAAGGTGCCTGTGGGATGAATGGGATAGATGGTCATCTGATGGCCCAGATATTTCTGATCTTTATCGAATATCAGGCGTACCTGGGTAACCAGGGCAGTGTCCGCCATGGGCTTGATGCGTTTATTGCCGCCAAAGCTTAGGTTGCCCAAAGAATAAACCACGGTGGCGTTGTTTCGTATTTCCATTCCCTGTACCACATGGGGATGGTGGCCGATAACTACGCTGGCGCCATACTCAATAAAGGTATCAGCCATCATAGCCTGATGGTTGTTGTGTTTTTGGGCATATTCGCTGCCCCCATGCATGGAGCCGATGATGGTGGCGCACCCTGCATCCCGCAGCGCCTGCAAAGATTCGCGCACCTTGGCGATATTGGCGCGCCAATAGCCGATATAGTAGCCGGCAAAGCCGATTTTGATGCCGTTCTTTTCGTAAATCCAGGTCTTGTTAGCCTCGTTGCTGTCCACAAACCAGGCGACATTTTCCTTTTCCAGGGCGGCAACAGTGCTGTCAAACCCGGCCTGGCCGTAGTCGATGGTATGGTTGTTGCCTAATGTTACGGCCTCTATACTGCCCAGGGGCAATATTTTTGCAAACTCGGTGGGCGCCCTGAAGTTATAGGTTTTGGTAACCTTCCCGCCGGTGCCTTCGTAAAAGGCGCCCTCCAGGTTGACCACGGTTACATCATCCGTGCTGAACAGGGGATACATTTTTTCAAAGGGATAGGCATACCCGTGCTGATTGATCATCTGCACAAAGGAGGTGGCTTCCTCCCGCAGGTAGTCTTCCGACCCCAAGGTGCTGTCGCCCCCAAAGGTCAGGATGATTTCGGTACCGCCCTCGGGCAGAGGGTAGGGCTCCACAGGCATGTTTTCTCCTGCAAAAGCAGCGGGTAAAAAACAGCACAAACAAAGAAAAACACAAAACAGTCGCTTCATGAATAGTCCTTTACATTCTTATTATTGGGCTGTGCGCATCTGGGTCTGCACAGCTTTTTCATCCTCAGGCAGGAAATGCTTTAGGCGCTGGTAGGCGGCGGTCATGTTGTCCGACAACTCCTGCGCGTCGATGATGCGCACCGAGTCAAAGGGCAGGTCCAGCACCCGCTCCCACTGGAAACGGGCGGCGCTCAGCAAATTCAGGGAAACAGAAGCCATGTTCTCCTCGGTGGCAAGGCTTTGGCACGCTTCCCGAACCAGGGTGTGACAAAAGGCGGTATGGGCATCCCACACCAGACTGGGAAGCCGTTCTTCCCGCCAGAAAGCTTTGTTTTGCACCCTGAGGGCTTGAAGCGTTTCCTTCAGCACAGGAAAAAACAGGCTGCGGCGCGCTTCATCCATACCGCTTTGAACAACGGCGCTTTCCTGCTGCAAGGACAGGGACAGCATCACGGAAAGAAAATCTACCCCTTCCTTATGAAAAGGGGACGCATAATACAGAATATCGTTCAGCCTGTCCAACCCGTCGGGACGGGCATGCTGTTGAAACAAATCAAACGCCGCGCTGATGCGCCCGATGGCAATCTGCTCCAGTACCTGCATCTTGCTTTCAAAGTGGTGGTAGAAGCTGCCCTTGCTGACGCCCAGCGGCTCCAGTATCTCCTCAATGGTGGTGCGGGAGTACCCCTGCATATAAAACAGGTGTTCTGCGGAGGCCAGGATATCCCGCTTGCGTTTTTCCCCTTTGCGCATGCTAGCCATGGTGCCCTCTTTTCTAATTGAATTCAATCACTTGTTGGATGGCCCGGTAGTCGGATGTGAATAATTTTTCCTGCCTGATTTCCTGCCCGTTGCGCAGATAGACCCTGTAGGTATTGACCAGGTACCCGGTGCGCGCCTTTCGCTTCTCCTGCTGGAAGCCGGGCGGCAGGGATGTGTTCTGCTCGTACTGGGGTTCACTTGGCGGTTGGGTTGTGGAGACCAACTCTGTTTCCAGCTTGATGCTTTCACCGTTTCCCAGGCGCATGCCGTACATTTCTACGGTAAGCTTTTTATTCTGATAGGAAGCCACGATAAACACCGGCGTCTTCTTATCGTTTCTAAACTGAAAATCCAAATTGGGCCAGTTAACGGCAGCATCCAGCCCCATGTCTACATAACTGACGGGCCAGGCGTGGGGTTCCCTGATGGTAATGGTCATGTCCGCCAGCGCCGCCGCGTTAAACAGCGTGGTGGATACCTGGCATACGCCGCCCCCCGGCTCGTCAAAGGTGGTGCCGTCGGCAATGGCGGGAGCGGGCAAATATCCCTTGTCGATGGTTCTCTCCCCCGTCGTGCGGTTAAAGGAAAAACTTTCCCCCGGCATCAGGGCGGTGCCGTTGATGGCCTGGGCCGCCAGCGAAATGTTGACGTTGCGGTTGTTCTGGCTGCCCGTATCGGTGGTAAAGGCGGACAACTTCGTAAACCCGTTTTGCAGCTCCACGCTGGTCACAATGGGCATAATGGGCTGGGAATACATCAGCACCTGGCCGGAGTAATCGCCCCTGTCCAGCGCCTGGGTAATGCGGGTGTAGAGTTCCTCGGCATCAAGCTCCGCCCCCGGCACATCCCTGGTAACGGTAAACGCACGGGTGTTAAAGTCGAAGGTGCTGATGACCGCGTTGACCGCCTCGCGGTTAATTTGGTCGGCTATCTCCTCAGCAACCCGCCGCACATCCTTGGAGTCGTAGGTGACGCCTGTACTGAAAAACGCCTTGTCCCGTTTGGTTTGCTG
>CAZCBC010000007.1:18801-37676 GCA_964496775.1 uncultured Oscillospiraceae bacterium
AGGTAGCGCGTGTTAAAGGGGGTCTGCCCATTCTCCTTCGACCAGGGAAAGCCCTTTCGGCCAATCGCATAGGCCTTGTCCAGCACCCTGTCGATATTGCGCTTAAAGGGCACTTCGCGGCTGGTAATCAGCCACTTTTTACCGTCCACCTCGACGCTCAGCGCCATATCCTTTTCCTGATGGGCGTCATGCTGGCCCAGGGCCTGCCTGGCCTGCTGGTACGTCATGCCGTCCAAAGGCATGTTGTCCACATAGATGCCGGGGAAAAAGGTAATCTGCGCCATCGCTGCCTTTTGCCTTGCAAAGGCATCATAAGGCGCCCGGAAACGGTAGATGCCATAAACCATCAGCAGCAAAAGCGCCAGCATAATAAGGGCAAGATTTCGCCACAGTTTGCCCGCCCTGGAGACAGGCTTTTTCCCGGGCTGACGCTGGGGCTGGTGAATGGCCCATTCATCGTCCTGCATGGGGTCGTAAGGCGCGGCAGGCACGAAACGATACGCCAACCACTCGTCCTGTTGCGTGGTCGGCTGTTCTGCCTTCCGGTGATCCTCCACCTGAAAGACATCCTGCTCGGTTTCGTCCAGATACCTCGCCCTTCTTTTTTTTCTTTCCTGCGGCAAAGGTTTCTCCTTGCAATTTTGGGGTACAATAAATATTGTAGGTACGTGTGGCCTTTTTGTCAAGCAATACAAGGCGATAAAGCCAGTATATACTTGACATGCGGGTCACGAAAATGTATCCTAAACACACAACACAAGGAGGTATCCCTGATGAAGTTTTATCTGTGCAAACACTGCGGCAACATCATCTCTTTTGTTAACAACAGCGGCGTACCCGTCGTATGCTGCGGCGAAAAGATGCAGGAACTGGTCCCCGGCACGGTAGACGCATCCCAGGAGAAGCACGTCCCCGTGTACTCTGTGGAAGGCAATGTTGTTACCGTTAAGGTAGGCGCTGCCGAGCATCCTATGACCGAAGAACACTACATTCCCTGGGTTGCCCTGCAGACAAAGTTCGGCAACCAGCGCAAAGAGCTCAAGCCCGGCGCGCAGCCTGAAGTGAAGTTCGCTATGATAGAAGGCGACGAAGTCGTCAACGTCTATGCTTACTGCAACCTGCACGGCCTCTGGAAGGCCTAATCTATAGGAAGGAAACGAAAGCAATATGCAAAAGTATGTATGCGACCTGTGTGGCTATGTGTACGACCCCGCTGAGGGCGATCCGGATAACGGCGTAGCCGCTGGCACTGCCTGGGAAGACGTATCCGAAGACTGGGTTTGCCCCCTGTGCGGCGTCGGCAAGGACAGCTTCTCCCCCGTGGAGTAAGCACCTTTAAGGAACTGCGGCGAATCAAGATTGCCGCAGTTCCTTTTTTATGTTCCGGACAAAGGGATTTTTCCACCGTTTTTCACATGTAAAACACTTTTGCATTCGGCGAGAAAGGCGTCTGGCATGCAACATTTGTTGCCCCACCGCCCTGCATTATGCTATAATCCGTGCATACATCCATAACAATGCGTTGTAAAGGGGAAAGTTCATGGATAAATGGGATCGCCGCTTCATGGAAATGGCGCATCTGGTCGCCACATGGTCCAGCTGTTTTCAGCCGGGACGCGCCATTGGCGCCATCATCGTCAAGGATAAGCGGGTGATGACCACCGGCTACAATGGCGCCCCTGCCGGTATGCGTACCTGTAAGGAAAAAGGCGAGTGCCTGCGCAAAAAACTGAACATCGCCTCGGGTACCCGGGCGGAAATTTGCTACGCCATCCATGCCGAGCAAAATGCCATCATCCAGGCAGCCAAGCTAGGAATCGCCATTGAGGGCGCCACGCTGTACTGCACCCACCAGCCCTGTTCGGTGTGCGCTAAAATCATTGTCAATTCCGGTATCCGCCGCGTGGTATACAAAGAGGGCTATCCGGACGATTTTGCTCTGGAGTTCTTCAAAGAAACCGGCGTTGCGCTGGAACGCTATGAAGAAGATATTGTCAATATTTCCGAAGGAATCCCCACTTGATGACACAAAGAAGCATTCAAAGCAAATACACCACCAAAACGCTGGTGCTTTTCGCGCTGATGATCGCCCTGAGTATCATATTGGAGCGCTTTCTGGGCATCAATACGCCTTTTTTTAAGCTGCACCTTGGGTACCTGCCTGTCGCCGCCACCGGCATGCTCTTTGGCGTTGGCCCGGGCATCTTAGTAGGTACTTTAACAGATATTTTAGGCAACCTGGACAACCTGAGCCTGCCCTTCATCCCCCTGGCCGCCATTGAGGCGGGCCTTTTCTCCGCCTTCCTGTACCCTGTGAAAGCAGAAAAGAAGGAGATGGTCAGGCAGGCTGTTTTAGCGCAGCTTTCCGTTACGCTTATCGTGCACATGGGCCTTAATACCCTGCTGCTGTATGTTCTGTTTAATTCCTTTTTGCCGATGCGCTTTGTTATGTCCCTGATTACTTTTCCGGTGCGGGTATTTACCCTGTACCTGCTGCTTAAATACCGCAAGCCCTTTGAAGCCTACCTTGGTTAACGCCCCTAAGGAGAGTATATGAAACGTCTTTTCTGTTTTTTCCTCATTCTGACCATGCTGTTCGCCCTGCCCGCCTTTTCGGAGGTGGAAAGGGTCGCCGGTATGATTAGCGTGTTGGATAAAGCAGACATTCCTCCAACGCCCAAGGGCATGCACCATTACCTGCTAATCTGTATGGACTCCTGGAACGCGAAGCTCAGCCGGCTTGGCTACAGCGACGGCATGGTTCTGTTAACCCTAGACGAGGTTTCCGGCAGGGTTATGGTGACAAGTTTCATCCGGGATATGCTGGTGATGCACCCTGACGGCAAACCCGGAAGGCTTACCTATATTGCCAAACAATATGGCGTGGACGCCCTGGTAGATACCATCAACCAGCACTTTGGCATTGAGATTGAAAAATACGTTCTGATGGACTGGAGCCAGGTGCAGACCATTGTGGATGCCGCCGGCGGCGTCACCCTGGATGTCACCAACGCGGAAGCCAGCTACCTCAGGCGCTATGCCATTTCCCCCAACAGTACGATACCTTCTATGGCCCACAAGGGGCGCTACCTGTTCAAGGGGCATGCCGCCGTTATTTTCATGCGCATGCGCAAGGTACCCGCCTCCAACGGCGACGCTCAGGACTTTGGCCGTACCTTCCGCACCCGCACGGTGCTGAGCAACATCGCAGACAGCCTGAAGGACATCAGCTACGAAGATGCCGAAAAATTGTTGGATGCGGTAATGGAAAACACCCTGGCCATGAACATGACCCCTGCCGATGTGCTGGAGGCCTTTAACATCGCTTTTAACTTACGGGGCACCAAGGTGGAGCAGTGCCGCCTGCCCTTTGACGGCACGGTGCGCCCCTATGAGTACTTTGGCGGCGCCGGTCAGCTATTGGACTTTGAGACGAACCGCCAAATGTTCCATGATTTTTTGTTTAACCAAAGCTATGTCGTAAAGGATACCACCCCATAATATTTTAGAAAGAGGTACTGTTTTGACCAATATTCCCCGTATCCTCGCCCTGTTGAAGGATATGTACCCCGATGCGCGGGCAGAGCTGCATTTTACCAACCCCTATGAGACGCTGGTTGCCACCATGCTCTCCGCTCAATCCACCGATAAGCAGGTGAACAAGGTAACCCCCGCTGTTTTCCGCGATTTTCCCACGGTGGAAAGCATGGCGCTTACCACACCGGAGATTCTTCTGCCCTATGTAAAAAGCTGCGGTTTCCGCTCCAAGGCCACCAACATCGTCATGGCGGCGCGCAAAATCATGGAAGACTTTGATGGCAAAGTGCCCCAAACGCTGGAAGAATTGATGAGCCTGCCAGGGGTAGGCAACAAAACCGCCAGCGTGGTATTGTCCAATGCTTTTAACGTGCCCGCCATTGCGGTAGATACCCATGTGTTCCGTGTCAGCAACCGGTTAGGCCTGGCCGATGCCAATACCACAGAGAAAACCCAGCAGCAGCTGATGGAAGTGATCCCCAAGGAAGACTGGAGTGACGCACACCATTGGCTGATTTGGCATGGCCGCCGGGTATGCAAGGCGCAGCGCCCCCTGTGCCAAAGCTGCCGGTTAAACGCCTTGTGCAGGCATTTTAATCGGGGAAACAACCATGACAAATAACCCTTGCCACCTGTGCCGCATCTCCCTCCAGCAGGTGGGCGTTTCTCTGGATAAGGAAACCCAGCTAAAAGATATCAGCCTGCATATCCACTGCGGCGAAATCACCGTGCTGGTGGGGCCCAATGGCGCCGGAAAAACCACCCTGCTGCGCGCCTTGCTTCGGCAGGTACCCTTTACCGGCGACATACGCCACGAAGACCATGAAGGCAAGCCCTTTTCCCGGGTTGTTACAGGCTATGTACCCCAGCAGCTGCCCTTTGACAAGCAGATGCCCATCACCGTGCGGGATATGCTGGCCGCCACCCTGACCAACCGGGCTGTGTGGACAGGCGTCAGCCGCAAGGTGCGCAAGCAGGCACTGGAAGTGCTGCACATTGCCGAGGCGGAAAGCTTGTTGAACAAGCGCCTGGGCACATTAAGCGGCGGAGAATTGCAGCGGGTGCTTTTAGCGCTGGCTCTAACGCCCACGCCTGACCTTTTGATACTGGACGAGCCGGTGTCCGGTGTTGACCGAAACGGACAGATGCTGTTTCTGAAAACCGTGGACGCCCTGCGCAAAAACCATCACCTGGCCATCCTGATGGTGTCCCACGATTGGGACATGGTGCGGCAGTTTGCCGACAGGGTCATCCTGATAAACAAATCGGTTCTTGCCATGGGGACGCCGGAGGAGGTTTTTTCCTCCGCCGCCTTCCAGCAAGCCTTCCCTGACACGAAGGGAGGCAACGCCTGATGGATGCCCTGTACAGTTTGATGGATTCTCTTTTGCCCCAAAGCGTTTTCGGCCTTACCTTCATGAAAAACGCGCTGCTGGCTTTGCTTTTGTTAACGCCCCTGCTGGCGTTGATTGGCACCATGGCCGTCAATCGCCGCATGGCCTTTTTTTCAGATGCTCTGGGGCACAGCGCCCTTGCCGGCGTAGGGCTGGGGGTACTGCTGGGCGTGCAGGACCTGACGATGATTTTGCTTCCCTTTGGCCTTCTCTTCGCGCTGCTGATTAGTTATATCAACCGCCGGGGCGGCGCATCCTCCGATACCAACATTTCCGTGTTTTCCTCCACAGGCATTGCCCTGGGCCTGGCAATGTTGTCAGGAAGCGGCAACTTCGGCAAATATTCCTCCCTGCTGGTGGGGGACGTGCTGGCCATTACACCCAAAGACCTGTTCGCCCTGCTGTTACTGTTTGTGGTTGGCATTATCCTGTGGCTACTTTTGTACAACAAGCTGTTGCTTTCCGCCCTGAACCCTTCCCTGGCGCAAAGCCGGGGCATCCCCACGGTGTTGGTAGAAAACCTGTTTGTCTGCCTGGTGGCAGCAGCCGTTATGCTGTCCCTTCGCTGGGTGGGTATCCTGTTAATCAATGCCTTGTTGATTTTGCCTGCTGCGGCAGCACGCAATGTAGCGCGCTCGGTACCCCAGCATACGCTGTTTTCTGTGCTGATTTCCGTATTCTGCGGCGTGGTCGGGTTGGTGCTTGCCTTTGAACTGGGCACTTCGGTGGGCGCGGCGGTGGTATTGTGCGCCGCAGCCATGTATGCCCTGAGCTATTTCATTCGTTTTATCCTGGGTCGAACCCAGTAATTTTTTCTATGAGGTGTATCTGATGGAACTCTTTCATAACTCTCAAGACGAGCAATGCCGTTTTCCCCTGGGCGCGGTCACGGTTGGCACTCCGATCCGTTTTCGGCTGTTTGCCAAATCCGCTTCGCTGAGTGTCAGTTTGCGCACATGGAACGGCCACTCCGTTTTTTATCCGATGGAATCCATCGGCATGGGCGGATACGAGGTGACCGTCACCGCCCCGGAGGCCCCCTGCATCTGGTGGTATGACTTTGTCGTTACCGACCAACGCAAACAGACCTATTACTATGGCAATGCCCGGGATCAGCTGGGCGGCGAAGGGGCCCAGTACCCCGGTACCCCGCCTTCCTTCCAGGTAACGGTATACGACCCTGCCTTCAACCCGCCGGAGTTTTTGCGAAAGGGCATCATGTACCAGATATTCCCGGACCGTTTCCACCGTCTGCAAAAGCCCCGCAGCGACCGGAAGGATGTATATCTGCACGATAATTGGGAGGACACTCCCCGGGTAGACCCCGATCCCCGCAGCGGCGACAACCGGGCGCTGGACTTTTTCGGCGGTTCTTTGCAGGGCATTCAGGCCAAGCTTGAGTATCTGAAAAACCTGGGCGTAACGGTGCTGTACTTAAACCCCATTTTTAAGGCGCGCAGCAACCACCGCTACGACACCGGCGACTACATGACGATCGATCCACTCCTGGGCAATCAGGAGGATTTCCGTTCCCTGTGCGCAGAAGCAAAAAAGATGGGCATACGCGTATTGTTGGACGGTGTGTTCAGCCACACGGGCGAAGACAGCCTGTACTTTAACCGCTATGGTAACTACGATTCCATTGGCGCCTACCAGAGCCAGGCGTCCCGGTACTATTCATGGTACTCTTTTTCTTCCTTCCCCGACAAATACGCCTGTTGGTGGAACATCCCCACCTTGCCTGAAGTGCGCAAGATGAATCCGGAATATCTAAAATACATCATGGGCAAGAACGGTGTTGCCCGCCACTGGCTTAGGGAAGGTTCCTCCGGCTGGCGCCTGGACGTGGCAGATGAATTGCCCGTGCCCTTTTTGCAGCAACTGCGCACAGCAGTCAAGACAGAAAACCCGGACAGCGTGCTGCTGGGCGAGGTGTGGGAAGACGCCAGCCACAAGGTAGCCTACAGCGAGATGCGCAGCTACTGCCTGGGAGACACGCTGGACACCGTGATGAACTATCCCTTACGGGAGGCCGTCATTAAATTTTTAACCGGCGCGGTTAATGCCGAGTATGTGGTGCGTCTGGTGCGCTCCCTGCAGGAAAACTATCCAACGCCCTTCTTCTACTCCCTGATGAACCTGATGGGCAGCCACGACCGCGCACGCATCCTGAACGTTTTGTGCGACCACGAGTATACCAGCATCGCCCACAAGGACAGGGGCACCCAGCGCCTACCTGCCGAAGCGCGGTGGGTTGCCGTCAAGCGCTATAAAAAGATGCTCAGCCTTTTTATAGCGATGCCCGGTATTCCCGCGCTGTACTACGGCGACGAAGCCGGCGTGGAGGGGGCGGCCGACCCCTTCTGCCGCACTACCTTCCCCTGGAACAACATTGACCAGGAGATTTACCAGGCAGTACATGCGGCCTTTAAGCTGCGGACAGAGCGCCCAGTGTTGCAGACAGGCTTTCTGGACATCTCCTACGAGGGCACCGAAACGCTGCTGCTGACCCGGTATTTGAAGGATGGAAAGGATGCCTTTGGCAACGCGGTACAGGACAGCGATTATGTGCTGCGCCTGACGCGTGACCGCTTCCGCAAGCAGACCGGCCGCTAATTGTTACATTTTCTTTCGATTTTATCTCGTAGAAGTTAAGGATTCCTTGACACGACATGGTTTCTATCTTAAAATAAAGCAAATAAAATGTTGGAGGCTCCCATGATGAAAACGCAATTAAAACGGTGCATCGCCCTGGCAATCATGATCGCCCTGCTGATGCCGGTGCTGCCCGCTTCGATGGAAACATTTCCGTTTGTGGCCTATACAAACGAGATGACATCGCTGCGCCGGGACGCCTCCGAAACATCGGAGGCCCTTGTTGCCCTTCCTGCCGGCAGCGGGGTATCGGTTTCCGGTGAGGAGGGCGCCTATTATATCGCTATCTATGAAGGCAGAACCGGGTATCTGCTGAAAAACAAATTGTCCCAAAACAACACCAACCTCTCGCCCCAGCCCACGCCCCGCGCCGCCAGCAAAAAGGCACAGCAAAACTACCCCATGCTGACCAGCGGCGACAATAGCGAGCATGTTAGCTCCCTGCAAATGGGGCTGATTGAACTGGGTTTTTTGAAGGGCGTGGCAGATGGCAAGTATGGGCCTGCCACGGCAGACGCCGTAAAGGCATTCCAAAAACGCAACAGCCTGCCGGAAAACGGCATCGCTGATCCCCTTACCCAGCAGCGCCTGTTTGAAGGCCGACCCTATAACGCAAAAGGCAAGCGCATCACGGTAAAGACCGTCTCCTCTTCCCGTAGCGACATCATTCTGCGCTCAGGCGACAGGGGTTTGCCGGTGGAGAAAATGCAATCCCGCCTGAAGGAACTGGGCTATTACACCTCCAAGGTGGACGGTATCTACGGCCGGGGCACCCGCACCGCAGTGGTCGCTTTCCAGAAGGCCAACAAGTTAAAAGCAGATGGCATCGCTGGCAGCAAAACCCTGAACCTTTTATACGGCACCTCCGCCTTGGCAAAGGGCGGTACCGCCACCTTGCAAAAAAAATCTCAAGAAACTCCCGCCCCCGGGCTCTCCTCCCCTCAGTTTGTCGAAACCGCGGAAGCCACCTATCCTTACACCACCACGGCGCTGGATTCGGTTAACCTGCGTAAGCGCGCCAACACCCGCTCCATGCGCATCACCACGGTGCCCCGGGGCGCTAACATCAATGTGCTGAAAGTATCAGGCGACTTCCTTCAGGTTGAATACAAAACCTACAAGGGCTATGTGCTAAGCGAATATGTTAACATCCCCGACCAGTACCTGCCAGGCAAAGCCTTTGAAAGCGACACCGCTGCCCGGGTACGCTATGAAACGCTGACCATCGGGGCCAGCGGCGCCAAAGTAAAAGCATTGCAGGAAGGGCTTCAGGAGCTGGGCTTCTATACCGGCAAACCGGACGCTTCGTTTGGCACAGCCACCCAGCAGGCAGTGCGCAAGTTCCAAACACAAAATGGTTACAAAGCTACCGGTATCGCGTTGCCGGAAATGCAGAAACTGCTTTATGAAGACAAGCCGCGCAACTCCTCCAACCGCAAGGTTTATGTAGACACGTTGCCCCCTGTTGAAAACCCCGATATGCAGCAGGGTGATAAGGGCGACGCTGTCGCCACGCTGCAACAGACGCTGACCACCCTGGGCTTTTACAAGGGCACGGTGGATGGCGTCTACAACAAGGCTACCGTCAACGCAGTAAAGGCCTATCAGAAGGCGCACTCCATCAGGGAAACAGGCAAAATGAACAATTTTACCTGGCTGTCCATTAACGCCGCCACAAAGCCTACCTCCACCGAAAACACTGTCACAGATAATTACCTGACAGAGGTAAACGTCATCATCATGCGGCGAGGCACCCGTGGGGTGGCCGTTACCCGCCTGCAAGAGCGGTTGGTGTCGTTGGGCTATTACACCAAGGTGCCCAACGGCGTCTATGAGGCCGCCGATGTGGAAGCTGTCCGCACCTTCCAGCGCAACAACGGTTTTACCTCCTCCGGTGTGGCAGACTTGTTTACTCAGCGCGCTTTGTACAGCGCCAACGCCATCCCCGGCAGCGAAACGCCGCCAGAAGGCTGGCAGTCTTTGACTAAATCTACACCCGCTGTCACCACCACCCCGGCTCCCACCTATGAAACGCTGAAAATCGGCTCTTCCGGCGGCGCGGTGCAGGCACTGCAAACCCGGCTGATTACCCTGAATTATCTGACGGGCAAGGCGGATGGGTTGTATGGCACCCAAACCGCTCAGGCGGTCACCTCTTTCCAGAAAGCAAATAAACTGGCTGCAGACGGCATCGCCGGTCAGGCCACCCTAAGCGCCATTTACGCTACGACGGCCTCCGTCAACGCCATGAATACACCTGCCGTCACCGAAACGGGAAGCTTAACCCGTGCCCTGAAAGTAGGCGACAGGGGCAGCGATGTGGCCGAAGTACAGCGCAAACTGATTGCCATGAAGTACTTAAACGGCGGCGCAGACGGTATCTTTGGCCCCGCCACCGCCCTAGCTCTTCAGGCTTTCCAGCAAAGAAACAACTTAAAGGCTGATGGCGTCGCAGGTTCCTTAACCTGGGCCAAGCTCAACTCCGCCCAGGCTATTGCCAGCGGCGAAGCAGTTGTATCACCCCTTAAACCCATCACGCCTACAGTTGAGGTGGAAACTGCTACCTTCTCAGCGCCCAGGGCCAGCGAGGTGCGCTTCGCTCATTGGTATTCTGAAGTCAAGAGCCGCATGCAGCGGATGCCCAATATTACCATTTATGACTTTATTACCGGCAAGCACTATAATGTCAAGGTATTCAGCAACGGCGCCCACGCCGATGGCGAACCGGTAACAGCCGAAGATACCGCCACCATGGAGAGCGCCTTGGGTGTTTCCAACTGGACGGCACGCCCGGTATGGGTCATTTTCAGCGATGGCCGGGTGTACATGGGTTCCACCCACAGCCGCGGACATGAGGTGGATAAGAACCCCCACAACAACCTGCAGGGTCATATCTGCGTCCACTTCCCCCGGGATATGGCAGACGCTGAAGCCACCGGCCCCTATGCGGTATCACATCAGAACGCCATACTGGCGGGCTGGGATCTGACCCAGCAGATGGCAAAATAATTCATGCAAGACCAGCTGATTTCTATTGCGATTGACGGGCCTGTCGGTGCTGGTAAATCCACCCTCTCCGACGCCGTTGCCGGTAAACTGAACATTCTGCACCTGGACACCGGCGCCATGTACCGTGCCGTAGGGCTTTGTGCCTTGCGCAAGGGCATTTCCCCTGAGGATGAGCAAGGCGTGGTGGATATGTGCCTTTCCGGCGCCGCAGAGGTAGACGTACAATACAAACAGCATACCCAGCAGACGCTGCTCAACGGGCAGGACGTCTCGCAGGATTTAAGGACGGAGGAGGTCGGCTTAGCCGCCTCCACCGTTTCTCGTTATCCAAAGGTGCGCAAATACCTGGTGGAGCGCCAGCAAGCCATTGCCCGGAAAACCAGCATCCTGATGGATGGACGGGATATTGGCACTGTGGTCTTACCCAACGCGCCTGTTAAAATTTTCCTGACCGCTTCGCCCGAAGCCCGGGCAAGACGCCGGTTTAACCAGCTGGTGCAGCAGGGTAAAACCCCGGATTATAATAAGGTGCTGGAAGATTTGCTGGCCCGGGACAAACAGGACCAGACCCGCGCCGCCGCCCCCCTTCGCCAGGCAGAGGATGCCATCCTTTTGGACACCTCGGAGCTGGATTTTGACGCCTCGGTACAGGCTATTTTAGACATAGTGGAGGCAAAGTATGGAAACGCATAACCTTTCCCCTGTTCCCCGCACTCCCTTTTATTCTTTCGCAAGAGTGCTGCTCAAGGTCTTTACCGCGCTCTTTTACCCGACCAGCGCGCACGGGCTGGAAAACCTGAATTTGCAGGCACCCTTTCTCTTGGTGGCCAACCATCAAAGCATGATGGACCCCATCCTGGTGGCAATCCATGTAAAGCCCTGGGAAATTCGTTTTCTAGGCAAAGACTCCCTGAGGAAAAACGCCGTTCTCCGCTGGCTGGTGGATAAGCTGCACATGATCCCTGTGGCTCGGGGACAAGCCGACATGGGCGCCATGCGCGCGTGTCTGAAGGCGTTGCAGCAGGGACATGTGGTGGCGATATTCCCCGAGGGTACCCGTAAAGACGAAAACCATATGATGGAAGATGTCCATTCCGGCGTTGGGCTGATTGCCCTGCGCAGCCGTGTACCCTTAATTCCCGTGCTTGTCGCGCAAAAGCCCCGTATTTTCCACCGTACCCATGTCTACTTTGGCAAAGCCATTGACTATCAGGATTTGCAGGCCATGGGCACCAACAAGGAAACCTGCGAATTGCTGGCAGGCCGCATCCGGGATACAACCTTCGAAATGAAAGCTGCGGCAGAGCAGACTGGAAATGTCTGAACAAACATTTTTTACCAATTTCAATCAATTAATTGACGAATACGCGATTTTAGTGTAATCTTGGAGGAGACTGTTGCCGCTACTGATTGCTAAACATGCCGGTTTCTGTATGGGAGTACGCCACGCGGTGGATAAAGCCCGAGAAACAGCCCATACATGCCAAAAGAGCGGCGAAAACTGCTTCTCTTTGGGGGAACTAATTAATAACCCCGGCGTAGTAGAAGAACTGCGCAAGCAAGGATTAGTCCCCGTTTCCTCCCCGGAGGAAGCAAAGGGGCAGGTGCTGGTCATCCGCAGCCATGGTGTTTCCAGGGCTGTCATGGAACAGTCTCAGCAACTTTCCAAAGAGGTGGTGGACTGTACCTGTCCATTCGTGTCCAGGCTGCACAAGACAGTGGCGGAACACAGCAAGGACGGCGCGCCCGTCATCCTGATAGGCGACAAAAACCACCCGGAAATTATCGGCACCGCGGGCTGGTGCGAGGGGGATGTCTACATCCTCTCCACCGAAGAAGAAATTGCGCTGCTGCCTGAAACGGTGGACAATGCGCTGGTTGTTAGCCAGACTACTTTTCCCCCGAACAGGTTTGATGCATTGGTTGAACATCTGTTAAGACGTTACCCGGGCATCACCGTACGCAACACCATCTGCTCCGCAACAAAAAAGCGTCAGCAGGAAGCTGCTGATATCGCGAAGCAGGCAGACATCATGGTGGTCATCGGCGGCAGAAACAGCGCCAACACCCGCAAGCTGTACGAAACATGTTTACAGCATTGCCCTAACACCTACTTGGTGGAACGTGCGGCGGAACTCCCGTCTCACTTAATGCAACCCGAAAGGGTATTAATAGGAATAACCGCCGGCGCATCCACACCGGATTGGTCACTGAAGGAGGTTGTCGACAGTATGAACGACATCGAACGCAAAGAGCAGGTACAGCCTGAGGTCGCTCAGGCAGAGGAAACCGTGGAAAGGGTATCCGATCCCCATGAAGTCCCTGTAGAGGAAACTGTGGAAAGGACATCCGATTCCCATGAAGCCCCGGTAAAGGAAACCGAAAAAAGGGTATCCGATCCCCATGAAGTCCCTGTAGAGGAAACTCCGACGGAAGAAAGCTCCGCCAGCGAAGTACAGGATGAAACCCCTGCTGAGGAAGTTGTTGCCGAAACAACGGAAGCTGCGGAAGCAACTCCCGCTGAAAATAATGTTGGACAAGCAGTTGAAGCTGAGCCCCAGCCCGAAAAGAGCTTCATGGATCATGTTGCTGACAGCATCGCCAGTATCCGCAACGGCCAGAACATTGAGGGCAAGGTCGTGCAAATTACGGAAGACGAGGTGTGCGTCAACATCGGGTACAAGTCCGATGGCCTGATCAAGCGCTCGGAACTGGTCGACAAGGACGTACAGCTGGGCGACACCATTGAAGTCGAAATCGTCAAAGTAAACGACGGCGAAGGCAATGTTATCCTTTCCCAGCGCAACATCATCAACAAAAAGCTGTGGGAAGAGTTGATGGAAAAATACGAGAAAGGCGAGTTTGTGGACGCAGTCGGCAAGGAAGCCGTCAAGGGCGGTCTGCTGGCCTCCATTAACGGCGTACGCGCCTTTGTGCCTGCCAGCCAGCTGGCACAGCGCTATATTGACAAAATCAGCCAGTTCGTTGGCCAAAATATGAAGCTTAAAATCATCGAAGTTGACAGCAGCAAGAAGCGCGTCGTCGCTAGCCGCAAGGCGGTGCTGGAAGAGGAAAGCGCCAAGCTGAAAGCCGAAACCTGGGCACGCCTGAAGGAAGGCGATGTTGTGAAGGGCATTGTCCGTCGCTTCGCTCCCTTTGGCGCCTTCGTTGACCTGGGCGGCGTTGATGGCCTAATCCATGTCAGCGACCTGAGCTGGAACCGCTCGGCTACCCCTCAGGATATCCTGACTGCCAACACCGAAATCGACGTGTTGATTCTGGGCCTGGACGAGGAGCGCGAGCGCATTCAGCTGGGCTACAAGCAGCTGCAGCCCAAACCCTGGGACAATGTGGAAGAAAAGTATCCCGTAGGCACCATACTGACCCGTAAGGTGGTTCGTATCCGTCCCTTCGGCGCCTTCATCGAGCTGGAGCCCGGCGTAGATGGCCTGTGCCATATTTCTCAAATTTCCGTCCATCGCGTCAACAAGGTGGAAGATGTGCTAACCCCCGGCCAGGACGTCAACGTGAAGGTTCTGTCGGTGGATCCCGACGCCAAGCGTATCAGCCTGTCCATCAGGGAAGCGATGGAAGACAATGCCTTTGATTATTCCGAGGACATCCCCGGTTTAGATTTGCCCGAGGATGGCTACCAGGTTCCCGATGCCGCTGAAGAAGTCGTCGTTGAAGCGGTAGAAGAAGTCGAGCAAGCCGATGAAACAGCAGAAGCCGACGAGTAAGGCCTTCATTCATTAACTACTGACACACCCGCATTTTGCGGGTGTGTTTTTATCCTTGTATGCCGTGAAAAGGGGCTGTTGTCGTAACAACAGCCCCCAACTTGGTTTTACCTATCCCGATTATTTTGCATTGTTTCTGTTGAAGTTAATCAGGCAGCCGGCGAGAAGTATTTCTCTCTCGTTGCCAGTCAGTCCGCCGAGCTTCAGGGTAATATCCTTAGTCTCTTCGCCTTCAAGCAGCACATATGCGGGGATTTCGTCCTTTTCTTCCACAATAGCCTTGCGGATATTGGGTACGAATACAATCGCATCCTTGGGCAGCAGGTCGCCATTCTCCACAAGGAAGGGCAGAATACCCCAGTTGATCAGGTTGGAACGATAGCGCTTTGTGGCATACTCCTTGGCGAAGTTTGCCCAGCCGCCCAGCACCTTCTGGTTTGAAGCAGCCTGCTCGCGCGCGGAGCCGTCACCAGGAGAGTTGGCAAATATGGCTGAGCCAATGCCTAACTCTTCTACGGGCGCTGCACCCAGGGCCTCAAGTTTTTCTTTCAGCCAGGGCTGATAGTATTCGGCCTGACCTTTTTCCCGCTTCACTTCGTATCCCTGCACCGCTTTGGCATGGGCTACATAGGCCGGATCCTTGCGGCTTAAGGTAAACTCTGCAAGGCGCAGGGGGTTGGAACGGTAGGAGGCTGTTTCGCCGGAGGGAAGCAATTCGTCCGTCGTTGTGACGGGGTCGTCGATATGGCTGGATACCACAAGCAGCAGGTCCTCCGTAAGCGCAGGCATTTGCGGCCAGGGCTTGATGTTGGGACCATATACAAGTTCCGCCTCGGGATCGGCCTTGCCCAGGCAGTTTACGACAGTTCTGTCATAAACACCCTTGTCGAACACGAAGGTCTGGGGCTTGTTCTCCCACTCTACATCTTCCGCGCTGGTTAAGAAACCACCGTTGATAGCGGTTGCGGCGATGGACCTGGCGTCCATGAGCGCCACCATGCTGACCTGTCCCTCACCCGGCTTGGAGCCTTCGCGGTTGGGGAAGTTGCGCGTCGCATGTCTGATGGAAAGCTCGTTGTTGGCGGGAGTATCTCCGGCACCGAAGCAGGGCCCGCAGAAGGAAGGCTTAATAATTGCGCCGGCTTCAACCAGGTCGGCTATGGCGCCCTTCCTTAGCAAGTCAAGATAGATGGGCTGGCTTCCTGCATAGCAGGAGAAGCTGTAGCCATTGGTTGCCGCTGAGCGACCCTTTACAATCTGCGCGGCCGCAAGCAGGTTATCGAATGTACCGCCTGAGCAGCCGACGATGATTCCCTGATCCGTCTTGATTTTGCCGTCAATGATCTTGGACTGCATGTCAACAACAACTTTGTTGTTTTCAAACAGGGATTTGCTCCTCTTCTCTACCTCAGCGAATATATCATGCGGGTTCTTTTGCAGTTCCTTGATGGTATACACTTCAGAGGGATGGTAGGGAAGCGCGATGCTGGGCTCGACTTGAGACAAGTCTACTTCGACGATGCCGTCATAGCATACGGCCTCGCCTTCCAGCAGCTCTTTATAGTCGCCCGGACGCTGATGAATTTCAAAGTACTCTTTGGTCTTTTCATCTGTGCGCCAGATGGAGCTCAGGCACTTGGTTTCGGTGGTCATTACATCGATGCCGTTGCGGAATTCAATTGGCAGGGAAGCGACCCCGGGACCAATAAATTCCATCACCTTGTTCTGTGTAAAGCCTACTTCGAAAACCGCCTTGATAATCGTAAGTGCAACGTCATGAGGTCCTACCCAGGGCTTGGGCTCGCCGCGCAGCACAACGCCAACGACTTCGGGACGCTTGACGTCGTAAGTCTGCTTCAGAAGCTGCTTAGACAGCTCTCCCCCGCCTTCGCCTATGGCTATGGTGCCAAGCGCACCATAACGGGTGTGGGAGTCGGAACCCAGTATCATCTTGCCGCAGCCCGCCATCATCTCCCGGTTGTAGGAGTGTATAACAGCAGCGTTGGTGGGTACGTATACTCCGCCGTACTTTTTCGCCGCAGACAGCCCGAACTTATGGTCGTCCTCATTGATGGTGCCTCCCACAGCGTTTAAGCTGTTGTGGCAGTTGGTCAGCACATAGGGAAGCGGAAACTCCTTCATGCCGCTGGCGATGCTCGTCTGAATAATGCCAACGAAGGTGATATCATGCGAGGTGATGGAGTCAAACTTGATATTCAGGTTGACATCATCGCCGCTGTTGTGGGCCTTCAGGATGGGCCAGGCAATGGTATTGTTGCGAAGCGCTTTTTTATCCGCCTGCTTGCCTGTTTTGCTCTGGAAAGCGGCTTCCTGCTCGGGAGAATCCGGCAGAATTTCAGCGGTATCGCGCAGCCAGATGGGTTTTCCATTATATAACTTAATACAACTAGGCATTTCTTCTCCTTTCTAAAAACTGCGTTTCATTTAGTAAGGCACACTTCTTATTTGTATATGGGCATGTAGCCGAACATGGCGCCAAACGCAAGATAGACAATGAAGATGCCCAACGATACAACCAGACCCTTTTTCTGCCAGGCGCCCCATTCTACGTCGGTCATGCCGAGCAGCACGTAGGAGAAGGGTACCAGGGGGCTGTAGAGGTGGAAAGCCTGTCCCCAAAGGGAAGCGAATGCCAGTTCCGAGTTGGTGAAGCCGTAGGAAAGACCTGCTGTTAACAGAACGGGCAACATGCCATAGTAGAAAGCGTCGTTATGCAGGAAGTAGGTTCCAACGGCGGAGATGATAGCAACGATGAAGCCGAAGTAGTGGCTCAGGGATTTCGGAATGACAGCGACCATGCTGTTTGCGATGGCATCGGACATGCCGGTTCCGTTCAGCACGCCCATGAATACGCCGGCAGCAAGAACTGTCATAACAACCTGGTTTGCTTCTTTCGCGTTGTCGTCAATACGTGCCCTTTGATCCTTGGGCTTGGGATAGTTGATCAGCAGGGTTACAACCGCGCCGACCATGAAAATAATGGCGGTGGGGATTTGGTCTAATACGAGCAACACAAGGGTAATGATAACGATGATAAAGTTAATCCAGAGGTTCTTGGGCCTGCGCAGCGCCAATACTTCGGGATCGTCAATAATCATCATGTCTGCCATCTCTTTATCGGACAGGTGTACAACGCCGATGGCCTTTCTCTCCTGCAAGCCGAAAATAACGGCTACCACGATCATGTAGAGGGTGCCGAGAATCATAACCGGTGTCAGGCCCTGCATGATAACGTTGGTGCTGACGTCGGCAACAGCGAGGGCTCTTGCGGTAGGTCCGCCCCAGGGCAGAAGGTTCCAAATGGAGTGGGCGCACATGGTAAGTACGGCCAGGTTCAGCATGCTCATCTTCAGTTTCTTATAGATGGGCACCATGGCGGTACATACGATGATCATGGTGGTTGTTCCGTCACCCTGGAAGGATACCAGCGTGGTCAGCAGAACGGTAGCAATGCTGACTTTGAGCGGGTCGCCCTTGGCGAATTTGATCATGGCGTTGGAGAGCGGATCAAACAAGCCGGCGTCAATCATGAAGGAGAACATATAAATCGCAAAGAAGAGCATGATGCCTGTTTTGGCGGTTTTCATCAGGCCGTCATATGCGATCTTGCCAATGTCCACATCCCATACGCCAAATACTTGGCCCAAAATTGCCCAGATAACCGGCAGAACGACCAGGCCGGTGAAGGGGGTGATTTTACGTAGGATGATAAGGATCATAAAGACGATTATCATCGAATAACCCATAAAAGCAATCATAGTAATTTCCTTTCTGCATTGCCGCTGCAAATATGCGGTTGTTTTAAGTTGTTCGTATAAATATGTACCTACTTCGCCGGACATGCTGAATCAACGCACCGTTATACCAGCATTCCGGCTCAAAACTCTTCTAAGAGACATCACCACCATCCCTTTCCAAACATAATAAATATTTCCCTTATAGTTATTCATTATATCACATGCTCCAGAAACTTCAAACAGTTTTTGCACCATAACTGTCTTTTTTTGCGGATTATTTCGGATTTTTTCGGCAAAAAATTCAAACTGTTCCCGTCTTAAGTTGAGTATATTTTTATGCATAAAATGCTGTCATAAAAAGGTACGCTGACTGCCCGCCTGCATGTCAAAAATGTTATCATGCACAGACGTATTGACAATCTAAGGGAATAATTGAATCCTTGCCTTTTTTTCGTTTTCAGGGCAGATTTACATGATTCGTAGTGAAAAAATTTGATACTTGCCTTATAATATGCAGAAGAAAGGAATTGATCAGGCTGCTGTTGAAAATGACAAAGTGGCATGGAAAGCTTGACTTAGGCAGAATATAGGAGCAGGTATGGATATTTTAGAAACTATCGGAAAGACCCCCCTGGTAAAATTAAACAGCATTGGTCAATCCATATATGTTAAAATCGAGCGGGTAAACCCGGCCGGGTCAATCAAAGACAGACCCGCCTATCAAATGATCAAGGATGCCATCGCCAAGGAACACCTGAAGGCTGGAATGAAGATTGTAGAAC
>CAZCBC010000008.1:0-37053 GCA_964496775.1 uncultured Oscillospiraceae bacterium
GGATATTATAGCACTCTGTTAATAGTATGGCTATTCCAACTTGAGTAGAGTATTAGGTGTTATCCTTACAGGCCGAAATATGCTGCCTGTTCTTCCCTCAGCCGGTCAATCAGCCGTCCTTCGGGCAGGATAATATCCTCATAGGTCAGCACCTGGTCCTTGGGCACATCCCTTGTGAGCGTGCATCCCAGGGCAACGCCCATGGGCAGCAGCTTTTCTTTGCTGGTTACGTCGGCGCGCTCCGCCTGGCCGTAGGTGTCGTAGCCTCCCAGGCCATCCAGCACATGCCCCTGTTTCAAGTCCACCTTGGCTGTTGCCACCACCTCTACCATGGGCGGCCCCAGGGGCTTGATGGCAGCGTCGCCAAACAGCACTGCCCGGGCGCAGGTGGTGGGCACCTCCAGGTGGCACAGGTGATAGGGGGTATAGAAACAGTACAGCGGGCCTTCCCCCATTTTATAGTAGTTCAGGTAATGCTGCTGCTTGGGGTCGTCCTGGGTAGCCAGTACGAACACCCCGGGGGCGGGCTGGGCGCCGATGACATAGTCCACCGCGCCGCCCATCTTTTTTAATTCTTCCACATCGTACATCTTGGTTAGTTCATTTACATGGCCGGTAAAGTCCATCGCCCGCATGCCGCGCTTATGTACCGTCATGCCGGTGGCGTTGGCTACCAGGGCCTGCTCAAAAGATACCTTGGTGCCATCGGCAAAGCTGGTCACCATGGCGGGGTCCTGCCCCCACCTGGCGGCAAAGCCTTTCTGGGTGGTGGGGTTGCGGTAGGGGTCCTGCAATCCCTTGATGTTGCCGCATACCAGAGGCTTAAGCCCGATGCCCTCAACAAAGCGCACCAGGTTCATTTCCACCCCGGGCTGATCCCCGTCACAGCCGGTTAATACAACACCGGCCTGCTCGGCTTTTTTGGCAAGCAGGGGGCCCACCGTAGCGTCCACCTCGGCATTCAGCAGCACCACATGCTTTTTCTGCTCGATGGCGTAACAGACGATGTGAGCGCCGTATTCCACCGCGCCGGTGGCCTCGACAATAACATCCACCTGCTTTGCTTCGCATATAACCCGATAATCATTGGTAATGGCGTAGCCGCCCCCCATGACCACCTCATCCAGCTGTGCGGCGCTGCTTACGATGGCAGCCTGTTCTACTCCCGCCTCCCGGTACGCCCTTTGGGCATTTTCCGCCGTACGGTTGCAGATAACCACCACCCGCATGCCCGGCGTGGAGTTTTCCACCTGGTTGACAAAGCCCCGGCCCATAAAGCCGGCGCCCACCAGCGCCACCTTGACCGGGTTATTTTCCTGTTCGCGCTTTTTCAGGGCGCTGTCTACAATAATCATGGCAACTCCTTATATATGGTCAAAATCAGCCAGATCCCGCTCAGAAAGCAGGGGCCAGCTTAAGTCCTTCTGGTTAATCAGCGCGACGGGCAGGGGCCAGGAAAGCTGCAGTTGCGGGTCGTTGTACCGAAGGCCTCTTTCCGCCTGGGGCGCATAGCCGCCGCTGACCTGGTAGACCACCTCGGCGTCATCGGTCAGCGTCTGGTAGCCGTGGGCAAAGTAGGGGGGAATATAGATGCCCCGGCGGTTGTCGGCGCTCAGCTCCACCCCCACATGCTGAAAGCGGGTCTTGGAGTTGGGGCGCATATCCACCACGATGTCATAGATGGCGCCGCGGATGCAGCGCACATACTTGGCTTCGGGATGGGGGGCAATCTGCATGTGCATGCCGCGCAGCGTACCCTTCCGATGGTTGAACGCCACATTACACTGCTCCACCAAAGGCTCCAGGCCATGGGCGAGGAACTCCTCCCGGCAGAAGGTGCGCGCGAAAAAGCCCCGCTCATCGCTCTTTTTGTCCAGATCAATCAGGTAAACCCCTTCAATGCTGGTTTTTGTAAAAATCATGCTCTGTCCTCCCCGCTGCGCATCAGTTGCGCACACGATAGCCTCTTTGAAGTATATCAAAACATCGGGCGTTGTCAATGCGCCGCCCGGACGCATAAACGGGAAGACAGACCAGACGCGTAAACAGGAAGAATTGCACGCCCTTTCGTTCCCAGGTTGCATTTTTTTCAGGCTTGCTCTATTCTAAGGAATGCCGCAGGTGTTTCTGCGTTCGGCAAGTATTTTACATCCTTTCTCGAAGGGAGTCAGCATGACACACCGGAAACGGAGCCTTTTAAACCTGGCCAGCGCCTCTGTTGGACAATTGATGATGATTGCCATCGGCTTTCTGCTGCCCAGGCTGTTTATTACCAGCTTTGGCTCGGAAGTCAACGGGCTGCTAAGCTCCGCCAACCAGATTTTAATGTATCTGGCCATTTTTGAGGCAGGGGTGGGCGGCGTTACTTTGCAGGCGCTGTATGGCCCGGTAGCCCGGCAGGACGTAAACGCCATCAACGGCATCCTGTCTGCCACCAACAAGTATTACAAAAAGACCAGCCTGCTCTATGGCCTCACCCTGGTGACCGTGGCGGTACTGTATCCTGTAGTTGTAGCCATCGAACTGCCACGTCTGACCGTCAGCCTGATTATCTTTCTTGTGGGGCTGCCTCAGGTAGTATCCTTCTATATTCAGGCCAAATTTATCCTGCTGCTGAAGGCCGACGGCAAAAACTATGTCATCACCACCCTCAACACCGCTATCACTGTATTGGCGGGCGTGGTCAAGGTAGCGCTGATGCTAAGGGGCGTCAGCGTGCTGCCCGTTATCATCGCCCAATGCCTGATCCAGCTGATACAGGCATGGTATATTTCCCGCTATATGAAAAAACACTACCCCCGGGTTTCCGTGGAGGTAGAGCCCGATTACCCCGCCATTGCGCAAAAAAACTATATGCTGGTGCATCAGCTGAGCAACCTCGTGTACCACAACACCGATGTGCTGCTGCTTACCATGGTGTCGGGACTGAAGGTGGTCAGCGTCTACTCCATCTATAAGCTGGTGATGTCGCAGATAGGCAACCTGCTGTTTAATGTGCAAAACAGCGTGGACTTTATTTTAGGGCAAACCTATCAGACGGATAAGGAAAAGTACTGCAGCCGCATTGACCGGTTTGAAAGCATATTCAGCGCCTTTGCTTTCTCCATGTACGCTGTTATCTTTTTAGTGCTGTATGACTTTGTCAGACTGTATACCCGGGGGGTAGAAGATATACAGTACGCCAATCATCTGCTGGTTCTTTTGTTTGTGTTTATTGAACTGCTGTCCGCCATGCGCCAGCCTATGCAGCAAACCATCCATTACGCCGGTCACTTCAAAAAAACAACGCCCCAAACGCTGATAGAAACAGGTCTTAAGCTGGCTCTGTCGCTAGCGGGGGTAGCGTTATGGGGCATCTACGGCGCCTTGGCGGGCACCATTGTTTCTCAGCTCTACCGGGTAAATGAGGTGATTTTCTACGCCAACAGGCGTCTGCTCCACCGCAGCCCGGGGCGTACCTATGCAATCCACGCCATCAATTTCCTGGTGTTTGCCCTGGCGCAGCTTCTTTTCCGTACATTTTTGCCGGCCATTCAAAACTGGGCAGACTTTATTAAAACCGGCATCCTTGCCGGACTAATTTCTGTACCCCTTTTTCTGGGCGCCCAGATTTTAATCTGGCCGGAGAACCGCGCTTCCTTCAGGTACTATGCGGGCAATATCGGCATGCTACTGAAGAAGTTTAAGAAAGACAAGCCTGCCTAAGTTTTTGCACCACAACAATGCCTGGGTATGGGCACAGTTGCAGATTATGCTCTAAGTTGCTATAATCCAGCCATATTGTTTGAAGGAGTGTGGTTTCCCCCTATGGATGACCCTGCCGGTAGTAATCTTTTCGGCTCTATCGTGATGATTTTTGTGTTGACTTTGGTCAACGCGTTTCTTGCGGGGGCCGAGATGGCCTTCGTATCCCTGAATCCCGCCAAGATGAAGGAAATGGCGGACAACGGCGATAAGAAGGCGCGCCGGGTTCTGAAACTGCTGGAGGATTCGGATTCCTTCCTGTCTGCTATTCAGGTGGGCATTACCTTAGGCGGTTTTTTTAACTCCGCCTCTGCCTCCCAGGCGTTCGTCAGCCGTCTGGCGCCGCTTTTTGGCATGGGCGCCGGAGCGGAAACCATCGCCACATTAATCGTTACGCTGATTATTTCCTATATCACCCTGGTGCTGGGGGAACTATACCCCAAGCAGGTGGCTTTGCAGGTGCCCGAAGCGTACGCCCGCATGTCTTCCGGCGTTATTCTGGCGATCCGCACGCTGTTCATGCCCTTTATTTGGCTGCTGAACATATCCACTGGGCTGTTAAAGCGCATCACCCCCATTGATTTTTCCAAAAAAGAAGAAAAGCTAACCCGCAGCGAAATGAAGGCCCTGTTAAACTCCAGCCGCAACGACGGCGCCATCGACATGGAAGAGTTTAACATGATGCGGGGCGTGCTGTCCCTGGATTCCCGGTTGGTGACCGAAATCATGGTGCCCAGGGTGGACACCGTGATGCTGGATATACAGGACAGCCACGATGAAAACCTGGATAAGCTGCTTCGGCAAAAGCACTCCCGCATCCCCCTGTATGACGACGATAAGGACAACATCATCGGCGTGCTGCACCTAAAGGACGTGTTGCTGAAACGAGACCTTTTGCGCAGCGGCAAGCTGACGCTGAAGGATGTGGCGCGCCCGCCGCTGTTTATCCCCGAAACACTGACCACCGATGAGCTGCTGCTGAAGTTCCGCAACTCCCGCACCCAGATTGCCATCATCGTGGACGAGTTTGGCGGCATGGAGGGCATCGTTACCCTGGAAGATTTGATGAGCGAAATCGTCGGCGACATTGCCGACGAGTACGGCGAAAGCAACGACGAAATCAAGCGCATCAACGACCATGAGTATGTGATGAAGGGCTCCGTCCCCCTGGCGGACTTGGACCGTATGCTGAACATCGAAATTGAGTCGGAGGATGCCGACACCATCGCCGGATGGATTATCGAGCAGCTGGGGTACATCCCCTCCGGCAGGGGAAGTGAAAAGGTCAGTTTCGACCGGTACACCTTTACCGTTACCAAGGCCACCCAGACCCGCATCGAGATGGTGCGCATGACCATCTCCCCCGATATCGACCAGGATATTCCCGGCGAAGTATAGCGTACAAAAACGGACATCCCATGCAGGGTGTCCGTTTTATATATGTCGGCTGCCCTTGCGCCGCAGGAGAGAATACTTTACAATAGGCTTATTGAAAGAAAACTTATACTGATGACAGCAATACATCCAAAAGAGGGGAGGGTACCCATGAAAAAGATATTTTCCATACTGCTTGCCCTTTTGCTGCTGTTTGCCCTGCCTGCTCAGGCGGTACCGGCGCGGCTGAACCAACGGATGGCCACC
Organism: uncultured Oscillospiraceae bacterium; assembly: GCA_964496775.1. Taxonomy (GTDB): domain Bacteria; phylum Bacillota; class Clostridia; order Christensenellales; family Aristaeellaceae; genus DTU024. Next base: position 5,386 of record CAZCBC010000008.1, read on the forward strand.
CGTTCCGGCCCGTCCACCCTGTATACCGAGGAGCTGGGCACCCTGCCCAAGGATACCCCCATCACCGTTATCGAGCAGGTGATGGGCAGCGTGCCCTGGGGGCTGGTGGAGTTTGAGAAGCGGGGCCTTTTGTACCGCGCCTACACCGGCATGAAGCGCATTGACGCCTACGGTCCGGTGCCCTGGGGCATCCAGGAGGGCACGTTTACCTATATGTCCCGAAACGCCCAGGTGTACTACGGCCCGGGGGAACACTACGCCCCCCGCCAGGAATCGCTGTACGCGGGGCAAAGCGTGCTGACTTTCGGCTGGGAAAACGGCTTTGTCATGGTGGAATATCCCCTGGGCGACAAAAAGGTGCGGGGCTATGTGCGGGACACCGCCGTGCAGGGCTACGGGGCGTCCCATACAAGCCCCACCGCCCCATTGACAGCGGCCATTACCCTTAGCAATCAAATCCCTTTCCCGGGGGAAAACCTGCTGGTTACCTTTCATATATCGGGCGGCGTGCCCCCTTATGAATACTCCTATATTTTCGGCGACCATATCGACTATGAGGGGAGCGGCAGGGGAGCCTCCGCGCAGGTATACTACCCTGTTGTCGTTGGAATGCGCCCCGCTCAGCATATTTATCTATGGGCTGAGGACGCGTCGGGCGCGGAAACCCAGCAGGAAGCAACCTTCTACCCAGCCCAGGCTCAGGCGGAAGAGGTGGTGTTTGAGGCGGCCCGTACCAACCTCAGCGTGGGGGATACCGCCCAGGTGACGGTGCTGGCGCAGTTTTCCCCCAATGTGTACATGGGTTACCTGGGGTACGAGTTTCGCTGGGCTTTTGAGGCAAAGGGCGGCGGCACCACCTATACGCCCCTTGTCCATATTACCAAGCAGCGCAGCTTGACGGTGGATTATAAAGCCACCGCCCCGGGCAGGCTATGGCTGGAGTGCCGGGTGTACGACCCCGGGGATAACTTCGTTACCTACCGCTCCCCCATCATAACGGTGAAATAATAATACTGATATAACAATCCGCCCCAAATTGTTGCACGAAATATGTCAAAATCCCTTTACCAAAAAAACACATTTTTGCCACACATATTGGGGATACTACAGGTGCGGCCACAAGCCGACAACCTTAAAGGAGAATGTTATGAAAAAGTTTTTAACCTTTGCCCTGACGTTGGCCCTGATGCTGGGCCTGGGCATTACCGCCCTGGCGGCGGAAACCACCAAGGAAAACACCCCCTACACCCTGGAAGAGATGCTGACCATCCTGCTGAAGGACGAATACAACGCCAAGGCCATTTACGAGGCTGTTGTGCAGCGCCATGGCCAGGTAACCCCCTTTACCAACCTGATTAACGCCGAGCAGACCCACATCGACAGCCTCACCGCCCTGATGACGGCCAAAGGCATCCCGGTGCCTGCCATCTCCGTTACCGCCACCTCGCCCGACACCGTCGCCGAAGCACTGAAAGCAGGTGCGGAAGCGGAAGTGGAGAACATCAAACTGTATGAAGAAATGCTGGCGCAGGACCTGCCCGACGATGTACGCCTCACCTTCGAGCGTCTGATGCGGGCCTCCCAGAACCACCTGCGCGCCTTTACCGGCGCCAACAGCCGGGGCGGCCGCGCATGGGCGCAACCCCCCGCGCAGTCTACAGAAGAAGCCCCCGTTGACGAAAGCGCCCTGGCGGAAAACACAGAAGAAGCCGCCGAAGAAACCCCTGCCTTTGTGTCCGGCCAGGGCCGCGGCAATGGCGCCAACAACAGAGGCGGCCGTTTCCGGACACAGCCCGCCGCCGAAACCGCCCCTGAGGATGCCGCCGAAGAAGCTACCGATAACTCCGCCTTTGAACGCGGTCAGGGCCGGCGCTCCGCTCAGCGCAACGCTAACGGACAAGGCTTTGGCAAAGGTAACCGTAATATGTCCGGCGGACATCCCAACTGCAACCGGAATGCACCTGGCCAGGGCCGTGGCAACCGCAACAGGCCCGGCGGCCAGGGCCACGGCAACCGCAACTTCGGCAAAGGAAACAACCCGGCTTGTCCCTGCCGTCCGGCACAATAACCCCCTCCCCTTCCTTCAACCGGCGTGAAAGCGCCGGTTTTTATATGAGTTATTTGGCCTTTCCCCGTTTCAATGGTATGATGGTGCTGCCGCACAGGCGGCAAGGAAGGAGAAGAGAATGCAAAAAATCAAGCAAGAGGGGAGAATGTATCTGATGATGGCGCTGGCCGCCGTCATATCCTCCACCGGCGTATATTTTTTCAAGTTTCCCAATTACTTTACCACCGGAGGCGTGTCCGGTTTGGCCATCGTCGCCCGCACATTTCTGCCGGGCATGTCCCAGGGGGTATTAACCAACATCTTCAACATCAGCCTGATGCTGCTGGGCATGCTGACGCTGGGCAAGGCCTTTGCTCTGCGCGCCGGGGTATACAGCCTGATGTTTTCCGGCATGATCTGGCTGCTGGAGCTGCTCTTCCCCCTGACGGCTCCGCTGACCAACCAACCCTTTATGGAGTTGATTTTAGCGGTGCTGCTGCCCTCCATCAGCACGGCGCTGCTGTTTAACATCGGCTCTTCCGGCGGGGGTACCGATGTCATCGCCATGATTCTAAAAAAATACGCCAAGGTGTACAACACCGGCACCGCCCTGCTGCTGGCGGACTTGGCCACCGGCGTCGCCGCCTTCTTTGTGTTCGACGTGCAGACCGGCATCTTTTCTGTGTTCGGCCTGGCCATGCGCTCGGTGCTGACCGATATTGTGTTAACCAGTCTGAACCAGCGCAAGTATTTCCACATTATCACCGCCCATCCTGAGCCCATCCAGCATTTCATTACAGACAACCTGAACCGTTCCGCTACCTTGTTTGAGGGGGTGGGCGCCTATACCGGCGAACAGCGTACGCTGATCCTTACCGTGGTCAACCCCCGGCAGGCGGTGGAGTTGCGCAACCACGTCAAGGCGCTGTCCCCCGATAACTTCCTGCTGATTACCAATACCTCGGAAATCATTGGCCGGGGCTTTAGAAGCCCGGTGTAATTTGGGTGTGTTTGATTATTTCCATATAAAAAAGAGGCCGTGTGCCTCTTTTTTCATACGCTAAACCGATTAAAACTCTGCCTGTTTACTCGCCCCCGCCCTGGCATTGGGGGCACAGGCCGTAGATGATGATGTCGCTGCGCTCGGGCAAAAAGCCTTCCAGGCCGGGTACGCTGTCCATATCCAGGCTGACAGGCAGGTTCCACAGCACCTCACAGCTCCGGCAGCGGAAATGGGCATGGGGCGTCAGGTCGGCGTCATAGTGCAGATGCTCGTCATGCTCTATGCGCAGGGGCAGTACCAGGCCCTTGTCGGCCAATAAATTCAGCGTGTTGTATACCGTAGCGCGGGAGCAGCTTTGCCCTGTGGCGTTGATATGCTCATACATTTCTTCCCGGGTAGGGTGGGTTTTGGTGGACAGCAAATATGATAGCAGCTTCAGCCGCAGGGGGGTGGGCTGGATATCCTTTTCCTGCAGCATAGCCTTTAATTCTTTCGGTTGTAAAGACTGAATCATAACAGCCTCCTTCAGCGGGATTTTATAATTTTAGAAGGGTTCTATATAATTGTCAAGATAAAAGCAACCCCGCTTTTCCTCGCCACGCGGAAACATTCTTTTCTTCTTTTGATTCAAATTCAGCGCAAAAAATTTACCACCACAAACCGCGAAACCGTTTATATATCAGGACTGTAAAAACAGCAAATCCGGCCAAAACCCGGCATTCATTTTCTTTATTTCATTCTTGACGCTCACATGATACCTGTTTTATAATAAATTCAAACAAACAGCACATATCTTTCCGACCATTAACCTATTCTGAGACAAACACATATGAGATGCAAGTAATGCCTGGGAGGACACATTTATGAAACGATTCCTGTCTGTCTTGCTAATCCTTTCGCTGATTCCACTAATCCCACTTTCGGCAGTGGCTGACCAGACATTACCCGCCGACTTGCAGGAGTGGATGGCGACGATTCAACAGAACTACCTGTATTCGGACCCGAATGCACCGAAGCCGATCGTTCCTGTAACTGGCTGGCCCGTTTACTGGGGTGGGGGCTGGTCTTATCAGTATCCTCCGGACTGGACTGTGCTGAGCGGTGATGTATACTCTTTTACGGTATGTGATTCCAGACAGTTGGCCTGTTTCGACTATTGCCAGGTTCAGCAGTTCAATCAGCCCTATACCCATGATGTGCTTGGTGCCATGGTATTTGGCCGCGTTGCGGGAAACAGCTCCTTTGAGGTCGTGGGCACCTTCCAGAAGAACATCTTCCCGAATCTGATGCTCACCCCGCCCGAAGGGGTCATGCAGGTCTGGTTCATCAGCTGGCAGCACCCAGAGGCCGGGAGGATGTTTACTCTGATGGAGGTGACCATCCTTGCCTGGCAGAACTTCACAGGTTATGGGATTCCAGGAATCAGCGGAAGCATGTCCGCTTCCTGGACCACTTATACTGCCCCGGAAGCCGAATTCACCACGATGTGGGCAAATACCTTCAACCCGATGCGCCTTTCAGCCACTTACACAATTCCCGGTGGCCGAAAAACGGATACGGATGGGGATGGATATCCCGACGACGAGGACAATTACCCTGAGGATCCTAATTATCACTGAGTTCAGTTAACATAAGTACCAAGAACCCACGGGAAATCCCGGGGTTCTTTTATACGCTATTCAACTGATAGCCGGAAAACAATCATACTGCAAATGCAGTCAAATTTCGAATTACTATGACAGTTGTTCTATAATCTCCACAAAAGGCAGGTGTTTACATAGCGTCATTTTATGCGAAAATTATGAAACCCGCAACAACCCGCTAAAACCACGCTTTATTCCTGTACAAACCCTGGTTTTTCGTTTATACTATTAAACAGTGAGGTATTATCTGCACAATAGGCCACTTGAAGGCCAACAAAAACATCAAGGAGGTTCCCATGAAGAAAAACCGTATCCTGGCATTGCTGACAGCATTGCTGCTTGTGTTCACCGTACAGGGCCTGGTGGAATCCAACACACCTGCCCTTCCCACCCAGGCAGATATTATGAGCATGGTGCTGGAAGGCACAGAAGAAACCATGAAGATGGCCGCCATGTTCTTCGAGACCGCCCCCTACGAGCTGGCCTTTGCCGCCCGTCAGGAAGCCCTGAAAGCGCTGCCGGATTTGCTGAAGCAGCCCGCCACGGAAGGCGCCCCCGCCATCACTGAGGAGCAGGCCGCCGGTCTCATGCAGTTGCTAATAAACAGCGGCAACACCTTGGGCCGCCGCGCCGTTGAAACCCAGCAAGCCACCTTCGGCATGTTTACCGAGGAAGGCGCCTTCATCGGCAACGGCATTCCCGCCCAGGCCGCTCCGCCACAAACCATGGAGGAAATCGCTCAGTTTATCGAGATGGAATATGCCCGCATGGCCGCCCTGCAGGAGTTATACACCAAAATGTATAACGACGACATCCAGCACATCAACATCCGCGCCAGCCTTTTAAAAGGCGTGCTGGCAAGCGCCGGGTTTAAATACGTGGAAGGCATCACCTTCAACAACATCCCCGTCAAGCTTTTAACCCGCAGCAACGGCACCGCGTTGCTCTGCGCCGAAACGCTGCTGCGTGTCAAGCAGGCCCAGTGGCTGCTGATGAACAACCCCGGCATGACGCCCGACCGCCTGCTGGTAGACCACAGAACCCTGCTGGTAGACGGCCAGCCCGCCGGCGACATGTTGGTCAATACCCCTAGGATGCTGCATCACCACCTGTTTGGGGATAGCTTCCTCGTCTATCATCCTGAGGACGGCTACTACCGCCTGGATGTTATCAGCGTGCGCGCGCCCCTGCCCGAGCCCCCCGCCCCTGTGGTGGAGGCAAAACCCGATGTGGAAAAGCCGAGCGCTCCAGTTGCTCCTGTTTCTCCCAACTATCCGCCGGTTTAAACCATAAGGGAAATACCCGCTTGACCGCATTGCGGGAAAGACTCCTGTAGCAGCATCGATACCATCCGCCGCCCTTTTCTTGGGGCGGCGTTTTTTTGTGCGCTTCAGCGTACAATGAAAGTCAACGGTCGCGGCCCTTGACTTTCCCCATTTACGGTTCAACCCGGATATCATGGTTTCACGAATTTCTCTTTAATTCTTCCTTAAAAGGTATTGCCGTTCTTCCCTCTTATATGATAACATGGCTGTTAGAAAGAGTTTTAAGAGTTTTGCTTCCAGACACAGACAAAGCATCGTCATAAAAACTCAGCCGTTTACTTCGAAAGGGGAGCTTACCACCATGAAGAAAACCATCACTCTGGTTCTGGCGTTGATTGTCGTTTTCGCGCTGACGTCCGCCGCCTCCGCCATTTCCGGGCCGAGAAAACCCTCTGTTTCCAACCCCGCCGTCGCTCCCTATACCGATATCAACCTGCAGGTAGTGGAGAGCCTGGGCACCACCGGCTTGGGCCTGTTGTCCCTCCAGCCCGTTCCCGACAACAGGATTTATGAGAAGGGCAACCTCGTGTACTTCGCCCTCTATTTCAAGACTCCCGATGAAGATCTCATCACCATGGATGATTACGATTATGCCGCTCCCTATGTGCTGCTGAGTTCCAACGTCGTGGAGTTCAACAACAGGAACTCCATCAAGTTAACCACCATCGACGGGGAGAACGTTACAACCGAAGGTACCCCCACGTTTTATGAGAGTGACGCAAACGGCAACGACATCTACAGCCGCCTCTATGCAAGGCTGCGGAAGCCTACCACCGCTGGCCCCCGCACCTACATCCTTACCGGCTCCGCCGTGGTCGTGGGCGATGCCAATGGCGTAATCCAGGCAGACTTCCAGGGCGCCCGCGGGTGCACCAAGTTCCTCCCCCTGCCCACCACCCCCGACGAGGTAGCCGCCTCCGTACAGCATGCTCTGGATGAGATGCGAGCTCACAAGCTCTACAGCGGCAAGTCCTTGCTCTATACTGTAAAAACCTCCGGTACCGCTGTGGCGGGCGGGGAAATCACCTACACCGTGACTATTAAGTCCGGCGCCTATAATGGCATGAGTATACAGTTTATAACCGACTACAGCGACACCATCAAGGCCGGTTCCACCAGGAACGTGAAAGAAGTCAAAATCACCGACGGAACAAGCACATGGCTCGTGGAAGACCAGGCTTCCTCCCTCAAGTTCATCATAGGCGGCATACAGGAAACGAACCCCACCATTCTCGCCAGGCTAACGGGTACTTATCGCCAGGTTATGCGCTTCTTTGAGCTGGATAATATCACCAATGGCATCCTGCTGCCCCAGCACTTCGGCTATAAGTTCAGCACCTTCTGGACTTTCGTTTCCGACAACGTAAACCGGTATATCGTTCCCAATGTGGAGATTCCTCAGACTGGGGACGCAGCACTTTCCATGGTTTTCGCGATGATTGCCCTGGCCATCGCAGCCGCCTGCGGCGCTGCCTACCTAAAGTTCCGCGCCTGAATCCTTTCCCACATAAAAAGGCTCCTATCCGGGGCCTTTCTTGTTCTTTGCTTGATCATTCAAGATTTATTTCCCTTTATCGGCATGATCGCACCATTGATATAAGCATTCAAACACATTGTACAGCGCCTAAAAAAAGGATACACTATAGAAAAAGTGTCAGGCGGAGAAAATGATGATGGAGGAGTTAAACCAAATCGCCCGGTGGGCGGTGGAACTGCAAAGCCTGGCCCAGGCGGGGCTGACCTATGGCAAGGATGCCTATGACAGGGAGCGCTATCAGCGTCTGAGGGAGATTGCCGCCGACATGATGGCGGAAACCACCGGATTGCCTGTGGAAAAGGTAAAGGATTTGTTCTGCAATGAGCAAGGCTATCAAACTCCTAAGCTGGATACCAGGGCGGCGCTGTTTCAGGACGGAAAAATCCTGCTGGTGCAGGAACGCGATGGCCTGTGGACACTGCCCGGCGGCTGGGTGGACGTCAACCTGTCGGTAAAGGAAAACGCCCTGAAAGAAGTAAAGGAAGAGGCAGGGCTGGACGCCCGGGCGCTGCGCATCATTGCCGTGCTGGACAGGGCAAAGCACAATCCGCCCCCTTCCGCCTATGGTATCTGTAAGGTATTCGTGCTGTGCCAACAAACGGGCGGACAGTTTGCGCCCAACCTGGAAACCATCGTCAGCGGGTATTTTGCCCTGGAAGAACTGCCGCCCCTGGCGGAATCAAAAACCACTAGGCAGCAAATCCGCATGTGCTTTGACGCCCATCAGGCCAAGTACTGGGAGACGATATTTGACTGAACATAAGGCTTCTTCAATACTGATTCCAAACATGAATGCATCGTTGTTCAGTATAAAGACCTCGCTGTGCAAACTACAAAGCGAGGTCTTTGTCTTTACTTTTACTGCTTAAGCCAAATACCCTCCGGCTATTAAGCTCTTAATTTTATTTACCAGTATCTTGCCGCCGCCTTGCGCTGTTCCATTACATACCAGGCAAACAGCATGAGGGGTAATACAGTCAGCAGCACGGTAAGCAGCGGGGAGTTGCAGTACAGCATTTGAAGGGCGACAGCGGCACTGAATACCATCAAGCCGGTAGCCAAAATCAAAGTCCTGGGCATCATGAAACGAAGAAAGCCTTGGACATCCTTGCAGCGGCTCATTTCGCAGCCGCCGGGGCAGATGATTTTGTTGTCCAGCAGCGTAGTTGTTTTACGCTGGGCCATGTAGGATATGAGGGTGTATACCCCGACGCCAAAGAACATCACAGCCAGCATGATGTCCATCATACCGTCCAGCTGCATCTTCAGGCCTTCCTGCGCAGTTTCAGCATATCCATGGCAACGGCGAAGATGATCAACACACCGGTGGACACGTCCAGTATATAGGGATCAATCTGGAAAGCAGTGCCTGCGTTGGTAATCAACACCATCAGCACGGTGCCCAGCAGGGTGCCCGTTACCGCGCCCCGGCCACCTGCCAGGGAGGCGCCGCCGATGACTGCCGCGGCGATGGCGCTCATATCGTAGCCTTCGCCTGTGCCGGGCTGGGCCATGCCCACCCGGGCGGCCAGCATGATAGCGGCAATTCCGTATAAAAGCCCCGCGAAGGAGTACACCATATAGAACATCTTACGCACTTTGATGCCGCTTAGCCTGGCAACCTCTATGCCCGAGCCGACAACATACAGGTTGCGTCCGAAGATGGTATATCGCAGGATGATAATGACCAGGATAGCCACCGTTAGCCAGATAATGGCCAAGTGAGGCAGGAAGTTGAACATCTTGCCCGTCCCGATGCTCAGGATGCGGGCATCGGTATAGGTGATGTTGAGGCCGCCGCACAGCAGCTTCACAATGCCGCGTATCACCGTCTGCATACCCAGGGTGGCAATCATGGCGGGCACCTTCAGGTCGAATATGATGACGCCGTTGATAAACCCGCACAGCACTGCCACGCCGATGCAGGCGGCGATGGTTAAGCCAAAGGGCGTGTCGGTACGGGTTTGCAGCAGCGCCATCACCATGCAGCCAAGGCCTGCCACGGCGCCACCCGAAATATCAATACCGCCGCTGATGATGACCACAGTCTGCGCCACCGCCATAACGCCTACGATGGAGCCCTGCTTGGTCAGGTTGGTCAGGTTGTAGTTGCTGGTGAAGTTCCGCGTAAACAAGCTTGCCAGCGTGAACAGGATGATGATAATGATGCCCAGCGTAAACTCCGTTCTCTTATAGAATTGTCCCAGCGGGTTGCGCCGTGCGATAGCCTTGTTCCTTTGCATCTGATACACTCCTTATTCTTCGATGGAGGCTTTACGGAGAACCTCTTCTTCTGTCAGGGTTTTTAGCTCTTCCCTGCCAAATACAGCGGTGATATTGCCCTGGGCCATGACAATCAGCCGGTCGGACAAGCCCATCACCTCCGGCAGGTAGGAGGAGATGAGCAGTATGCCCCGCCCCTGGGCGGTCAAACGCTCAATCAGCTTGTAAATTTCCTGCTTGGCGCCCACGTCAATGCCCACAGTGGGCTCGTCAAAGATCAAAATATCCGGGTCGCGGCACAGCAGCTTGGAAATAACCACCTTTTGCTGGTTGCCGCCCGACAGATTGCCCACAATCTGCTCAATGGAGGGCGTTTTGACGTTGACGCCTTCCACATAGTCTTCCGCCCGCTCCGCTTCCTTGCGCAGGTTGATGAAGCCTGCGGTGCTGATCATGTCCAGAGAACTCATGTTGATGTTGTGCTTGACGGAAAGCCCTAAGGCGCAGCCATCGGCGCGGCGGTCCTCCGTTAAAAAGCCGATGCCGTGCCGCAGAGCGTCAGTGGGATTTTTCATGTCCACCTTTTTACCATGCAGGTAAACATCGCCCGTCAGCCGCTTTTCCACGCCCGTCAGCGCCCGCATAATTTCGCTGCGCCCCGCGCCTACGAGGCCTACAAAGCCCAAGATTTCGCCCCGGTGCAGGGAAAAGTTGATGTCGCGGAAGTTGCTGCTGTCGGAAAAATTCTCTACCCTGAGCAGTTCTTCCCCGGGCTCGAAATGCTCGATGTTATAAATGTCGCTCATCTCGCGCCCTACCATCAGGGCAATCAGCTTGTCCTTGGTAACGTCGGCCACGGGCAAAGTATCCACATAGGCGCCGTCCTTCAGTACCGTGACGGTGTCGCAGATGTCCATGATTTCTTCCAGGCGGTGGGAAATGTAGATGATGCTGACGCCCCTTGACTTTAGTTCCCGAATGAAGCGAAACAATATGTCTACCTTGTCATTTTCCAGAAGGGCCGTCGGCTCATCCAGGATAACAAGACGAATGTCCTCATTCACGGAAATCTTACTGATGGTTACCATGGCCTGCATGGCAATGGGCAATTCCCGTATTTTGGCGCTGGGGTCCACGTTCATCTCAAACTTGTCGATGATTTTTTGACTTTCTTCCATCATCCTGCCCCAGTCAACAAACAGGCCTTTCTTGGGCGGGTTGCCCAGAAAGTAGTTTTCGGCGATGCTTAAATCGGGGGCAATGGTAACATGCTGGTAATTGGCAAACACGCCATGGCTCTGCGCTTCCACAGCGCTGGAGTTGACCACCCATTGGCCGTCATACCGCATGGTGATGCTGCCCTTATCCAGCTGCTCCACACCCATAACACACTTAATCAGAGTGGATTTCCCCGCTCCGTTTTCCCCGCATAAGGCGCGCACTTCACCCTGTTTTAATTCCATGCTCACATCGTTAAGGGCGGTAACGCCGGGATAGAACTTGCTGACATGTTCAATTTTTAAAATGGTTTCCTGCAAAATTTCACCCACGTTTCTGTTGGTTCCCGGCTGTCCCTTGCGCGGTTCCGGCAAATATCGCCGGAACCGCGGCAAAGGGAATCAGCCGTTTATTTGGGGTTGAAAAGATAATTATTTAGCTAGTTGGGGATTCATGATGAATTCGATTTCCGGGCTGTCAATGTTTTCCAAGGTAACAATGACGGGCGGGCAGTTAATCTGCCTGGCTTCCTCGGGGTTCTTGCCGTCCACCACGGTGCGGATGGCATTTTCCATGACCTTGTAACCCTGATCATAGGCGTTCTGGACAATGATGGCGGACAGGTAACCGTCGCGCAGCGCCTGGATTTCGATGTCGTCGGAGTCTACGCCGACAGAAACGAAGTTGTCCTTCAAATCGGCGGCGCGCACCGCGTTGGCAACGCCATCAGCAGTGATGTTGTTGCCGGAATACATGCCAATTAAATCCGAGCCATAGGAAGAGATGATATTTTCCGCGTTGGTCTGGGACTTTTCCACCACGTTGTTATTGTAGTAGGTTTCGGTCAGCTCCAGTTTGGGGGCGTTGGCGGCCATATAGTCGCGGAACGCCTGGATGCGGTGGTTGAGGGCTTCGTTTTCCACGTTCATGTTGATGCCGATGACACCCTTCTCGGTGGACATGCCCTTGTCTTCCATGGCCTTCAGGAAAGCCTGACCGGCCAATTCGCCGATGGTGTCGTTGGAGCAGAAGTAGAACTGGTTGTAGGTTTCCGCATGGGCGCCGTCATCACCAACGCCCAGGCCGCAGTTGACAAAGTTCAGTACGATGCCCTGCTCGGTGGCTTCCCGCGCCTTGGGTACGGTGGAGTCGATGGACAAGGTAGCGGTTACAATGGCGTGGGGCTGCTGGGCAATGGCGTTTTCAAAGGCGGTGATGTACTTTTCCGTTTCCTGCTCCTCAGCGGGGCCGACGACGGAGTAGTTGATTGTGATGCCCAGTTCTTTTTCCAGGTCAGCCTTGGCCTGCAAAATGCCGACTTCAACCTGGCTCCAGAATGCAGAAGCGGTCGAGGGAGTCAAATAGATGATGTCGTAGGATTCTGCCGCGAATGCAGTGCCGGTAATGAGGGATAGGACCATCACAGCGGCCAGTACGAGAGTAGCTAATTTTTTCATGGGTTTCCTCCTTATGTTATTTTGTAATTGCGCGTACGCAAAAACATTTCGTATTTATGGGCGGTCAGGCTTTTTACAGCACGCCCTTCTGGAGAATGATGCAGCCATAGGGCTTTGTTTCGCTGGTGCAGACCGTCACATAGGCTTTTCCGGCCTTTTCGTAGAACTTGGTGCGCTCAATCTCGCCCACGCATTCCACGTTATAACCGTTGGCCTTGACCGCTTCCTTTACCCCATCCCATACGGGGGAAGATTCCAGTACAACGCCGGAATCCTTGTCGGGCACCATGTACTGAATGGGGTGCTTTTCGTAGTCCACATCCAGGGGAACCAACTTCAGGATGGCGTCTACCATCTGGGCAGCACCGCAGCCCTTGGCCTGTATGCTGACAGCATTGGGGGACTTGGTGATGGGCGGGTAAAAATGGTCAGCGATTACAATCAGGTCGCCATGGCCGGTGTCTGCCAGGGCCTTAAGCAGGTCAGAACCGATAATGTCAGGAATGCCTCGTAACATGTTATTTCCTCCTTATGTTCATCCGCGCTCTTTGATGAACGCGTCAATCTCTTCCCGGGTAGGCATGGAGGGGGTGGTACCCAGCCTCTGCACCGACAAAGCGGCCACGGCGTTGGCAAACTTAGCCGCCTCCCGAAGGTTCTTGCCCTCAGCCAGAGCGGCAACCAGGCCGCCGTTATAGGCATCCCCTGCGCCGGTGGTGTCGATGGCGTTCACCTTGTAGGCGGGAATTATCTCCGACTGCTTGCCGTCGTTAAAATACACACCCTGTTCGCCCAGGGTAATCAGCACGTTTTGCACGCCCTTATCAAACAATATTTTGGCGGCGCGGTCGGCGCTGCTTAAATCGCTGACATGTACCCCCGTCAGGCCTTCAGCCTCTACCTCGTTGGGGGTAACCAGGTAGGCGCCGCTGAGGAAACTGTCCTCCACCGGCTGATAGGGCGCCGTGTTGATGATGACGCGCACGCCGTTTTCCTTGGCAATGCGGGCAACCCGCTCGTTAGCGTCCTGGTTGACTTCCAGTTGCAATAGAAGATAGGCAGACTCCTTGATGCGGGGCTCCACAAAGGCGATGTCCACCTCATTGATGGTGGCGCAGGCGCCCGGCACGATAACAATCATATTCTGGCTGGTATTTTCATCCACCATAATCAGCGCAATGCCGGTATGGGTATCCTGGTTGTAAAATAGATAGTCCTTGGGCATGCCCACCGAATCCATGGCGTCGGTGGCTACCTTGGCCATGTTGTCCCGCCCCAACTTGGTGGCCATGGCGACATCGCCCCCCGCCTTATGGGCGGCAATGGCTTGGTTGAACCCCTTACCGCCGGCGCCCTGTTTGAACAGGCTGCCTTTCACTGTCTCTGCGGGCCTGGGCAGATGGGGCGTTCTGCCCATTAAGTCCACAACGAAACTGCCAAATACGGTGATTTTTTCTTTCATGCTGTTCTCCTCGTATTCTTTATTCATTCAATGCCTGATGCGGCTTAGTATCCCGCGTCCTGGGTGTCCTGCTGCTTGAGCAGCTTGACAATGCGGCTGGTTCCTAGGCGCGTGGCGCCCAGGGCAACAAAGCGCTCCGCGTCTTCCAGAGAAGAGATGCCGCCTGCCGCTTTAATCTGTACCTTGGGGCCAACGTATTCTTTAAAGAGCGCCACATCCTCAAAGGTTGCGCCGCCTGTGGAAAAACCCGTGGAGGTTTTGATAAAGTCCGCGCCCGCTTCGGTAACAAGCTTACACATGGTAATTTTTTCCTGCTCCGTCAACAGGCAGGTTTCGATGATAACTTTAAGGACCTTGTCGCCTGTGATGCTTTTGAGGGTTTTAATTTCCTCCCGGACATCGTCCAGTTCCCCCGCCTTCAGCTTGCCGATGTTGATAACCATGTCAATTTCTTCGGCGCCGTTTTCCAGAGCCTCTTTGGTTTCAAAGGCCTTGGCGGCGGTGGTCATGTTGCCGTTGGGAAAGCCCACCACGGTGCAGATGACCATGTTACCCTGCACATAGTCGTGGGCCTGCTTGACATAGCAGGGGGGAATGCAGACGGAAGCGGTGCGGAACGCCATCGCCTCATCGCATAAAGCTTTGATATCCTGCCAGGTGGCAGCCTGCTTGAGTTGGGTATGGTCTACCATGCGGCAAAGTTCCTGTGGTGTCATATGATCCTCCTTATTTAATTAGCAATAGAATGATAGCTCAAACGCGCTTACGAAAATGTATGCGAAGATACTTCTTTCCTGCGAAACGGCATCAATTGATATAGTTTGTCCTTGTCTTCAATGGTAGTATAGGAAAGCATTTATTACATGTCAACATGAAACTGTTAATTTGCCATATATTTTGCCATGATGTTTCTTTTTAAATTTTCATATTGAAGGTTTGTACCGGTTTCCAAAATAAAGAAAGGATGCCTTATTCTGCGGGCATCCTATTCTTTGGATAGTCTTCTGAACCGTTCAGATACAGCGTGGTATCGAAGCTGACGCGTTTGGCGATATGAAAATCTTTTCTTCGGCTAGTGGACATTTTTTCCAGCATCAGATGGGCGCACTCGTGTCCCATCAGCTCAGTGGGCTCCGACAACTCGGAGATGGTGCCGTTGGGATGGATGTGGAAAGGAGTAAGAGAGCCGTAGGAAATGAACGCAATATCCTCCGGAATGGATAGCCCGCTCTCCCGGATGGCCTGTAAAGCGCCAATGCTCATCAGGTTGTTGGAGGAGAAAACCGCCGTCACCTTGGGATGTTCCTGCAAAAGCTGCTTGGTGAGGGCATAGCCGCTTTCTGTTTTAAAATCCCCATAGAGGATGTATTCCTGCCGCACCGTTATGTCTCGAGCCTTCAAAGCGTCCATATAACCCACCATGCGATCCAGCCCAGGCTTGGAGGTAATGGGACCCGCCACAATGGCGATGCGCTGATGACCATGCCGAAGCAGGGTGTCCACAGCGGTGTACGCGCCGTCGTAGCTATTTTGGAACACGCCGCTTAAACCGATGCCCTTCACATCGCGGTCCAACATGATAACCGGCGTGCCCTTTTCGTGTAACTCCTTCAGAAAGGCGCAGTTGTATTCCGCGTTTTCCGAAGCGGGGGCAATGATGATGCCGTTGATGTTCAGCTGCTTCAGCAGGTTCAGGCTGCGAATTTCCCGGTTGGGATCCTCATTGGTGTCGCAAATCACCGTTTCAATGTCATGCTGCTCCAGCACGGCGATGATGGCACGGATAATCTGCTGAAAAAAAGGGTTCTCGATGTCAGGCACAACGATGCCCACGATAGCGCCGTGGGCTGTAGGAGACGCCCGCTTTTTATAGGGGCGGGGCTTGTAGTTATGCTCCTGCGCAATGCGCAGAACGTGGGTCCTGGTATCTTCCTTCACATACCCATCGCCGCGGAACACCCGCGAAACGGTGGTGGGCGATACATCAGCTAGCCTGGCAATCTCTGTTATGGATAGATTCTTCTTCATAAGCATCCCTCAACTTTGCTGTTTTAAGGATACTGAAAACAGAGGATGCTTGTCAAACCCTTTGAATATTTTACCAATATGCGCCGTCAGCCCCGCGGACAGAGACCTCCCCGGCCAGAAGGGTTATGCGGGCGGGCGGATGGTTGGCGTTGCCTTGCGCGTTCACCACCAGGGCGCCGCTGTCCAGCACATCGGCGGTAAAGCCTGTTCTTTCTTCCCCCTGGTACAGAAAACGCACCTGTTTGTTCAGCGTTACGCACCGGGCGCGGTATTCCTGCATGTGCTCGGGCATGCAGGGATAGGCATCCAGCAGGTGATAAAGCACGGCTTCCCCCAGTTCCAGGGTGGTAACAGGCGGCGTATCATCAAAGAGAGCGCCCGCTTTTCGGGACAAATCCTCCCCAAAGGCAACGGGACCCAGGTTGACGCCGATGCCCACCACGCTTTGGGGTGGGGTTAGCTGCATCAGCCCCTCGGCCAAAATGCCGCATACCTTGCGGCCATCCTTCAGGCAGTCGTTGACCCATTTAATCTGCAACTCCATCCCGCAGGTGTCCCTCACCGCCCGGCATACCGCTACGGCAGCCAGGGTGGTCATCTGGCCGATTTTGTCCGGCGGGGCATTCAGCACCACGCTCATGTACAGCCCGCCTTCAGGGGAATAAAAGCTGCGCCCCTGCCGTCCCCGGCCTGCCTGCTGTCTGCTGGCCAGTACGCAGGCGCCGTGGGGGGCGCCCTCCCTGGCCCAGGCAAGGGCAAGGCGGTTGGTGGAATCCACCGTGCCGTACACGCGAAGGGGGTTTCCGTTAAAAAAACGGGTATCAAACTCTGCCATACAACCTCTGTTTCCCCATAGGGCATGCCATTGACAGGCTTTCCGCCCAAGGGTACAATCAATAAAAATGTGAGGAGGCGTCCCATGAGAACAGCCCTGATTACCGGCGGCTCCCGCGGCATTGGCGCAGCCATGGTGCGCCTGTTTGCGCAAAACGGCTACCGGGTGATGTTCAGCTACCATACCGCCAAAGAGCAGGCGATGAAGCTGGCGGAGGAAACGGGCGCTTTGCCCTTTCAGGCGGATTTGCGCATCCCCCAGGATAACCATGCCCTTGCTCAGGAAGCTCTGCGACAATTATGCCATGTGGATGCCTTCATCGTCAACGCGGGGGTTGCCTGGCAAGGGCTGCTGAGCGACATGCCGGAAGACAAGTGGGACGAGATGCAGGCGCTGCATCTGAAAAGTCCCTTTTTGATGCTGAAAACCCTGTTGCCCTCCATGCGCCAGAGGCGCAGCGGCAGCGTGCTGTTTATTTCCTCCATGTGGGGGTTAAAGGGCGCCGCCTGCGAGGCGGCCTATTCCGCCGCCAAGGCGGGGCAGATTGCCCTTGCCCAGGCCCTCGCCCGGGAGGAAGGGCCCTGCGGCATACGGGTCAACGCCCTGTGCCCCGGCGTCATCGAAACCGACATGCTGGATGACTACACCGAGGAAGAAAAAAACGCACTGATAAACTCCACCCCCCTCTGCCGCCTGGGCACGCCTTTGGATGTGGCGCGGGCCGCGCTTTTCCTGTGCGGGGAGGACAGCGCCTTTATCACCGGCCAGTGTCTGACGGTGGACGGCGGCTTCCTGTAAACACAGAAAAAACGTGTCAGCAGCGCAATTTGGGGTATAATAAAGAGAACCTCTATCAGAGGTTTTTGCATGTGATGATTGAAGGAGTATGTATGTTGGATTTCACCCCCATTACCATAAACGACCGCCAGCGCATGGCTGATTTGCTGCAAAAGGGGCACCGCGGCGCGCTGGAGTATAACTTTACCAGCAATTTTATCTGGCGTAACATCTACCATTTGCAAAAGGCGGAGATGAACGGCTTTTTGGTGGTGCGCTCCAGTGAAGGCGAAAATGTCAGCTATATCTTCCCCTCCGGGGAAGGCGATGTGAAGCCGGTGATTAACGCCCTGATTGCCCATCATGGGCAGGCAGGTACCGCCCTTCGCTTTAACACCGTGCTGCCCCAGGATCAGGAAACATTGGAAGCCCTCTACCCCGGTCAGTTTGAGTTTACTGAATTGCGGGACGCCTACGACTATGTCTACACGGCGGAAAGCCTGCGCACCCTGACGGGCAAAAAACTGGCCGCCAAGCGCAACCACATCAACCGTTTTATAGAAAACAACCCCGGCTGGGCGTATGAGGACATTACGCCGGATAACCTGATGGAAGTGCGGGAAATGAGCCGGGAATGGTGCCGCATTGCCGGATGCCGGGACAACGAGGAATTGTTTGACGAAAGCTGCGCCGTGGAGCAGGCCTTCAAGCATTATGAAGGGCTTCAGCTGCAAGGCGGCCTGATCCGCACGGGCGGCAGAATCATTGCCTTTTCCATGGGCGAGCCCTTAAGCGATGATACCTATGTGGTGCACATCGAAAAGGCCTTCTATGATATTCAGGGCGCCTACCAGATCATCAACCGCGAGTTTGCCCGCGCCCGCACCGAGGGGTACGAATACGTCAACCGGGAGGATGACGCGGGGGACGAGGGCCTGCGCAAGGCCAAGCTCAGCTACAACCCCGCCTTCCTGGTGGAAAAGAGCAGCGCGGTATGGAAGGGATAATCCGTTTCGCCAAAACAGAAGATATCCCTGCCCTTAAAAGCCTGTGGCAAACGGCCTTCGGGGATACCCCCGAGGGCACGTTGTTTTATTTTGCCAGACGGCATAAAAATCAGAACATGCTGGTGTACGAAATGGAAGGCCGTCCCGTCGCCATGCTGAGCATGCTGCCCGTTACGCTGAACATGGCGGGGCAGCAGCTGCCCGGCCGGTATGTGTTTGGCGTGGCTACCGAGGAAAAATGGCGGGGCAAGGGCATCAGCAGCCAGCTGCTGGACGGGGCGCACCACCATATGCGGGACATGGGGGCCAAAGCCGCCCTGCTGGCCCCGGCGGAACAATCCCTGTTTGCCTTCTATGAAAAACGGGACTATCAAACGCTGTTCTATGCCGATACCGCCACCATAAAGGGAGCCGACTTGCCCCCCTACGCCGGACAGTGCCGCGACGCCACGCTGGACGAGTTTGCCTCCCTTCGGGACGCCGCCTTTTCCGGCAGCCAACTGTACGCGCAGTGGGATAGGGAAGCCCTTCGCTACATCCTGGCCAGCGCCAAGCTGTACGGTGCCAGCGTGCTCTACGCCCGGGACGGCGATATGGAAGGCTGCGCCATGGTAGAGCCCATGGGTGAAGGCCGCGTGCGGGTAACTGACATGGCATTAAAAGGCATGATGCCCCTGCACTTTTTAGCCGCCCTGCACCATGTTATCAGGGCGGAAG
Organism: uncultured Oscillospiraceae bacterium; assembly: GCA_964496775.1. Classification (GTDB taxonomy): domain Bacteria; phylum Bacillota; class Clostridia; order Christensenellales; family Aristaeellaceae; genus DTU024. The sequence continues at coordinate 24,665 of CAZCBC010000008.1, forward strand.
AATATGTCCTCCGGGTGGCGGAAAGCCTGTGGCCGGGCGCGACAAAACAGCCCCTGGGCATGATTCATCCCCTGGCGGATTTGCCGGATATGGAAGGAACGCCCCCCTACCTGGCGCTGATTAAGGATTAGGGATCGGGTAAAAGAATAGAATTTAGCGCCGCCTCGCTGTAAATTGCATGGCGGCGCTTTTTTGTCCCTATCAAAGAAAAGAGGCTTTTGTCTGTTAAATCTGTTGCCCCTTCAAAAGTAAATCCATCAAAAACCCATCGGTATTGTTGCGCGTTGTTATGTTGATTTGCTGGATATTCAATTGTTCCATAACAGTAAGCAAGATCACCAGGCCTGTGGGCATGATATCTATCCGCTCGGGAGGCAGGCCGGGGATGTCGCCACGCTTTTCCCGGGGGGTGCGGGCGAGCAGATGCAGCATCTTTTCCGCATCTTCTTTGCGTGCCGGAAAAACTTCGGGAACGAGGGTGCCCAGAGGCACGCCTAGCAGCATATGCATCAGCACGGTGCCGGTGCCCCCCACCATGGCCCAGTGCTGGGTATGCAGTTGAGGCAAGGTGTTGATAACTTTTTCTGCCAGTGCCTGTGCCTTTGGAATATCCTTCAGGCAGTCCACCCTTTGCATCTTCATCAGGCGTCCCGCGCCCATTTGCAGGCTGTGGGCGGCATCTATTTCTTTTTCGCCCGCCACCACCTCGGTGGAGCCGCCGCCGATATCCAGCACCCCGCGGGTGCCTTGGGGCAGCAGGCCGGACGCGCCGATAAAGGCAAGGCGCGCTTCCTCCTCCCCCGACAAAAGGCCCAGGGTAAGACCGGCTTTTTGCAGCAAAAGCGTTTCAAAGTCTTTTCGGTTTTTGGCGTCCCTCGTGGCGCTGGTGGCTAAAAGATAAACTTCGTTTGCGCCGCTGGTTACAGCCATATCCTTTAACCTTTTTACCGCCTCAGCGGTTTGGGCCATGCCTTCGGGCGACAGACGCCCATCCTGCTGCAGCGATAAAAAAAGGCGCGTTTCCTCGCGCCCGCGCAGGGGATGGGGAAGCCCCGGCTCCATATCCGCCGATAACAGGCGGGTGGAGTTGGAGCCGATAACGATAACGGCGGCTCTATTCATTCTTCTTTTGTAACTCCGGCGGCGGGCCCTCCGGCCCCCACAGCACATAGGGGTTGGTGATAACAAAGCGGATTTCTCCCTCCGCTAAAAAGCCATACTTGGTGCGCGCCTCGGTGGCGATAAACTCGTCCGTGGCGGCCAGGTCCAGCATGCTTTTCAGCTCATCCCGCTTCTTGTTCTGCATCTCCAGTTCAAATCGGGCGTTGGCCAGCTGGGCTTCCTTTTCCCGTATCTCGGCGTCCAGTTTATTGTTCATCATGCTGCCCATGGCAACAATAACAAACACCGCCGCGATGACGGCCACCAGCGGCACCCTGCGTCCCCTGCGCCTAAGGCTGCGCCGCGCTCTTTTTTTGCGTTGTTCTGCTTGCTTGCTTTCCATCTTTTACCTCGAAAATATTTTACCCTGTTTCCTCCTTCTTGACAAGCGGAACAAAGCGACCCCCGAAAGGAACGGGAATGAAGAACAAAGCACGGTTTGTAAATGATATAACCCAAACCGCATCGTTATTCACTTTTAAAGCGGGGTATGATATACTAACAGTACCGAAGGAGGTGGGTTGTGTGAAAGGGAAGGACGTATTGCTGACCGTGACGGGCCTGGCCAACAATGTGGACGAAGACGATGGCGCCATGCGGTTGACCACTGTGGGCAGGCTGACGGGCACAAAAGATAAGTGGAAGCTGAAATACACCGAAATGCAGCCCGACACCAACGAAAAACATAACATCACCATGACGATGGATAAGGGCGTTGTCACCATGATGCGGGACGGCGCTTACGGCACCAACATGGTGTTTGAGAAGGGCCACCGCTACGAAAGCAGCTATCAGACGCCCTTTGGCGCGCTGGATATGGGCATTTATTCCACCCATGTCAACTACGATGTGGGGGAGGATGGCAACGGCGAGGTGAACCTGAAATACCAGCTGGACATCCAGGGCCAGTACACCTCGTTCCACGATTTGCGCATACGCTTTCAGGCCAGCCCCTCGGTATGAAGCAGATAGAATGCCTGAAAGACGAGGTTAAAAGGCTCATCGGCGCGCCTTCTCTTATCCAGCGGGATCGGGAGGGGCGCGCCTTGTTTTTTAGCGATTTTTATGCCCGGGGCATAGAGGGCGCTAAGGAGCGGCTTATGAAGGCCGGGTTTACCGTTGAGAAGGCAGGAAACCACGCGCTGATCGACCTTTCAGACCAGAGGTACCGGCAGCTTTTCGCTTCTTTGCCTGCACACCCCCTGCCTGAAAGGACGGAGGCTAATGCCCTGCTGCTGGCCGCCTGCGATATGCTGCGCAGGCACCCTTCGTCCCTTAACGACCAGCCCCTTTTGCCCCTGAAACAGGGGCTGCTGCTGGCCGACAGGGGGGATTTGGAAGAATTAGCCAAATATATGCAGCACGCCCTGGCCGACGCCCTGCGGGACAAAACCCCCGCCCCCAGCGCCCTTGCTTCGCTTATGCTTGATTGTTTAAAGGAGGAAATACCATGCTGATTACCTACCAGGGACATTCCCAGTTTCTATTGGAAAGCGCCCAGGGTCTTCGGGTGCTGACCGACCCCTATGACCAGCGCGCCAATTTTCCCGTTACCGAGGTGACTGCCGATGTCGTTACCGTCAGCCACAGCCACGGCGACCACAACTATACGCAAAAGGTGCTGGGCAATCCCATGATTATCAGCACCGCCGGCGTGCATACCCTGCCCGGCGGCGCCCGTGCCGAGGCTTTTCCCTCCTTCCATGATGATAGCGAGGGCAGCAAGCGGGGCAGCAATCTGCTGTTCAAAATCCACTTGGATGGCCTGACCATCGCCCACATGGGGGACCTTGGCCACCCGCTGAACGAAGAACAGGTGAACTTTTTGCAGGGCACCCATATTCTGCTGGTGCCGGTGGGCGGCTTTTACACCATCGACGCGGCCCAGGCCAAGGTGTTGGTAGAAAAAGTGGGCCCCAAGATGACCATCCCCATGCACTATAAAACGCCCCAGGGCGGCCTTAGCAACATCGCCCCGGTGGAGGACTTTCTTCACCTGATGGAGCCCAGGACGCCTTCCCGTCAGCCCCTGCTGCGGGTAACCAAAGAGGATTTAAGCCAGCAGCCCGATCTGGTGGTATTAAAGATACAGGTATAACGCAGCATATTGGTTGTGGATGACGGCGCAGGCTTTTGGCTGGTGCTTGCCAAATCATCACCCTTCCCTTCCGTTGACGTTAACCTGAACAACCGATATAATATGCCCATAGCGCCGGAAGACGGCGCATTTTTAAGGAGGTTTCCATGCGCAACAGGCTCATTTCCCTTGTACTGTGCTTTCTGATGCTCCTCTCCCTTTCGCCCCTGACGGCGGCGTCTTCCCAAAGCCCGCTGAAGGGGTTTGACAAGGGATATGTCTATGTGCTCTTTGGCAGTTATCCCAAGGATGACGCCGCAAGCAAGGAAGGCATCCTCTGGCGGGTGCTGAAAAATGAGGAGGGCCAAACCACCCTGCTGAGCGAGCAGGTGCTGGATGCCCGGCAGGCGGAAAGTACGCTGGAAGCCTTTGTGGACTATGAGAACAGCGCGCTAAATAAGTGGCTGTCGGAGGACTTTGCCTCCGCCGCGTTCAGCGACGCCGAGCGCGCCGCCTTTGCGGGGGAGGGCCTGACCCTGCCCACCAGCGAGCAAATCAAGGACAAGGCGCTGGGCTTTACCGGCAACAAGCAGCGCACCACCTCCGCTACCGCCTATGCCCGTCAGCAGGGGGCGGACACCCGCGCCAGCTACTGGCTGAAAAGCGTAGCCGACGCCAACCGCTATTCCCTGCGCCGGGTATTAAACGACGGCGGCGTGGGTTATTCCGCCGTTACCAAGGTGTTCGGCATACGCCCCGTTGTTACCGTAGAAGAAAGCATGCTGAGCGTAGCCTCCGGCGAGGCCGAGCACGCGAGGGTACCAAGGACAGCCCTTATGTGTTGGAAGTAACGGAAGAAACCCTGCTGCGAGTGGCGGAAGAAAAGAAGGCGGAGGAAGAGCGCCTGAAAAAAGAGGAAGAAGAAAAAGCCCGGCTTAAGGCCGAAAAGGAAGCTAAGGAGGCGGAGGAAAAGGCCGCCGCCGAGGCAGAGCTTAACGAAGCCCTGTCCAAACTGGAAGCGGCCAAGGCTGCCGGGCAGGACACCGTCCAGCTGCAAAAAGCCGTAGATGATGCCCAGATAAAGCTGAGCATGATAGGCGGCATGGAGGTGGAAGGCTTCCCCCTTTTGACGAGGGAAGGCTTTTTGCCCGAGGGCGAGGAAGAGTTTGTATTGATTGACGGCGAAAACGGCCTGTGGCGCTACTGCTCCCAGGATGTGCGCATCGAGATTAAGCGCCATGCCGAAACCTATGAGAAGAACCGCCCAGTGCGCTACCTGGCTGCCGAGGTGTTTGTCAGGGAAGGCGCCGAAGGCTTCCGCACCTATCCCTACACCGACAACAGAACGGTGGACAGGGACGCCTACAAGGCCAAGCAGAACGTTATCGCTCAGGAAAACAATGTGGTGCTGGCGCTGGGCGCCGACTACTACCTGTACCGCACCAACCGGCCGGGCATCCGGGTGGGCATTGTCATCCGGGATGGGCAAATCCTCTTTGATGATGCCCCCAACAACCCCAAGACCAACTACCCGCCGCTGGACTTAATGGCCCTCTACCCCGACCACGGCATGAAGCTCTTTGGCCACGGCGAGACCACCGCCCAGCAATTGGTGCAGGAGGGCGCGCGGGACGTTATCGCCTTTGGCCCCTGGCTGGTTAGAAACGGCGAAATCAACATGGAGTACACCACCTATGGCTACAACTTTGAGCCAAGGGTGGGCATCGGCATGGTGGAAAAGGGCCATTACTGGGTGCTGATTGCCGAAGGGCGCATCCGCCCCAGCCGCGGTATGACCTGCCGGGAAACCGCCTACCTGTTTAAGGAGCTGGGCTGCACCGAAGCCTTCAACCTGGACGGCGGATGGACCTCCAGCCTGATTTTCATGGGCCAGCAGCTGAACCAGCTGGATAACACCGGCGTGCACAACAATGCCCGCACCCAGAACGAAATACTGGGCGTGGGATATACCCCCAACATGGAAAAATACCAGCCTGCGGAGAAGAAAAAGTGACGGGCCGTATGAAGAAAACCTACTGCCTGCTGCTGTTACTGGTATTATGCCTGCTGTCCCCCATGGCGCTGGCGGAGGGTACCGACATCCTGTTTTCCTTCGCCGGGGACTGTACCCTGGGCGGGGATGAAAGCTGGATGAACTACTCCATCGGCACCTTTAAGGTGATGGCGCAGGAGCAGGGCGACTATGCCTATTTCCTTAAAAAAGCCCAGCCCCATTTTGCAAATGACGATTTTACCATCGTTAATTTGGAGGGGGTGCTGGCCGACAGCGCCAAGGGCTTAACCCCCAGCACCAAGTGGAACTTCCGCGGCGCGACGGAATATGTGGATATCCTAACCTTGGGCTCGGTGGAGGCTGTTACCCTGGGCAACAACCATACGGCAGACTTTGGCAAGACGGGCCTTGCCTCCACCAAAGAGGTGCTGCAAAAGGCCAACATCCCCTACGCCCTGGATGAAGAAACCTTTGTGCTGGAAAAGGACGGGGTAAAGGTGGGCTTCATTGGCTTTTACGGCCCTACCTACCGCCGGTACGGCAAAAAACTGCTGGGGCTGATTCAGCAGCTTAAGCAGCAGGAGGGCTGCGCCGCAGTGGTGCTGATGTACCATGGCGGCACCCAGTACAAAGTAAAGCATAACAAGCAGCAGGAAGAAGATTTGCGCTACGCCGTTGATTCGGGCGCGGATTTGGTGATTGGGCACCACCCCCACGCTTTGCAGGGCATTGAGGTATACAACAACCGCAGCATCGTGTATTCCCTGGGCAACTTCTGCTATGGCGGCAACCGCAAGCCCCGGGAGGTGGAGTACCAGTCCATGGTGCTGCAGGCGAAACTCTCCTTTAATGCAGACGGCACCTACCAGGGCCAGCAGCTGACCATCCACCCCTACCATATTTCAGCCACCCGCCCCCGCAACAACTATCAGCCCTATCCCCTAAGCGGGGAGGAGGCACGCAAGGCGCTGGAAACCATCCAGGCGGACACTCCTTTTCCTTTAAATCCCTTTGTGGAGGGGCTGGGCGCCGTGCAGGAATTCGTGCCTGCCAGGTAGTTGGGCAGATAAATGTGAACAATCCTTGACAAAGTTTGACTTTTTGTTTTAAAACATGTATAATTCATACTGTTGATGTTATCAACAATAAAGGAAGGAAAAGAGGTTCTGTACAATGTTGAAGAAAATTTCTCTGGTTCTGGTCGTTCTCGCCCTGGCCCTGACCGCCACCGGCTGCGCCAAGGATACCCCCAAGGCCACTGAGGCGCCCGTTGTCACCGAGGCTCCCGCCACCGAGGCTCCCGCCGCCACGGAAGAAGCTGTCGAAGAAGCCGCCGCGGAAGAAGTAGTCGAAGAGGCCGCTGCCACGGAAGAAGCTGTCGAAGAGGCCGCCGAAACCGCCAAGCCCTAAGCGAAACGCATAGAGCCAAGCACCGCTGGAAGTTGTAAAACTCCCGGCGGTTTTCTTTTTTTTGGCGGATATGATGACCGGACTATTTGTTCCAATCTTGACAAGGGAATGACACAAAGTTGCCACAAACCCTGGTTACAATCCAGGTACAGCATCAGACAAGTGCTGAAGACAAAGATGAAGGAGAAACGAACATGAAAAAGAAAGTATTGATCCTTGGTATAACCCTGATGATGGCGCTGCCCGTACTGGGCCTGGCCGCCCAAGCCCCCGCAGCCCCTGAAATGACCGCCGCTGCCTCTGGCCGCCGGATGGGCGGCCGCTGGAACCAGAGCGCCCCCCAGACCACGCAAGCCGCCCCTCAAGTAAACTTTGTGGATGCTGACAACGACGGTGTCTGTGATGTATGCGGCAATGTGCCCGGCGCCAACGCCCAGGCCCCCGGTTTTGTGGATGCCAATGGCGATGGCGTGTGCGACCACTTCGGCACTGCCCAGCAGCACCAGGGCGGCCAGCAAGGGCAGAAACAGGCAGGCGGCCGCGGCTTTGGCAAAAGCCAGGGCGGCCAGGGCAGGCATCAAAACGCCCAGCCCAATGGTCAGGAACGCAACCGCAGGTAACGATTTACAACAAAACATACCCCGCCGCTTCCAATATGGAGGCGGTTTTTCTGTGCCTTGATTGCCTTGACAGGCATATTTGCCCTGCCTATACTGATACTGATCCCAAACAGCATCATAAAACAATCAAAAATTCCCGAGGGAGGTTTCCATGAAAAAGTATACGCGCTGCCTTATCCTGCTATTGCTGCTGTGCCTGCTGCCCGCCTTTGGGCTGGCGTCCAACTTCTATATCTTTCCCGAGTCCAACCGCCGCAGGCTGACAGAGGAGGAGGTCTGGGCCTGGCAGTACGATGCCCTGGGCTATGCCTTTAATGAATTGTTCGCCCGCTACGGGCGGCCCTTCAACCCCGGCGAAAAGTACGACGCCTACTTCCAGTGCCAGACCTGGTACAAGGTGGATCCCAACTATCCCGGCGACGGCCCGGTGCTGAACAACATCGAGTGGGCCAACTATACCCTGATTAAGGATGTGCGCGCCCGGATGCGGGCCATGGGCACCACCAACCCCACAGGCAAGCCCCTGCCCAGAGTAAAGGACGACAGGCTAAGCAGCCCGCTGCCCGGCTTTGTGGAGGTGTATTTTAAGCCCAACCAGAAGTTGGCCGTGTATGACGGGCCCGGCACCCACTACCGCCGGGGCGCAAACGGCAAGGCCATGGCGTCCACCAACGGACGGGTGTACGCTTCGGGCTGGGAAAGCGGCTACCTGATGGTGATGTACGAGGTGAACACCGGCGGCGTGCGGGTGGGCTTTACCCCCGCTACCGGCTTTTCCGACAAAATTGATTTGCCCGCGTTGTCCTTCAGCAGCATTCCCGTTACCGTACAGGCGCAGGGCCAGGCCACCGAGGACCCCGTCCGCGCCCTGACGCCCATTGCCACCCTGACCCCCGGCACGCAGGCCACCTGGCTAAACCGCTATTACCACCGCGATAGAAACTGGGACTATGTGGAGTTCAGCATGAACGGCCAGCTGATGCGCGGTTTTGTTCCGGAAGGGGTGTTGGCGCCCTTCTTCGAGGTGGACGGGGAGGTTGCCAGGTAACGAGATGATAAAAATTTGCTGTTAAAGTTTTTCTGGATGGGGTACGGGGAAGGCTTCTTTTTTCAAAAAGAGGCCTTCCCCGTTATCATCATTCTATTGGCTTGCCTTGTCCATCGCAAAAGACGCTTCGCTGTTTTGCTTGCGGGTTTATATGCTGGGCTTTGCCCAGACCCACCGCGTCACCGTGCCCTTCATTCCCTTTCCCGCACCCTTTGGGCACGGGAGGCGTCCATTTCGGGACGGTTCCTTTCAATCGAAAGCCTGCTTTCGATTGGGAGGAGGGACCATGCAGCGTACGCCTCCCACAGGCAAAGCCTGTGGGAAAGGTAGCGGAATGCGCCCCGACGAGATTCCCCTTTGGAAACCCTCACGTGGACACCCCCATGGGGGTGTCCCCCGTGCCTTATTTCGTTTCCGTTGGCAGCAGGTGCGCGCAGTCGGCGCCGAAGGACAGGTAGGCCTCGTCCCCTACCTTAAAGATATGCTTATTGATGGGGCAGTTATCGTTGATTTTCACCAGCGTATCCCCCACCATCACCTGGTAGTACTGGTACGCGCCCATGAAGCAGGACAGCGTTACCTTGCACTTGAGGCTGCCTTCATTGCCGATGGTGACCGCCTCGGGGCGCAGCAGCAGCTGGCAGGCGGTACCCGCCGGGATCTCGTCGGGATTCAGCACCTCCACCGTCTGGCCATGGATGCTGACGGCGGCGACGCCTTCCGCGCTGCTTTCTACTTTGGCGGGCAGGAAGTTGGCCTCGCCGATAAAGTCGGCGACAAACTCGGAATTGGGATGGTAGTAGATGTTCAGCGGGCTGCCCATCTGCGCTACCACGCCCTTGTTCATAATGATAATCTCGTCCGACAGGCTCATAGCCTCTGCCTGGTCGTGGGTAACGTATACGGCGGTAATGCCCAGCTTCTGCTGAATGCGGCGGATTTCGGTGCGCATGGTTACACGCAGCTTGGCGTCCAGGTTAGAAAGGGGCTCGTCAAACAGCAGCACGCCAGGCTCCACCACCAGGGCGCGGGCCAGGGCCACGCGCTGCTGCTGGCCGCCGGACAATTGGTTGGTCATGCGGCTTTCCATGCCGCCCATTTCCACCAGGTCCAGGATGTTCATCACCTTCTGGTGGATTTCATCCTTGCTCATCTTGCGCAGTTTCAGCCCGTACGCCACATTGTCAAACACATTGTAGTGGGGAAACAGCGCGTAGCTCTGGAACACCATGGCGGTGTCGCGCTTGTTGGGCGTCAGCGCGTTGATGGCTTCGCCGCCTAGGTAGATTTCGCCCTCATCGGGGCTTTCAAACCCGGCAATCATACGCAGCGTGGTGGTTTTGCCGCAGCCCGAGGGCCCCAGCAGCGTTACAAAGGCGCCGGGGGCGATGTCCAAGCTGACATCCTTCACCGCGTAGAAGGGTTTCTTGGTCTTGGGGTCCTCGTATATCTTGGAAATATTTTCCAGCCTGATGCCTTTTTTATCCGACATTGTTGGCCTCCCTTACTTGCTTGGATGTGCCGAAATACTTGATGAACAGATTCATCAGCAGGATGCTGGCGTACACGATGGCAATCAGTATCGTGGCGTACGCGCAGGCGATGCCGTAGCTGCCCTTTTCGGCGAACTCGTTGATGCGGGTGGTAATCAGCAGGTACTTGGGCGTTACCAGCAGGATGATGGCGGAAATCGCCGTGATGGAACGCACAAAGGTGGTCACCAGCCCGCTGAAGAAGGAATCCTTAATCAAGGGCAGCGTAACAGACATGAACACCTTGCCCGATCCCGCGCCCAGGTCGTAGGCGCTTTCCTCGATGGAGGGGTGTATCTGCCGAAGGGCAGAGATGCCGCTGCGGGTGCCTACGGGCAGCGAGCGCACCACGAACACAATCACCAGGATAGCGCCAGTACCGTAGATGCCCGACAGGAACCCCGTGCGGAACACGCCGTTGGCAAACCCGCGGATATAGCCCACGCCCAGCACGGTGCCGGGCACCGCCATGGCGAGGATGGACACAAACTCGATAAACCCGCGGCCTCGGAAGCGCTTTTTCACCACCAGGTAGCTGATAATCATGCTCAGCAGCGCCGTAATGGGCGAGGCAATCATGCTCAGCACAAAGGAATCCTTGAACGCCTTGAAGCCGTCCTGCTTAATCAGCTGCTCGTACCAGCGGAAGGTGAGGGAATAATCCCTGCCCCACAGTTTAAACAGCGAGCCAAAGGGGATGGCCACATACATCAGCACTACAAACACCGATACGCTAAAGCACAGGATGGTCAGCGGCCGGGTAACGCTCTTTTCGGTAATGGGCATGCGCATGCGGGACGCCTTGCCCGTCAGCGTGGCTGCCGTCTTGGCTTCCAGGTAGTATTTTTGCACCAGGAAGAGGAAGACCGTCAGGCTCAATAACACCACCGCCATGGCAGCTGCGCCCTGGGTGTCGTAGGTGCCGCCGGTAATGCGCAGGTAGATGGTAGTGGCCAGGGTATCGTAGCTGCCGCCAATCAGCATGGGGTTGGCAAAGTCGGCCACCGACTCGATAAAGGTAACCAAAAAGGCGTTGCCCAGGCCGGGCAGCAACAGCGGCAGGGTAACGGTTTTAAACACCGTCCAGCGGCTGGCGCCCATGTCCCGGGCGGCCTCCTCCATGGAGGGGTCGATGTTCTTAAGCAGCCCCTTGAGCATCAGGTAGCACACGGGGAAGAAGGTCATCGTCTGCACGATGGCGATGCCGCTTAAGCCGTACACATCGCTGTCATAGATGCCCAGCAGCTTGCGGGTGACAAGGCCCGACTTGCCAAAGAGCAATATCATGGACAGGCTCAGCACAAAGGGCGGCGACACCACGGGCAGCATGCTGACCACGTCGAACAGCTTTTTCATCAGGCGGTTGCGCACCTTGACGTAGCAGTCCACATAGGCAAACAACAGCCCCAGCAGCATGGAGCCAAAGCCGGTAATCAGGCCCAGCCACAGGGTGTTGGTGAAAGCGCGGTTAAAGGTGTAGTCCCCAAAGATATGGGGGAAGGACTCCAGGGAAAAGTGCCCCGCGTCCTTGTCGTACACGGCGACGGCGGTATGATCCAGCCCTTCGTGGAGCACGCCGGACATGTAGGTGGTGCTGGCCGTCTTGCCCAGCTTTTCAATAACGCTAAGGCCTTCAATGCCGGGTACCGACAGCACGGGACGGTGGCTGATGCTTAACTGGCGCACCGTTTCGCCCTGTTGTTCAAAATACTGCTGCACCTCTTCCTGGCTCTGGCTGACGGTGTACACCGTGTAGGACGACGGCGAATAGACCGAATCGGCCATCAGCATGCCCAGGGGATAGAGAATAAACAGCGTCAGAAAAATAATCAGCAGCAGGATGACCCCCACCATCAGGGGATCAGCAAGGAATTTTTTGCGCTCCAGCGAAGCGCTTTGCCGGGTGCGTGGGATAGGCTTATCCTCCCTTCTTTTTTTCCGGGTATCGGTGCGGGAAACCCCTGTTCACCGTGCCGATCAGGGCGCGGCCCGATGCCCGGAAGACAGTATTCATAGAAAAAGCCGGGGATGGGGTCAACCATCCCCGGCTAAAGATGCGGGAGGGATTATTCTGTCTTGAAACGGTCGTCGGCTGCGGCGCCCAGGGCGTCGAAGTAATCCTTCACATAGTTGGAGGTGTTCTTCTTGGCGTCCTCAAAGTCGTAGTCGATGACATTGTCGGGGTCCAGGCCGAACTCGGTAGCCTGCGGGGGCTGGGTGGCGTTGCTGAGCACCAGGAACTGATAGGCGTCGTGCTCCTTGGCAATGTCCACAGCTTCGGGGGTCAGGCAGTACTCAATCCACAGTTTGGCGGCGTTGGTGTGCTTGGCGCCCTTGAAGATGGCGGTGGCGCCCACTTCAAAGCTGGTGCCTTCCTTGGGGATAACCAGCTGAATGTTGTCATAGCCCATCAGAATCTGGGTGATGCCGTCGTGCAGGAAGCCAATGCCGATGACGCACTCGCCGATGCCCACCTTCTTGGAGGGGCCGGAGCCGGACTTGGTGTACTGGGCGATGTTCTTGTCCA
>CAZCBC010000009.1:0-17066 GCA_964496775.1 uncultured Oscillospiraceae bacterium
TCCCACGAGAACGCCTTTCGCAGCCCGGTCTACCCCGAATCATACCAGTACCGCGATGCCAATATGCAGCCATATCAATCAACAGAGCAGGATGATATAAACAATGGCTACCAGTAAAGAAAATCTACGCCCGCCTGCTCTGCCAGGCGGGTTTTTAAGCGCCATGGCACAGTTGCTGGGTGATGAGTTTGATTCCTTCCTGCATACCTATGATGATGCACCGCAGCACGCCATCCGATACCGGGATATCTCGATGCCATCATATCCGATGCCCATGGCTGTTGTTCCCTGGGAAGAAAATGCCCGTTACCTTGAGGATGGCGCTCCCGGCGCTCATCCCTTCCACGAAGCGGGCGCCTATTATTTGCAGGAACCTTCTGCCATGGCGCCTGCGCATGTTCTATCACCCGCACCAACGGACTTGGTGCTTGATTTGTGTGCCGCTCCCGGCGGAAAATCCACCCAGCTCTCGCAGATCATGGAGGGCAAAGGATGCCTTGTCTGTAATGAAATCGTCCCTTCCCGCGCACGCATCCTCAGCAGGAATATTGAGCGTATGGGGATAAAAAACGCCTATGTTACCAACGCTTCGCCGGAGCAACTATCCAAGCAATGGCCCAGTAGTTTTGATAAAATTCTGGTGGATGCCCCGTGTTCCGGCGAAGGAATGTTCCGCAAGGATCCGGACACAAGGCTTCAATGGCAGGAAGAAACGCCCAAGCGATGCGCTGCCCGCCAGCAAGCCATCTTGCATTCTGCCGCCCAGTTGTTAAAGCCGGGCGGTCGCATGGTGTACAGCACATGCACCTTTAACAGAACAGAGAATGAGGATGTCATTCACTCTTTTTTACTCAAACATCCATCGTTCAGCCTGGTGCCCTTCCGGGTTCACGGCCTGCCCACAGCAGATAGTGGGATTCTTCGTCTATGGCCGCAGAAAATACGGGGAGAAGGGCACTTTATGGCACTGCTGCAAAAGAAGGGGCAAGCAATTGATGACTTCTCTTGCATGCCAAAAAAACAGGCACACTCTGATGTCTATGCCCCCTTTTTGAAAGCAATACTGCATTGCACCCCAGATGTAACCGTAACCGGAACGTTTGGAGAAACCGCCATCTCAGCGCCGGATTGTCCTCTGTCCTTTGAAGGCATTAACCTGCTGCGGTGCGGGCTTCATCTGGGCCGGATAAAGGGGAAGCACTTCCAACCCGACCATGCCCTGGCGCTGGCCTGCGAGGCCCGACAACAACTTCCCCTTACCTTGGAGGATGCGCTGCGTTTTCTACACGGGGAAGTGCTGAACGTTTCAGATACTTTGAAAGGCTGGATAACGCCAACACTACAAGGGTGGCAACTTGGCTGGGGAAAGGCCGTGCAAGGACAGCTGAAGAACCATTACCCCAAGGGACTTCGTAAATAAAAATGCAATTAAAAAAGCAAGGCGATGAAACCTTGCTTGATTTTTATATTGATTAGCGCTTGGAGAACTGAGGGGCACGGCGGGCACCTTTGAGGCCGTACTTCTTGCGCTCCTTCATGCGGGGGTCACGGGTAAGGAAACCGGCCTTTTTAAGGGATTCCCGCAGTTCAGGATTAGCCTTAACCAGTGCACGGCTGATACCGTGGCGAATCGCACCAGACTGACCGGTGAGCCCGCCGCCTGAAACATTGACCAAAATGTCAAAACCAGTAGCTTTGGTTAACTCCAGAGGCTGACGGACGGTCATCTTCAGGGTTTCAAGGCCAAAGTAATGATCCAAATCGCGCTTGTTTACAACAATATTGCCTTTGCCCGGCACCAGACGCACACGGGCGACTGCCTTCTTGCGGCGGCCTACAGCATGAAAATCAGATTGCATTGATAATGTTCTCCTTCCACTCATTTGCTGAAGCTGAGAGCTTCGGGTTTCTGGGCTTCATGCCTGTGCTCGTTGCCGGCATAGACATACAGTTTCTTGGCCATGGCGCGTCCCAGAGGCCCCTTGGGCAACATGCCGACAACGGCATGCTGAATAACAAACTCAGGCTTGTCGCTCATCAGCTTGCGGTACTTGGTTTCACGTAAACCACCGGGATAACCGGTGTGATGGTAGTAAACTTTTTGGTCCAGCTTTTTGCCGGTTAAGACGACCTTGTCCGCGTTAACAACGATGACATAGTCGCCGGTATCCACATGGGGGGTATAGGTGGGCTTGTGCTTGCCGCGCAGGATATTAGCAACCTGGCTGGCCAGACGGCCCAACACCATGCCGTTTGCATCAACGACATACCATTTGCGCTCAACATTCTGCGCATTTGCCATAAAGGTGTTCAAATGATCTTCCTCCTAAGAATTCTCTGTTAGCCTTCGCATGATGGTCGCATGTCCGGCTTGAAGTCAACTGCACCCGGGGCTACGGAGTGCATTGATGCAAAGGTTATTATATCGAATATCTCAAGGATTGTCAATGGTAAAACCAGGTTTTGTATGTTTTTCATTCTGCAGGTACATACAATAATTTCTGGTGGTTAATGATCATATGAACCATGTACTTAGTATTACCCTCCGCGCCCTGCCACTCGGAGGGTACCATTGTCCGAGACAAACTCTTAACAGCGTAAAATAATCGAATTATCCAAAACATAAAGTTCGCGCAGAAAATAGAAGGTTATTGGCGTGCACGCACCCCTCATTTAAATCTGTTGAAAGATTCTACTCTAAAACGGTTGTCGCAATAACTCATTGTCGATATGGAACCGTTTTGAGCCTCCACAACGGTCTCAAAATCCGGGTCAAAGGTATCGAACACAGCTTTAATTACAGAACTGTGGGAAAGTATTAAGATATGCTTTTTATCAGGATGGTTTGTTAATATGCCCATAATACCGCTTCTGAGCCTGTTCATAAAATCTTCGTACTTTTCAGCCAAACGATAAGGGTCCATTAGATGCAGCATGTCAATACGAGTTGATTCCGGCGCTTCTTCTCCTACCGGTACGATTCCCATATCAACAGCCTTAGCATCCGCCAATCGCCAGGTGCTTGGCCCATCCATGCCCTCAAAATATCCGAATCCTATTTCCCGCAAATCAGAGGATGGATGAATTATGAGATTTTTTCCAGCAGATTCCAAAAATATTTTTGCAGTATCCAAAGCCCTCGTCAAATCACTTGAATACACTAAATCAAACGGTATGTCCTTAAAGCTTTGCCCGCTTGTTTTAGCAATCTGTATACCGTTTTCCGTTAGTTGTGAATTTGACCACCCCTGCAAGCGGCGAAATACATTAAACTGAGTCTGCCCATGCCTTAAGAAATAAAGAATTTGCTTATTCATTTGCCTGTTCTTTCAAATATTTTCTATAAATCTCGTCGATTTTTTCCTGTAACTTGCGTTTAATATCCCCATATTTATCCGCATTAAAGCGGCAATTCGGGTCTTCAAGCTTTTCCAGAGGATAACGCCAAACCACGGTTTTTCTCAAGCTTTCCTCTTCCCATGAATACCTTGGAAAAAGATGCGTATGCAGAACCTTATCAGTATTGCCAAGAGTTGCGTAATTGATACGGGTAGGATGATCCAAGGCTTCAAGCATGGCATCGCCTAAAAGAGTCATCTCCATCAAGTATCCTTGCCTCTCTTGGTTCGGCATAGCATTCAATGATTCGTATGGGATTTTCGAAAATAAAATGCAGTATCCGGGGAAAAATTGATAATGCCCCAGTTCTACATAGCTGTATTCAAATTCATATAAAAACTCAGGTTTGTCATACTGAATAGCCATAGTTGCTCGCTTTCTTCAGAAGTTCGTAATCACAAGGTGAATAATTGCTTAGTAGTAATACTTGCTGGTAGCGGCTCTAATCATCTCGGCGCACTCCTTAGCAATGGGCAAATCAGACTCAATCAGCTTGGCTAGAGGCAAGCGGACGGAACCGCAGTCAATGCCTTCATTGATGCGGAGAATCGTCTTAATCATACCATTATTACCGTAACCAGAGCACATTTTGTAGAGTTGTTCATGGAAAAACACCTGACCTTTCTTGTGTTTATTAAGCATCTCGAAAACCACTGTGTCCGCAGCAGGCAACAATTTATGACCCAACTAACGTGAGTATCGCAAATTGCTCAATCTGGATTGGAATTGTCCCCCACATTGAACTATTATGACAAAAAAATAATTAGATTATTTCAATTAGTACTGATAGACAGGGTGGATGGGATGAATATCAAAATCACCCTGAATACTATATAATATCGCATGAGAGAATCTGATATGGAGTTTGAATTCCTGCATCATCAATTGAACCGTTTGATTGTTCCATGTCAATTCCAACTTTCCATTCTCATTCTTGATTTTGAAGTTTTCAAAACCGTATCCAGAAATGGGCTCTCTCGTCGGAGTCAGCAGTTCGGCTTCAATGAACCCATTCTCCCCAATATCCGCATTCAGATAGAGCTTTCCGGAGTTTACCTGCATAGTTGCAGATGTAAATTCGCCAATCAAACTTTCCTGACTTGTCGTGATACCTGCAAGCTTATGCTTGGGCATAGTAGCCATGCACAAACTCGTTTCGCGGAAGTTATAATGGTACCCATTTCCACCCATGTAGTAAAATCTCCACTGTTCTCCGTCATCCACAGGAGGACTAGGAAAACAGCAACCGCAATCATATTCGCCGGTAGGATAGCGTCCCTTACCCCGCGGGATTAGGGGCTGACCAGGAGCAATTCGATCCCACTGGATGGTGTCACCAGAGAATGCCAGTTGAATATCTACGCAGTCATTATGTTCAAGAGATTCGTCGCCCTCGTGGTAAATGGCAGGCAATCCGAAGAACTTGCCCTCGTCTTCAAAATAAGGCATTGCATAAATTTGATCATCCCGACCAACCCCTTTGAACACTTCCACGGGAGGTGTCCAATTAATAAAGTCAGTACTTTCACTTCTGGCAACTGTACGAAGCTCTCTTGTGAACATACGGGTTAGAAGAACATATTTACCCAGGTCTTCCACCCAACGTACATAATTATGTGTATCGCCAGGCATGGTGAATGCAATGCTAGGGACAGGTTTTAATTCGGTAAAATGATAACCATCAGCAGAGAATGCTGTACACAGCTTACGGGGGAAATGATCATCTCTGGTTATCAATTTGTATTTTTTTGACGGATCGCTTTCACGAGAGTCCAGAAAAACACAGCTTCCATGGGCATAGAGTCGAACGATGTTATTCTCACTAGAACCAAACAATTCAGTAACTCCAAGATTAGGACGCTCCCAATGGATGCCATCCTTGGACTCGGCATAGAGCAATGCCGTCAGGCGGGGGCCGCGTGATTTGTATCGAATGCCGGTAGCCCGCTCAGCAAGAGTGGTTGAACTTGAGGTTTCATCATACACGACACCAGTATAGTAGCAACGATACATCTGGTAATTCGGGTCGTAAAACACATTGGGGTAGCCATTATCATATCTTACTTCCCAGGGCAAATGAGGCTCAGAAAAGCATCCTTCCGTAAAGAGCGGACCAGGATGCTTGGTTACTTTTCCAGGAACAACCTCCACGTTTTTAGTGGCTCGGGTAAAAGCAGAATCAAAAAAGTGTTGTGTTTTCATTATCTCTCCTGTTACTCCCCTGCATTATATCAACGCAGGGGAGCATGAATAGTATTTGCACCAAAGTCAAGAGTTAAGTCGGTTTGTTGTACAGGTGACAGCAGACAAAATGTCTGGGGGCAACCTCTATACTACCAGGTTCCTGTTCACGACAAACGGCCATGCACTCAGGACAACGGTTATGGAACGCACATCCGCTGGGCTTATTAATTGGGCTAGGAACGTCGCCTTCCAACACGATACGCTCTTTCTTGACCTCCAAATTGGGAATAGGAACGGCAGAAAGCAGCGCCTTCGTATAAGGATGCAGAGGATTCTCATAGAGCTCATCAGAATTAGCACTTTCAACGATCTTGCCCAGATACATGACCGCAATTCGGTCACTGATATACTGAACGACACTTAGGTCATGAGCAATGAAAATGTAAGTCAAATCCATCTTCTTCTGAATATGCCGCATCAGGTTCAGAACTTGAGCCTGAATAGAAACATCCAGCGCAGAAACAGGCTCGTCGAAAATAACGAGTTTCGGGTTAATACACAGCGCACGGGCAATTGCAATTCTCTGTCTCTGGCCACCGGAAAATTCGTGAGGGAAACGATCCAGATATGCTGGGTTCAGATTAACAAGAACCATCAGCTCTTCCATGCGCTTTCTCCGCTCCTGGGCATCTTTGATTCCATGAACTCGCATTGGCTCATCGAATGCTTCGTAAATCTTTTTTAAGGGATTTAGAGAAGACATGGGATCCTGGAAGACCATAGAGACCTGCTTACGCATGTCAAATGCCTCTTCCTTGGAGAACTTAGTGATGTCCTGAAGTTTTCCATTCAAATCGAAGTAGACGTTGCCACCCGTTGCTTTAATCAGGCCCATCAAAGTCTTGCCCAAAGTGGTTTTGCCACAACCGGATTCACCGACAAGGCCTAACGTTTCTCCACGCTCGACAGTTATCGAGATATTATCAACAGCCTTGACGGAACCCACCTGATGCTTAAAGAAACCGCCAAATACAGGAAAGTGAGTCTGGAGATTCTCGACTTTAATCATGGGAAGCTTTTCTTTACTCATTTCCGCCAACTCCTTCCGTTCTGATGCAGCGGACCATATGACCGCCTCCTATGTCGTTATATGGCATCAAGCCCTTTTTACATTCCTCGGTACAAAAATCACAACGACCCGCAAATTCGCAACCTTCACCTAACTCACTGGGATTAGGAGTCATTCCCCTAATGGTATCAAGATCCTTTGTACGGTCCATACCTAACTGAGGAACAGAACGCAGAAGTGCAGCGGTATAAGGATGCGTGGGGTTGTGGAAGATATCTGCTACAGAACCATATTCCACAACACGACCCATGTACATAACAGCAACGTCATCGGCCATTTCAGCAACCAGACCCATGTTATGGGTAATGAGAATAATAGATTTTCCGTACTCTACCTGAAGACTCTTCATCAGGTCAATAATCTGAGCCTGAATGGTGACGTCAAGTGCAGTTGTAGGTTCGTCAGCAATAATCAGCTGAGGGTTACAAATCATCGCAATGGCAATCATTACACGCTGCTTCATACCACCGGAGAACTCATGAGGATACTGGTCAAAACGGCGCTCTGGGTCTGGAATTCCTAACTTCTTAAACATTTCCACAACTTTGGGACGAGCTTCCTTTTTGCTCATTTTGAAATGCTCAATCAGATTCGCAGAAACCTGGGCACCAACGGTATATACTGGGTTCAATGAAGACATCGGGTCCTGAAAAACCATGCCGATTTCCGCACCGCGAATTGCACGAAGCTCTTTACCGTATCGCTCCATGGAGCTTAATTCGTATGCCTTACCGTCTTTGAAATAGGTGGCTTTTCCTCCCATTATCTTGCCGTTTCTGGGGAGCAGCTGCATAACAGTGTGCACAGTCACACTCTTGCCACAGCCGGACTCACCAACAATTGCCAGTGTCTTACCACGATGGACTTCAAAGGAAACTCCCTTGGTAATAGTAATGTCTTTCTTTTCAACCGTAAAACCGGCAGACAAATTTTCGACTTTTAAAATAACATCTGTTTGCATGTTTTACCTCCTTACTGCTTGGGGTCGAAGGCGTCGCGCAAACCATCGCCAAGGAAGTTTACTGCCAACACAAACAAGGATAGAACGATGCCGGGGAAAAGCCACAGCCACCAGTAATTGGTGACAACATCAATGCTTTTCGCTGCATTCATTATGCTTCCCCAAGTGGGAATCTGAATCGGGATACCGACACCAATAAAGCTAAGGCCAGCCTCATTCAAAATGTAAGTGGCAACGTTGGTTGTTGCAGTAACCATCAGAGGACTGATGGTATTTGGCAGAATATGATTGAAGATAATGCGCGCATCAGAGAATCCAAAGGACCTTGCGACTTCAACATAAGTTTCCTCACGCAAGGAAAGGAAAGAGCTTCGAATCATCCGGTAAGGAGTCATCCAGCCGGTAATAGCATAAATAAAGATAAGTACGCCAACGCCCCGACCGATGATTGCGGTAAGAACCAAGATCAAAATCATATTGGGGAAGGTTAGCATGATTTCAGAAAGACGGGTAAATAGAGAGTCTATCCGACCTCCAAAATAGCCAGCCAGCGCCCCCATAATCAATCCCAATAGTGCACCACTTAGAGACGCAGCCACCCCAATGTAAATGGAAATTCGACCACCATATAGAATACGGGAGAAAACATCACGTCCGAGTTTGTCGGTACCCATGATATGCTCTTTGCTAGGTGCCTTGAGAATTGCGCCGTAATTGATTTCCTTAGGATCGAACTTGGTGAGGGCTGGCGCTCCCAGACAGGCAAAAAGGATAATCAGAACCAGCACAAGCCCCATAACTGCAAGACGATTTGCAATCAGTTTTTCAACTTTTTTGCGAAATGGACTCTTCACTTTGGTTTTCATTTTTTGCAGTCCTCCTTTAATCAAAACGCACTCTGGGGTCCAGCATAGCTGTCAGCAAGTCAACAAGGAAACTTGCAAACAGGATTACCGCAGAAGTCATCAAGGTGGACATCATAACAACAGGATAGTCGCCTGTAGAAACGCCACCCAAAATCACGGAACCGATGCCGGGCCAAGCAAACACAGACTCGATAACTACAGAGCCGCCAATCAGCATGGGAAGACGAAACACAATGATAACCAGAACTGGACCCATGGCATTGCGGAATACATGCTTAAGATAAACCTTCCATTCAGGAATACCGGTGCTACGGGCTGTCTTAACATAATCCTTACTCATAACATCCAGCATTGTATTTCGGGTATAACGAACCAGAACTGCGGTCATGGAAAGAATCATGGTTACCAGAGGAAGGACAAGATTCGGCAGGCGATCCCAGAACGTTACAGCGCCATAGACCTCACGGCCTCCGGTAGGGAACCAACCCAACTTAACAGCAAAAAGCTGGACTATTATTATAGCGACGAAGAACTGTGGCAGAGATACACCAACAACGCCTAGGAATCGGCTGATGTAGTCAACAATACCGTTTTGACGAATTGCAGAAATAATACCCAAGGCAATTCCAAGAAGACTCGATAGAATCAAAGCGCCCAGAGCAAGCTCGAAAGTTGCAGGGAGCTTTAAAGCAATAATCCTTGATATAGATGAACCATCAACAATACTGTAACCAAAGTCACCTTTGAATATATTACCAAGCCAACGGAAGTAACGGATATAAGCAGGGTCGTTTAAGCCAAGACTCTCCCGAAGCGCTTCAAGGTTGGCCGAATCCATTGACATATCAGGAGAGACCATGTAAGAAATAGGATCAACTGGCGCCAATTCCAAGGCAAAAAAGACCAGTGCGCTGATAAGGAGCATCATAGGAATCGTAATCATTAACCGTTTAATGAAATACTTAAACAATGCGTTTCATCCTTTCTGCAAATAAGGGCCGGGACAGATCACATGGATCTATCCCGGCGAATGGAGGAAGTTTACCTAACAGTCCAAGCAGCAAAATTGTTCTGGTAATTGTAGTAGGGATTGCCAAACACAGTGCCACCTAGGTCAATTTTATCGGTATTAACATAGATGTAGTTGCCAAAGACAGCCAGAGGCATCTTGTATAGCAGCTCTTGCTCCAAGACCTGCAGTTCTCTTAGAATACCAGCGCGCTCTACAACATCGTCAGTTGCGCTCAGCTTAGCTACCAGATCGTCGAAATCGTCAGCGCGACCAAGAATCTTGGAGAAGTTGGCGTTGGTGCTCAAATATTCGCCGTAGTATTCTTCATAAGCAAAAGCGGATAGTGCCTTCAAAGAGAAGTCATAGTCGCGAATCACAAACAGCTCTTCACTGGAAGAACCCTGGAACTTTGCGACATCAACCTTAACTCCGATTGCTTCCCAGCTGTATGCGATAGCTTCCATCATGTTGGCAGACGCTTGGTCATTGGCGTAATAACGCAGTTTGATGGGCTGGGAAAAGTCGAAACCAGCTTCTTTCAACAGTGCTTCAGCGGCATCTGGGTCATAAGCGTAGGTTTTCTGCGCGTAGTAGTCGCAATCCCTTGCGGGTATGCCGGTATCGGTAACGGTACCCAGGCCAAGGAATAGACCTTGCAGGATGTTCCCACGGTCGATAGCCATCAGCAACGCCTCACGGATGCGGGGGTCAGCGATTTTTTCGTTCACAACACCGTTTTCGTCAGCAAGGTTGCAGACAAGGTAACGATAGTAGTTGCTGTTAACCGGGAACTTATCCATGTGCTCCATCTTGTCCAGCTGGGAGATTTGCTCGGGGTTGCTGGTCTGAAGATAGTCAAGCTCACCCTTTTGAGCGGCAGTAATGACATCACCAACGGCAGTCACAATGATCTTTTCGATGCTGGGTTTGTCTCCCTCATAACCCTCGAAGGGAACATAAACAACATAGTTGCCGGGGTTGAACTCTTCAAGCTTGTACATGCCGCTGCCGATGGGATGCTGCCAGAATTTGTCGTTGTGCAATTCCAGCAGGTTTGCATCTTTTAGGCAGTGCTTGGGCAGAATGGCAAATTGGCCCAGAATGTTTAGGAAGCTAGAGCTTGTACGGCTCAGCTTGAAAGTGACAGTGTTGCCATCAACAACGATACCGGAAATATCGGCGGCAGTATCAGCCTTGTACTCTTCAACGCCTTCCAGGCAGTTGAAGGCGGTAGTGTAGATGGCGTTGAGCAAGGTTCCCTTCAGGGCAGCCTCAACACTCCATTTAACATCGTCTCCAGTGATAGGCTCGTTATCATGCCATAATAGATTGTCCTTCAGAACAACTGTGTAGGTAAGTCTATCTTCAGAGACAGTGTAGCTTTCAGCCATATCGCACTCGACATTCTTCAAGTCGGGAGTAGCGATAAACAGGCTGCGGAACATCAGAGTTTTGTAGAGGTCGCCACGGTTGACCCACACAGGATCAATCTGGGTGCTAATGCTCTTGGAGGAGGTACTCAGGTTCAGCACATTATCATACTTGGTGGCGGTTGTAGCTTGTGCGCCAAAGGTAGCGGCCAAAGCAACAACAACGAGGAGCAGTGCGACGATGGAACGAAATCTCTTTTTCATACTCATTTCCTTTCTTGTCCCTTATTTAATTGATTTCCACCTGCAAAAGAAAACTATTTTCAGTTTATGCTTTGATTATAGAAAATTATTATTTTTTTGTCAAGAGTGTTTTGGTAATTTTTTTCACACCTTTTGATTATTGAGTTAATAACTTTTTTTCCTCAAAAAAATGGACACAAAAGTGAAGAAATGCTAAAATTATGGAGAGCGGGTTGAATCCACGATAGTTTTCCGGCGACTCAGTATACTACATTCCCACCCCGGACTGATATTGTTTCTCCGATACATGTTAAGAAGCAAAATTCGTGAATTGAAACACCGCACGAGTAATCTGATAGATCAACTTCCATCTTGAAAGGCCGTTTTATTCGGGTGATTATAGGATTTTTATTTCCAATGATTGGCGGTAAATTATGAATTATGCTTATGATGTACTTATCCAAATCTCCAACTTAACCCCCCAGTTCAGCCAGGCGGAGGAAAAAATCGCGGCTTTTGTTTCTGCTAATCCTTATCAGGCTGTAAACCTCTCTATCTCCGAACTTGCAGATCAATGCGGAGTCAGTGTGTCTACAGTTTCAAGGTTTTGCAGGCGATTGTCATTGGATGGTTACCAGGATTTTCGATTGGAGCTTATGCGCTCCCTGACCAATTCAGCAAATTCTGATAATTCTGCAACGCAAGACATTTCCTTGGAAGATACGATTCCAGTTATGTTCTCCAAAATGAGTGCCCTGTATACGCAGGCTTTTAGTAAAACCATTTCCGGAATTGATACCGCCGCATTTTCTCGCGTATGCGACATGATCGACAGCGCAACAGATGTGCACTTTGTCGGAACAGGCAATATGCTCCCCATCGCTTTGGCTGCAAAACTGCAGTTTATGGATGTTTCTACAAAGTTCCATTGTCATCTTGATGCCGCATCTCAGGCGCTGTCCGCCGCTCTGATGGACGAAAATAGCCTTGTTATTATCTTCTCTTATTCCGGTGAGAATATCTCTGCAACAGAAGTTGCCAAGTTCGCGAAAGCAAACAAAGCAAAGGTAGTATCAATTACCCGATATTCCCAGTCGGAGCTGGTTGATTATTCTGATGAAGTCTTGATTTGTAGTGTAAGCCGAAGTGCACATCAGTATAGCTCTCTCCCTCTATGTGCCGGCCTGCAATTTATTACCGATCTACTATATTCGGAGTATTGCAGAAGACATCCCGAAATAACGGCCGCCAATAAGCGCAAAACGTTTGGTGTTGTTATTGGCAGCAAGTAATAGTTGACAAAGAGCATGATACCTTTATGGCCATCAGGCTCTTGTTTTATCTTTCTTTGGAAATTTTTTTCTTTTTCAGACACAGATAGTGATTACGTCTTAATCGCCTATTTGTTGGGACATGTATTCATACGAAATACCTATATTGATTCAATGCTTCAATCTCAGTTCCTGACATCTGGTTAGCCACAGAAAAGTCGTTTTTATAAACAATGCATGTAACTGAAACGAAAAGTGCCCTCATAGGATTCTAAATCCTATAAGGACACATGTTGGTCTGGGTGAGAGGATTCGAACCTCCGGCCTCTTGAACCCCATTCAAGCACGCTACCAAACTGCGCCACACCCAGGTACGCTTAACGCGCAAGTAGTATATTAACTTCAAATAAGCCGCTTGTCAAGGGCTGATTGCACTTTCCTGATAATTCTTTTGGTTCTTTTTCATATATTGTGCAGAATTGTGCGCAGGTTATGGTTTGCAGGGGTATTCTGTTGACAGGCTAAATAAAAACAGGCTAAAATAGGATATTATCCGGATATTCCTGAAAGGCGGTTCGTACATGATTGTTGCAAAGTTTGGCGGTACTTCTCTGGCGGATGCACGGCAGTTTGAAAAGGTTGCTTCCATTATCAAAAGTGATTCAGAGCGGCGCTATATCGTGCCCAGCGCTCCGGGCAAACAGCATGATAAGGACGAAAAGATAACCGATCTGCTGTTAACCTGCCACCAAATCGTCAAGGAGGGAGCTTCCTGCGCATCGGTATTTGACCGCATCCGTTCCCGCTATCTGCGTATTGCTTCCGATTTGGGTATAGCAAGCGAGCAGCTCTCAAAGGAACTTGATATCGCGGAGACAAAAATACAGCAGGGCGAAACAAGGGACTATGCTGCCAGCCGCGGCGAGTTTCTTAACGGTCTCCTGCTGGCAGCCTATCTGAATATCCCTTTCGTTGATGCCGCTAAGGTCATCCGCTTTGACAAGCATGGGCATCTGAATCAAAATGATACCTATAACTTGATTAGAGAGCATGTTTCTCCCCTGCACGACGCCGTGGTTCCCGGCTTCTACGGCGCAGACGAGGAAGGAAACATTCATGTGTTCTCCCGGGGCGGCAGCGACATCAGCGGCGCACTGGTTGCCAGGGGCCTCAATGCTGACATTTACGAAAACTGGACCGATGTGTCAGGTTTCCGCACTGCGGATCCGCGCATTATTCCTGATGCCAAGTATATCCAAGACATGACTTACCGGGAGCTGAGGGAACTATCCTATATGGGGGCCTCGGTGCTGCATGAGGATGCTGTTTTCCCCGTCCGTATGGCGGGCATACCCACCAACATCCGCAACACCAACGACCCGCTGCACCCGGGCACCATGATTCACTACAGCCCCATGCGCAATGGAGCAACGCCCATCGTCACCGGTATTGCCGGGCGCAAGGGGTTCTCCACCGTGATGATTGAAAAGGACAGAATGAACTCAGAAATCGGCTTTGGCCGCAAGGTATTGCAGGTGTTTGAGGAATGCAACCTGAACTTCGAGCATTTGCCCACTGGCATTGATGCCATGTGCGTCATTCTGCCTACCGCCTGCCTCACGCCCCATCGGGACGAAATAATGGAAAAGATCAGTCAGGCTGTAACCCCTGACCAAATCACCATCCAGGACGAAATGGCCATGGTAGCCACCGTGGGCACAGGCATGCTCAGGCAGTTCGGGACAGCGGCGCGTCTGTTTACCGCCATCGCGGAGCATGGCATCAGCATTAAAACCATGCTGCAAACCCCCAGTGAGTTAAGCATCCTGATTGGTATTGACGAGCACGACTTGTCCAAGGCTATTTCCGCCATATACGATACTTTTATCAGAACGTAATGCAGGCAATTAACTTTTCATTCCGTTTAACAGGTAGAAAACAAAAGGAGGCATTGCCATGAAGAAACGTTTGACTCTGATGATTGTCCTTTCTCTTCTCCTCTCTGTGTTCTCCTTTTCATGCGCCTTTGCACAGAGTCCGGTTCCGCCGGAGCGGCTGACAAGCCTTGTGCACAACGCCCCCAATACCGGCATCATGCTGCCTGAGCGGTTTAATCCCTATCAGGAAACCTACCTGCTGACAGTGGCTGATTGGGTCAGCCGTGTTCGCTTCACCCCCACCGCTGCCCCGTCTTCGGTGATTACTGTAAACGGTCAGGTGGTGCAAAGCGGACAACAATCCCAAATTATCCAAATGACCAATGAACCCCAGATTGCCACCATCACCGTATCCAGTTATGACGCAAACCGCATTCTGCTGGGACAGACAACCTATACCATCTACTTGCAGCGTCGGCCCAGTGAACGTCGCACCCGGGTATCGGCTGGCTATATCACGGAAATCTACATCAAGGACAATGTTTGCAGCATTTCCGCCGACCTGGTTACATTAAAATACCAGCCCTTTTCCAACGTATCAAACTTTATCAATGACTCCAACTACATTTATCGCAATTACCAGTGCGCTGAGAATTGTCTGTTTTACTATGGCACCATGCAAAACCCAATACGCGCTACCAATGCGCAGGAATTTATCAACAACTATCAGGCGCACGGCAATGTGCTGTACTATCTAATTTATATCGAGGATAAGATTGTTGCCGTTATCCCCTATAACGCAGGATAAGGAACACCATGCAAAGGCCGCCGGAAAACCGGCGGCTTTTATGATATACTACCCGAAACAAACCCAGGAGCATGAAGCATGATTACAATCTATGTACAGGAACATCCCGTGCGGCTGAAAAGCTGGCATGATATCAATTTTATCAATGAGTTTGGCCGGGTTTTCCAGGTGTTTGACCATCTGATATCGGGCAACCTTTGCTTTGGCGTTCAGAACGACAAGGGACGTTTTTTTATTAAATATGCCGGCGCCCCTACCATGAATTACATCGGCAGCGAAGAAGACGCCATTGAACGGCTGCACCGCTCCGTACAAACCTACCAGGTGCTTGCTCATCCCGCCCCTTTTAGGCGTTGAGGAAATGCCGCAGGGCCTTATTTGCGTATTTCCCTGGATAACAGGCTATCCCCTGGGCCCCTTGCCGGAGCACTACCGCGCCATGCGGCAGCTCGCCGTGGTTGACAGGCTGGCCATGCTGGACGATATTTTTTCTTTTTTCTGTCTGGCATCACAACACGACTACATCGCGGCAGGCCTGACGGATAGCCATCTATTGATAGACTTTCAGCATCCTCGGCTAACATTATCCAGCGTGGATGATTTTATGCGCATGCCCTGCATCAACACCCGCGGTCGTCTACCGGGTGCGCCCTGGTATCTGGCGCCGGAGGCATACCATACAGGCGCTTCCCTGGATGAAGGGGTCACGATATATGCCATGGGCGCTCTCGCCATGACCTTCCTGGGCGAAAGAAGCGCACCATCCCTCAAAACCTGGACAGGGGCACCCCTGCTATTTGATATCGCAAAAAAAGCCCTGAGCGTGGAAAAAAGCCAACGATTTCCTTCAGCCCAGAGCTTTCTTGACGCCTGGCGTCAGGCAGTACACAGCATCCCCTTTAACTAACAATACCATCATGCACCGTTAAAACGCAGTCCGGCCTCGCGCCACGCAGTTCCTTTAAATCCGTACAGGTAATCAGCGTCTGTACATTGCGCAGTTGACCTATCAGACGGGTACGCCGCGTCATATCAAGTTCGCTTAATACATCATCCAGCAGCAACAAGGGCGGATCTCCCCGAACGGATGTTAAGATATCCATTTCGCTCAGGCGCAACGCCAGGGCGGCGGTACGAATCTGCCCCTGAGAACCATGGGTCTTGATTTCTCTTCCCCCAAGATATATTGCCAAATCATCCCGATGAGGGCCAAAGCTGGTGCTCAGGCGGCGGATATCATCCTCTCTGCCCTGCTGCAGCAGTTTGAATAAATCCTCCTGGGGGTTGATGCTGGCCTCCAGCTGGCTGGAAAAGCGAATAGCCAACAGTTCCCTTTCCCTGCCGCTGATGACCTGGTAGTGCTTCTGCGCCAGGTAATTTAATTGATCCGCCGTCTGCTGCCTGAGGCGCACAATGGGTACGCAGCGCCGGGCCAGCTGCTCGTCCCACACATCCAGTTGCATCCTGCTTTCACCCTTAGCAATGGCCTTTAACAGGGCATTGCGCTGTTTTAGCGCGTTAATGTAGGATTGCAGGGCATAAAAATAGGCAGCCTGGCTTTGGGACAAAAGCATGTCAATAAAACTTCGGCGGTTTTGCGGCCCGCCCTTAACGATATCCAGGTCTTCCGGAGAAAACATCACGCAGTTAATATGCCCCATCATCTCGCCAATGCGGTGAACAATTTTGCCATTGACATAGATCATCTTTTTGCTGCGGCTCTTAGCATACAGGCGGACACCTACTTCATCAATGCCCACATTGCGCAGCACCCTTGCGTGAACACCGCAGGTTTCGGTACCTTCCCGAATCATATCCCTGTCGTTAGAAGTACGATGGCTTTTGCCCAGGCAGCACAGATGAATGGCCTCTAACAGGTTGGTTTTTCCGGCACCATTCTCCCCCACAATGGCTGTAACGCCATCGGGGGGCGTGATAGAAAGCTG
>CAZCBC010000009.1:17076-19674 GCA_964496775.1 uncultured Oscillospiraceae bacterium
TTGTAACTACGAAAATCATGCAGGCGCAGTTGTTTCAGCAGCATTATTTATGGTACCTCTCGTTGGCATTGATTTTGTATGCCCGGTATATCTGTTCCAGGAGCAGCACCCGCGCCAGCTGATGGGGAAAGGTCATTTCCGACAGGGACAGCCGCTCGTCTGCACGGGATAATACTTTGCCGCTTAAGCCGTTGGAACCGCCAATAACAAACACATGATGGCGGGATGCGTCCCGAACATTCTGCAGTCTCGCTGCAAACTGTTCGCTGCTATACTGGGGAGCATCGATGCACAAGGCAGTAACATGGTCCGCAGGCTTTACCTGGGATAAAAGCCGCTCCCCTTCCGCCTCCACAATCTGGGTAATCTGCGCCGGGCTGGCATTGGCGGGGTCGGAAACATCCGGCACTTCCAATACCTGCACTTTATCAAACCGGCTTAGCCGCTTTAGGTATTCCAAGGATGCGTCCTTCAAGTATTTTTCTTTTAACCGGCCTACGGCCAAAATGGTAATCGCCATTTATTGATCAAGAAGCGGCATCGCCTGGGATAAATCCTTCAACACGCCCGCCGTAAAGGGTGCGTATTCTTCACTATAGGGTATCATATCAGGCACCATATAGGCCTGCATGCCCGCAGCATGTGCGGCACGCAAGCCATTGGGGGAATCCTCCAATACGAGGCATTTTTGCGGCATTACCCCCAGTTTTTGCGCCGTCAGCAAAAACATGTCCGGCTTGGAGCGGGCGCCATCGTCCTGGGTTACAAAAGCATCAAAGGCATCCTGCAGGCCGGTCTTTTGCAGGTATAATTCCACACGGCTCATGGGACTGCCTGAACAAATGGCCGTCTTCAGCCCTTTTGCCTTGACGGCTTGGATAAGCTCCCGGGCATAAGGCATGACGCCCACGGAGTTTTCCTCAACATAGGATACCATCCAGTCGGAAAAATCCTTCCAGAACCGCTGCGCCTGATAGGTGGGATAATGCTGCAGATAGATGCTATCCGACTTGGCTTCTGTGGTGCCAAGGGTTGTTAATACTACTTCCTCAGATACATCGATCCCCTGCATTTTCCCCGCGTGTATACACGCCTTAACGCCTAGCGACTCTGTATCAAACAGCAAGCCATCCATATCAAAAATTACCGCTTCAAATGCCATGTCTTCCTCCATATTGTTACTGTATACAGTATAAGGGATGCTGTGACTGTTTGCAAGGACAGCATAACAGAACCCGGGACCTAAGCCCCGGGTTCGGATAATTGTGTCGATTTGCCTCAAACTACCATGGTGCCGTTTTCTTCGTTGTAGCTTGTAGGATCAGCCTTCAGCTGCTTTGCCTGGCGTACTTCAAAGAACTTCTTGGCCACCTGCGGGAAGGATGCGTAACTGAGCACGTCCTCATCCTGCTGAATGAACTCGGCAATTTCCTTGCGGAAGCCTTCCAGCTGAGGTGCAATGTCGTCCGCCGGACGGCCGGTGATTACAGGTTCATCGCCCAAAATCTGCTTCTGAACCTTTTTGTTGACGGGAGCAGGCAGACGGCCGTACTCACCCCGCAGAAGAGCCTTGCTCTCATTGGGTACCATCTTATAGCGCTCACCGATAATGACGTTCATCACAGCCTGAGTGCCCACAATCTGGCTGGTGGGGGTTACCAGGGGCGGATAGCCGAAATCTTCGCGCACGCGCGGCACTTCTGCCAGCACTTCCTCAAACTTATCCATTTTGCCAGCCTGCTTTAACTGACCAATCAGGTTGGACAGCATGCCGCCGGGCACCTGATAGCGCAGGGTGTTAACATCCACCGCCAGCACCAGTCCCGGATCGCGCCAACCTTCATTGTTCAGGCGCTCCACGGCAGGCCGTAAGGTTTCCGCCGCCTGACCAAGGATGGCAAGATCAATCCCGGTATCATACTCTGTACCCGCCAGGGTAGCCACCATGGCCTCGGTAACAGGCTGCGCCGTACCATCGCCCAGAGGTGAAAGGGCTGTGTCGATTACGTCTACTCCGGCATCCACGGCCTTCAGCAGCGTCATCGCACCAGTACCCGTCGTATTATGGGTATGCAGGACAATGGGCACCTTCACCGACTTCTTCAGCTTTTTCACCAGAGAATATGCCGGATAAGGCAACAACAGGTTTGCCATGTCCTTAATGCAGACAAGGTCAGCACCCATATCCTCTATCTGTTTGGCAAGGTTGACGAAGTATTCCTCCGTATGCACGGGAGAAATGGTATAACTCATAGCGATTTCAGCGATACCGCCGTGAGCCTTGGCAGCCTTGACCGCTACTTCCATATTGCGCAAGTCATTCAGGGCATCAAAGATACGTATGATATCGATACCATTGTCGATTGACTTTTTAACAAAGTACTCTACGGTATCATCCGCATAATGCTTATAGCCCAGAATATTCTGTCCGCGCAGCAGCATCTGCAGCTTGGTGTTGGGCAGCGCTTTACGGAACTGGCGCAAGCGCTCCCAGGGGTCTTCGTTCAGGAAGCGCAGGCAAGAGTCAAAGGTGGCGCCGCCCCAGCACTCCAGCGAAAAATAACCGGCTTTGTCCAGATACTCGCACGCGGGAAGCAT
>CAZCBC010000009.1:19806-23930 GCA_964496775.1 uncultured Oscillospiraceae bacterium
CGCAACGTTGGGGCCCATGGCGTGCATCAGCAGGAAGTTAGTGGGATTCTCACGCTGCCCTTCCACCTGGGAAACACGGGCAGCCATCGGCACAGCGGATACACCCGCCGAACCAATAAGGGGATTGATTTTTCCACCACTGAATTTATTCATTACCTTGCCCATCAAGACACCACCGGCAGTACCAAAGGCAAAGGCGAGAACGCCCAAGCACATAATTTTAATGGTTTCGAGATTGAGGAAGGTTTTCGCATCGGCAGTGGCGCCCACCGTAACACCAAGGAAAATAACAACGATGTTCATCAGCTCATTCTGGGCAGTCTTACTCAAGCGGTCCACCACAAATGACTCTCTAAAGAGGTTACCCAGCATCAGCATACCTACCAGGGGCGCAGCAGAAGGCAACAGCATGGAAACCACCACAGTAACCATGATGGGGAAAATGATTTTTTCCTTTTTGGTTACCACGCGCAACTGCTCCATTACAATGCTGCGTTCCTTTTTGGTGGTCAGCGCGCGCATAATGGGCGGCTGTATAACGGGCACCAAAGCCATATAACTGTAGGCCGCCACTGCGATAGGGCCCAGCAAGTGGGGCGCCAGCTTACCGGTTAAGTAGATGGCAGTAGGACCGTCAGCGCCACCAATAATGCCGATAGAAGAAGCCTCCGCCCCAGTAAAGCCCAGCATGCGCGCCAACAGGAACGCTAGGAAGATACCCAGTTGGGCAGCACCACCCAGCAACATGCTTTTAGGATTGGCTATCAGGGGACCAAAGTCCGTCATAGCACCCACACCCATGAAGATAAGGGGGGGATAGATACCCAGTTTGACGCCCTGGTAGAGATAGTATAGTAGCCCGCCATTGGCGGTGGTATGCTGATACACCGTCATCCCCTCGACAAATCCTTTGACGGATACGCCGGCGGCTTCAAAGCTCTGCATGATTTCTGGGGTTAAAAGTACCGGTACACCTGCTTTGCCGTTAAGAATCGCTTCGCTCAGTAATTCTGTCTTGGGGCCGTCCATCATACCCGCAAAGGGCAGGTTGGCCAGCAGCATGCCAAAGGCTATAGGAAGCAACAGCAAAGGCTCATACTCCTTGACAATGGCCAGATAGAGCAGGATAAAGGATATCAGCAACATGACGAGGGTCAAAGGTTGCTCAACGACGCCAGCAAAGGCAGAGGTTTGGGCAAGATTTTCCAACGTTTTTAGAATATCCACGTCATCATCCCTTCAGAAGCTTTATTGCAGCACAACCATGGGATCGCCGCTGTTAACAGAGTCTCCGGCGCTTACGAGAATTTGCGCAACAGTACCTGCGCTCGGGGCAACAATTTCATTCTCCATTTTCATGGCTTCCAGAACCAACAGCACATCGCCGTGTTTAACCTGGGCACCCACGGAGGTTTTGATGCTAAGAATGGTGCCCGGCATGGGCGCGTTAATCTTCTCGCCGCTGACAGGCGCAGCAGCTGGAGCGGGTGCCGCAGCGGGTGCGGGGGCAGATGCCGGAGCGGGGGCCGGGGCGGCGACAGGCGCGGGTGCCGGAGCAGCTACAGGAGCAGCCGCGGGGGCAGGTGCAGCAACGGGAGCAGCAGCAACAGGGGCAGCGTAGACAACGCCTGCACCAGCTTCTTCTACCTCAACCAGATAGGGGACGCCATTGACCTTGATGTTGAATGTACGCATAGTGATAACTCCTTCCAATATTTCAATAATATTATTAACGGTGTGTGCCAACCCGGCGGATACGACGTACAATAAAATGATTGGTTTTACCTTCCTGCTGCAGCATCATGCTGATGGCAGCGGTGATGGCAGCGACAACGGATTCCTGTTCAATCTGCATAGCGGCAGTGATGGCAGCGATGACGGCTCCATCATCAGCCTGCACAGGTACTTTGGCGGGGGAAGCCGGTGCCTTTTTCTCTTTAACGGAGAAGACGCGCATCAGGCTGATAATGGCAACCAACAAAATCAGACCGAAAAAAACAACCAGCATTCCAATTATAGCCGTCGAAATTCCATCCGAAAAAACGTTCTGCATCTCTCCCCTCCTCCCTTACAGCGGCATGTTGCCGTGTTCACGGGCGGGCGCTTCGTCCTGCTTGGTGTACAGCAGCTCCATGGCGGCAATCAAATGTTTGCGGGTTTCGGCGGGGTCAATCACATCATCCACCAAGCCTTCGGAAGCAATAGCCAAGCCATCTGCAGAGCGGGCATATTCCGCTTCCAGAGCGGCGCGCTCCTCTTCTTTCAGGCGCTGGGCATCAAAGGTCTGTACCGCTGCTTCCCGGGTAAGGGGAGCTACCATGCTGTTGGGCCAGGCAAAGGCAATATCTGCCATTTCTTTGCCACCCATGGCGACATACGCGGCGCCTACCGCATCCCCTGCCAGCACGGCCAGCTTAGGTGTGGTGGCTTCAGCATACGAGTAGAGCATCTGAGCAGAGGCACGCAGCAACTCGCCCTGCCTGTTTGGGCTGGGAACAGTCAGGCCGCTTGTCATCACCAGAGAAACGACCGGCAGATGATAGCAATCGCACAGGCGCACCAGGCGGGCAACCTTCCGGCAGGCAGCGGCATCCAAACGCCCTGCTTCCTGCTGGGGCTGTCCTGCTACGATGCCGCAGGGACGACCACCCACCTGAGCCAACAAGGTATGACACCCTGCGCCATATCCGGCGTACAGTTCTACCGCTGTCCCCTGGTCTGCCACGTCCATGGCAAGGGCCAGACCATCAGTAGCGTCTGCAGTTAAAAGGCGGTTCAAATCGTCGCCATCGTACAGCGGCGCACCCTCACAATTGGAGGAGGGCAGCATGGCCAGCACCTTCTGCGCCAGCAGGATGGCCTGCTGTTCGTCAGCAGCTTTCAAAGCGGCAACACCCTGATGCACCAACACATCAGCGCCGCCCAGTTCCTCATCCTTGAGGCTGGTGTTGGCGGTGGCGTTCATCACCATGGGCGATACCGGCATAACCAGCGCGGTCTTTTCCACCGCAATGGCGACATCTGCCAGCGTTACAAAGTGGGCTGCTACGCCCATGCAGGGGCCGGAAACAACCGATACCACCGGGCATACACCGGACAAGCGGCTGAGAGCTGCAAATACCTGCCCATAAGCGGCCAGCGCCTGTGCGCCTTCCTGCACCTTAAAGCCTTCGCTATCCGCAAAGAAGACAACAGGGGCGCCGGTCTTTTTGGCGAGCCCTAAAAGGTTAATGATCTTTTCCGCCTGCACACGGGACATGGCTGCCCCCTGCACAGTAACATCCTGCGCCACAACGTACACGGGACGGCCTTCCACCAGGCCATAACCGGTGACAACCCCCGCGCCCTGGGTAAGCGCATGAGTTTCTACAAAGGAGCCGTCATCATACAGCGCCGCTACCCTTTCCCGGGCAGTTTGCTTGTTCTGCGCACGTTGCTGCGCGACTTTCTTTTCATCTCCCTGTAGCAGCGCGTTTTTCTTTTTCATGATTTCGCGCAACTGCTTTGTCTGTTCCATGAAGACTCCCCCTTATTTCCTTCTTTTTCGGACATGGTAAAACTGTACATTTATACACGGTTACTATCATAAATCAAAAGCGGGACAACGTCAAGCCCGGTTTATGGGTTTACGTATCCCGCAGCATGTTTTTAAGATTTAGTGAGGCTGTATAAAGAGCATTTTTTTTGTATCCCTTTTCGGTCAATTCTTTAGCGGCATCGCGCAGGGATAAACCTTTTGTAATCATCACGTTAAGCAACTGCGCTTCAAGGGAAGTTATATCACCCTCGTGTTCCACCGTTTCAGCAGGAAAGCCCGAAATATCCAGCACCACGGCATATTCCCCCCTCTGGGTTTTAGGATTGTTTTTTAATTGTTCCAATACCACTTCTACGCTGCCCCGTAATGTTTTTTCATACATTTTTGTAAGGTCGCAGCATACGACACAAGGAACACCAGGGAACACCGCCTGTACCTGCTCCATCAGAGCAATTACGCGATGAGGGGATTCGTACAGCACCACGGTCTGGTCGTGTCCGGCGGTGACTACTTTGACGTGCGGCGGCAGGTTCAGCGCGGCGGCGGTATCGGATGGTATTTCTCCGGCGACGCTTCCAGGCGGAAG
>CAZCBC010000009.1:23940-26462 GCA_964496775.1 uncultured Oscillospiraceae bacterium
CATGGTTTTTAGTTTTTCCTGGCACTCCTTTTTGTTTCGGGGCAAAAAACCATAGAAGGTGTAAGCTGTATTGACAAAACCGCTGATGGACACCGCCGCCACCGCCGCGCTGGCACCGGGAATGGGTTGTATCTCAATGCCCCGCTGGGCCGCTTCCCTGACAAAATAAGCGCCGGGGTCAGAAATGGCGGGGGTGCCCGCATCGCTGACCAATGCTACATCAATGTTTTCCTCCACCATTTTATCCACCAGCATCGCGCTTTTTTGCCGCTCATTGTCCCTGTACAGGCTGGTTAAGGGCGTCTGAATATCATAATGATTTAACAGTTTACGGGTTACTCTGGTATCTTCCGCCACGATAAGGGCAACCTGCCGCAGCGTATCCAGCGCACGGGAAGAAATATCGCCCAGGTTGCCAATGGGAGTTGCCACGACATACAGCATATTATAGCCTTTCTGCCACCCGCAGCTTGGCGCTTTGGGCACGGGGATTGTCCATTAGTTCCTGCACGGAGGGCGTAACAGCCCCCCCTGCCAGCACACGCGCTGTAGGCCGCAAACCGCAGGTACATATCGGGGAACGGGGCGGGCAGATGCATGGATTCTTCATTTTTTGAAAGGCACGCTTAACAATGCGATCCTCAATAGAGTGGAAAGTGATAACGCACAGGCGGCCGCCGGGCTTTAGAAGGCTCATCCAGTCGTCCAGCGCCTGAGGCAGGGCGTCCAACTCTCCGTTGATGGCAATACGCACTGCCTGAAACGTTCTGCGCGCAGGGTGCCCTGTGTCTTTGCGGCGTACCGCCTTGGGAATGGCGGCGTCCACCACTTGAACCAAGTCCTGCGTAGTGGCAAGGGGGTGCTGCTGACGCTTTTCCACCAGCACTTTGGCGATTCGGGCAGCCCATTTTTCGTCGGCATAGTCATACAGCGCTTGAGCGAACTCTTTCTCGGACACCTGGTTTAGCCACTGGGCGGCAGTCATACCATCGCTCTGATCCATGCGCATGTCCAGCGGCGCATCCTTGTGATAGCTAAAGCCCCTGTCCGGCGTATCCAGCTGATGAGAGGAAACACCCAAGTCCAGAAGGCCGCCATCCAGCAGGGTTTGCGGAGGCAGCAGATTCTTAACATCATGAAAGTTGCCGTGCAAAGCGGTAAAATTAGAATAGGTCACAAGACGCCGGGAAGCAGCGGTGATGGCCGCTTTGTCCCGGTCGATACCGTACAGGCGCCCTTCGCCTGACAAAAGTTTTAGTATTTCTTCGCTGTGGCCACCGCCGCCTAGGGTACCGTCCGCGTAGGCGCCGGAGGGCTGAACGTTCAGCCACTCAAGCACCTCGTGAAGCAATACCGGGATATGGTGGAATGCAGTTGGCGCGTCCCTCACGCCTGAAGCTCCTGAATACGCTGCTGCAGGGAAATGAACATGGCTTTATTTTGCTCCAGCTTATCTTTTTCTGTCTGCACCAGGTGTTCCGGCGCCTTGGACAGGAACCCCTGATTATTCAGCTTGCCCTCTCCCCTTGCGATTTCCTTTTCCAAGTTATCCAGCTCCTTGTTCAGGCGTTTGATTTCCGCCTGAATATCCACCAGGTCACCCAGGGGGATAAGCACCTCGCCTGCGGGGACAACGCCGCTAACGATTTTTTCGTTCACGGCATCATCCGCCTTAAGAAGGGTAACTTCCGACGCATTGGCCAGGCGTGTAAAGTAGGGGACAGCGGCCTCAAGCACTTCCTGCCAGCCCTCCTGGGGCCTAAGCAGCAAACGCGCCTTCAGCCCTGCCTGCACCTTCAGCTCCGCACGAAGGTTGCGGACGGCACGGATAACCTCCATAACACCCTCCATTTGAGCGGCTTCTTTTTCGAAGACATAGGCTTCATCAAATACAGGCCACTGCGACAGCATGCAGGATTCCTCCCCCTGACCGGGCAGGAAGCGGTATACCGTTTCCGTCAGGAAAGGCATGAAGGGATGCAGCATCTTAAGCAAGGCGCTCAGCACATATTGCAGCACGGCGCGCACAGCAGCTTTGCGCTGCTCATCTTCTCCAAACAAATCAGACTTGGCCAGTTCAATATACCAGTCGCAGAAATCGCTCCAGGCAAAATCATAGATACGCTGTGCAGCCAGGCCATGCTCGCTGTGCTCAAAGTGGTCTGTCATATCCTTGACCGCCTGCATGCACTGGGTCAATATCCATTTGTCTGCCTGTTCCAGCTGTTTACCCTGCAAAGATTCGGGCGCTTCCTCTAAATTCATCAGCACAAAGCGGGCAGCATTCCACACCTTGTTGGCAAAGTTGCGGGCGGCTTCGATCTTTTCCTGGGAGAAGCGGGTATCATTGCCCGGGCTGATGCCCATGCACAGAGAAAAGCGCAGCGCATCGGCGCCATATTCATCGATAATTTCCAAGGGGTCGATGCCATTTCCCAGGGATTTGGACATTTTGCGCCCCTGCGCATCCCGCACCAGGCCATGGATAAGCACGGTATCAAAGGGCGTTTCCCCCATATGGG
>CAZCBC010000009.1:26472-31891 GCA_964496775.1 uncultured Oscillospiraceae bacterium
TGGGCGATACTTGAGAAAATCATACGCGCCACCGAGAAGAAAATAATGTCATACCCCGTTACCAAGGTGCTGGTGGGATAGAAATACTTCAAATCCTCCGTGTTGTCAGGCCAGCCTAATGTGCTAAAGGGCCACAAGGCAGAGGAGAACCAAGTATCCAGGACATCCTCATCCTGCTTTAGGTGGGCGTGACCGCACTTGGGGCAGGATGTTGGGTCTTCCCTTGATACGATGGTTTCGCCACAGTTCTCACAATACCACGCAGGGATGCGATGCCCCCACCACAGTTGGCGGCTGATGCACCAGTCCCGGATGTTTTCCATCCAGTTAAAATAAATTTTAGAGAACCTTTCAGGCAGGAAGCGGGTTTTCCCCTGCTTTACCGCCTCAATGGCGGGCTTGGCCAGAGGTACCATCTCCACAAACCACTGCTTGCTGATGAGGGGCTCCACCACGGTATGGCAGCGATAGCAAGTACCGACATTATGAGTATAATCCTCTATCTTTACCAGGTAGCCTTGTGCCTGCAAGTCTTGCACCACCTGCTTGCGGCATTCTTCCCGGGTAAGGCCAGCGTACTTGCCCGCGTTTTCATTCATGGTGCCGTCGTCATTCAGCACCCTTAAGATAGGCAGGTTATGGCGCATGGCCACATCAAAGTCGTTGGGGTCATGGGCCGGGGTCATCTTGACGGCACCGGTACCAAACTCCTGGTCCACATAGTCATCCTGCACCACAGGGATTTCCCTGTCGCACAATGGCAGTATCACACGCTTGCCCTTTAAGTAGGTGTAGCGCTCATCCTCAGGGTTGACGGCCACGCCGGTATCGCCCAGCATGGTTTCAGGACGGGTGGTCGCCACCACCACCCCTTCGCCGCCATCAGCAGCGGGATAACGGATATGCCACAGATGGGAGGGTTTTTCCTCGTACTCTATTTCGGCATCGGAAAGAGCGGTCAGACAGTCAGGGCACCAGTTGATGATACGGTCGCCCTGGTAGATGAGCCCCTGCTCATACAGGCGCACAAAGACTTCACGCACCGCCCTGGAGCAGCCTTCGTCCATGGTGAAGCGTTCCCTGGACCAGTCGCAGCTGGCGCCCAAACGCCTCAGCTGGGTGATGATACGGCCGCCATATTCCCTTTTCCATTCCCATGCCCTTTCCAAAAAGGCTTCCCGGCCGATCTCTTCCTTGGTCAGCCCTTCCTCCGCCATCTTTTCCACAATTTTTACTTCGGTAGCGATGGATGCGTGGTCTGTTCCGGGCAACCAGAGGGTAGGGTCGCCCTTCATACGGTGATACCTGGTTAAGGCATCCTGCAAGACACAATCCATCGCGTGCCCCATATGCAGCTGCCCGGTAATGTTGGGAGGCGGCATGACAATGGTGAAAGGCTTTTTCCCCTCCACCCGTTTTGCCACAAAGGCGCCGGATTCCTCCCATTGTTGATAGGTTTCCCGTTCTATTGCCTGTGGATTATATGTTTTCTCCATATTGTTTGCCATACTTCCTCCTGATATACTCCATAAAATAAAGAAGGCGCCCCATCCTCTAAAGGACGGAGCGACCCGTGGTACCACCTTACTTCACAGCGCGTTGCGCTGCCTCTTCGCTATAACGGGCTGACCCGGGCTTTCGCCACCCTCCCAAGCGACCTTCGGCAAACAGGTTTCCAGCGCTCTTCCACCAATGAACGCCTCTCTATAGGGCCTGTCGGCTTACTCCTCTTGTTCGTAAGGTTTGGGCAGGTTTACGCCTGCTTCTTTTCGTCCATCACCAGAACCTGACGGCCATTGTACATGCCGCAATGCTTGCAGACACGATGCAATAACTTCATCTGGTGGCACTGGGGGCACGCAGCAATAGCGGGCGCGTTCAACTTCCAGTGTGTGCGGCGTTTACGCCCACGTGCTTTGGATACTTTTCCCTTGGGTACTGCCATGGTTACACCTCCTGATCCTTTGTCAGCAATTGTTGTAATGCCGCAAAGGGATGCTCATTGTCGAGCTCTTCCTGGCAGGCATTCGCTTGTTGGTTGTCCGGCATATACTGGAAAAAACCTTCGAGCTCCTCCTTGCAAAGGAAGCGCATGGGCATGTCCAGCAAAGCCAGCATGAGCGCCAAATGACTCATCTCTACTTTGGAACCATGAAAACTGAGCTGCTCCTCATCCTCCACATGTTCCCTGAAATCCTGATGAACAAATACCTCTTCAAAGGGGATATTCAGGGTAGAGGTTACAGGTTCCAGACAATTGGCGCACCGGGTGTGTACGACCGCATGCAGGTTTCCTTTCATATACAGGGTATTGTCCGTCATGCTGAAAACGCCGTCAAACCGGACAGGGTTCTCAAACGAAACGGTTTCTCCCAGGATATCCTGCGGCGGGATTGCTTCCGGATGGATAAAGATAAACTCTTTGCCGGGTTCGCGCAGAGCGCTGGAAACATCAAGCAGCACGCGCATCCCTCCCAACCAGAACGAGCAATATTATAATGGGATTCGAAGATAATGTCAACCGTTTTTTATGCATCGGATGCCGTTTCGTCCTCATCATAAATGATGGATGGCCTTTGGGGCTTCGGTGCATCCTTGCGGGGTTCCTGAGCCTTAAAATCCTTATTGACGGTAATGACAACATGACGGTTCGGCTCTTCCCCTTCCGAGTGGGTAGATACGCCCTCAGTACCCTGTAAGGCGGAATGCAGGATACGGCGCTCGTAGGGGTTCATAGGTTCCATCGATACACGGCGGCCGGTCTTTTTTGCACGGTTTGCCATACGGTTGGCCAGGCGGATCAGCGCTTCCTCCCGCTTGGCGCGGTAGCCTTCGCTGTCCAGGGTAACCCGGGTATATTCCTCCTCGCCTTTGTTCACCTGCAAGCTGGTCAGATACTGAAGGGCATCCAGGGTTTCCCCCCGGCGGCCAATGAGTATGCCCAGTGCATCCCCCTGCATCGTGACGCGAATGGCACCTTCCTCGTCAGTGAGGACATGCACGCTGACATCCACCCCCATC
The DNA here is from genome assembly GCA_964496775.1 of uncultured Oscillospiraceae bacterium. Lineage (GTDB taxonomy): Bacteria > Bacillota > Clostridia > Christensenellales > Aristaeellaceae > DTU024. The sequence continues at coordinate 29,494 of CAZCBC010000009.1, forward strand.
AGGCTGGTTACCTGCTGCAAAAACGCCTGGGCTTTGCCTTCCTTGGTGGCAGGGTCTTTCTGCTCGGCTGGGGTGGGCGGCTCCTTAGGTTCTGCGGGCTTTCTTTCTTTGCGCGCCTTTTGCTTGGGCTGCTCTTCCTTTACACTGGCCTCCTGCCGCTCCGCGCGCGCAGGCTTTTTGCTCCGGGGAGCGCGGCGGGATTGCGCTTTTTCTTCTGACTTTGCAGCTGTTTCCTCGGCCTGCTTTGGCTGTTCCTGTTTGCGGGCGGGTTTCTCCGCAGGGGTATCCAGCGCATCGGCAAACAGCGCGCGCGTAGCCCCTTTCACATCGTCTTCCTGTTTTAAGGTCAGGCGAACCTTGGCCATGCGGCTGCCAAAGAGACCAAACAGTCCCTTGCTGCCTTCATGTATCACGGTAATGTCCACATCCGAGATGCTGGCGCTTAGCTTTTCCAGCCCCAGGTTAATGGCCTCTTCTACCGTGCGGCCTTCAGACTCGTATTGTTTCATCGTACGGAATTCTCTCCTTCCAAGTGAGCGACAGCTTTTTCGGTACGGTCAAAGTACGCGTTGATGCCGATGTTGGAAGCAGTCGCGATCAGGTTGCTGACCACCCAGTACAGAGCAAAGCCCGCGTTGCTGGTCAGACAGATATACACAGAGAAAATCGGGAAGAAATACTTCATGAAGTTATTCGTTCCGGGCTGCTGCTGGCCATCCTGTCCCGCAGGCTGAGACATGCCGGGCGTGAAGCGGGTCATCAGCATCTGAGAAGCACCCGCCAGGATGGGCAGAATGAGCAAGCCATTGTGCTGCATGTATACGGATACGCTAAAGAGAATGAAGTTGAGGTTGGACCAGCCGGGCATGACCGCCATGGCCGCCTGATAGGAGGGCACAGCAATCAATGCCTGCTCGATAAAGGGCAAAGAGTTCTTAAGGCCTTCTGCAGTGGCAAAGTCCAGCGTGCCGCCCAAAGCGGTAATGCTGCTCATGATAACTTCCTGGCTCTCAGGCGTCAGTTTCTGGAAAAGATCCGTCCAGATGTTCAGCGGAATCATCTGGATGGTACGCATGTCGGGTACAATCGACACAAAGAGCGAGTCGGCCATCCACAGGTTTTTAACCCACAGCCAGCCCTCGTATACCGGTTCCTTGCCCTGCAGGAAGTCGAATACCTGCTGCACCGTCTGCTCGTTGGCAATCTGGCGCATGGCGCCGAACATGGCAAAGAGGATGGGCATCTGGATCAGCAGCGGCAGGCAGCCTGCCATGGGATTGTATTTTTCCCGCCGCATCAACTCAGACTGCTTTTGCTGAAGCTTCACCTTGTCGTTGGCATATTTTTTCTGCAGCTTGTTCAGTTCCGGCTGAATCTTCTGCATTTTACGCATGCCCTGGCGGTTTTTGATGTCCAGGGGCAGCAGCAAAAGGCGAATGAAGATGGTGAACAAAACAATCGCCCAGCCATAGTTGTGGACGAAACCATTGATTCCACTAAGAATTTTGGTAAGTAAGCCTGTCACTGTATTAATCCCTCCTAATTACTGAATCGGGCATATCGGGCACAGGGTCCAACCCGCCTTTGAACAGGGGATTACAGCGCAGGATGCGCCGCACGCTCATCCATCCGCCCCGCCAGGCGCCCCACCTGTCAATCGCCACGCGGGCATACTCTGAACAGGTAGGAATATAACGGCATCGGGAGGAGGTATGCGGACTGATGCGCATCTGATAAAAACGAATCAAAGCCAGAAGAAGCTTTTTCACTGCGTTTCCCTGAAGAGTTTCATACGGGTTAGAAGTCTGTCCATATCGTGCTCTATTTCCTGGTAAGAGGCCTTCGCTGCGGGAGGCCTGGCAGAAAAAATATAGAACCCTTTGACAAGGCGGGGTATTCTTAGCCGGAAGCATTCGCGCATGCGCCGCTTGGTTCTGTTGCGAACCACCGCATTGCCAACCTTCTTGCTAACGGAAAAGCCCACCTGCAACCGTCCGGCACGGATGTATGTAAGCGACATTCTGGGGGTGGACACACCTTTCCCCCTGCGATATACATACTGAAACTGGCCGTTTTTCCGGATTCTAAAGTTTTTCTGCATGTTCGATGTCGGTCATGTTGGTAAACAAAACCCGCTTCACTCTTGTCTTATTCCGTGGCAAGCAGCGAGCGGGCTGTTCAGCCATCCACGACGGTATTAGGCGGACAGAACTTTGCGGCCGCGGGCACGGCGGCGGGCCAACACACGGCGGCCATTGCGGGTAGACATGCGGGCACGGAAACCATGCACCTTGCTGCGTTGACGTTTCTTCGGCTGATAAGTACGGAACATCTGTTTACACTCCTTTATATGACGCTACGGCGTCTGCACGCATTGTATAAATGCGGAACACCCATG
>CAZCBC010000009.1:31901-34446 GCA_964496775.1 uncultured Oscillospiraceae bacterium
CCATGGGCAACTGTTAAAGTATACTAAAGCAAATAAAACTTGTCAACACCGCACTAGCCAGGGTTTCCCGAAAGAATACCCGTCCGCTGCGCTGACGACTTTTCAACCTCGCCCGCGTGTGCTATAATATTTTTGCTTTTCATTGCAAAAAAACGAAAGGAAAGCTGCATGGACAATCAATTCATCCGGCGGGTTAGCAGCGTGTTTTCTGGTCTGAACACGTCTTTCACCCTGTTTGATTTAAACGGGAAGCTGCTGTATGGCAGCATAACCGAAATCCTTCAGCCTCCGCTTGACATCGCCTATCATCAGCCAACCCTTTCAGGGGGCATGGTATATTTTAAGACAGACGCGGGCAACGGGTATCTGTTAATGACGCCCGATAGCCCAGCCGCCGAGGACAGCCTAAAGATGGCGGCCGCCATGCTGCACACTCTGTACCAGGCACAGGAAAACATACATGACATCAACAAAGGCTACCAGCTTTTTCTTGCGGGAAACATCACGCTTTCAGAGCAGGAAGCGCTGATTGAAGAATATAAAATTCCACGGGAGGGTGTCCGCTGCGTCATCCTGCTCAGCGCCCTCTCCCCTGTTGCACGCCCCGTAGAAAGCCTGCTGAAAGACATCCTGCCCCTTGACAGGCAGGATGTGCTTATTTCCATGAGCAGGCATACCGCCGCCATGATCAAATTTCTTACAGAAGGCAGCGCGGCGGATGAGTTATTTGAATACGCCGCCGCTATGCAGGAAACGGCCTTAAGCGAGGAAGGGATTACCCTCGCCATTGGCATCGGCGATACATTCAGCCATGTGCGGGAAATGAGCACAAGTTACCATCAGGCACGGCAGGCGATGGAAATCGGCAGCGTTTTGCGGCCCAAGGAGAGCGTCTTTATGTACCGCAGCATGTTGCTGGAGCGTTTTTTTGCAGACATTCCGGCGGATGTAGCCTCGCGGTACCACGCCCTTTTGTTTAACCGAAAAACAACGCGCCTTTTTACTGAAGAGATGCTGGATACCATCAACATGTTTCTGGATAAAGACCTGAACATATCCGACACTGCCAGGCAGATGTATATTCATCGCAACACGCTGGTATACCGTTTGGAAAAGGTGCAAAAATTAACAGGGCTTGACCTACGCCACTTCCACGACGCCATGACATTTAAACTGCTGTTTGAAATGAAAAAATGCGCTTTGCTTCAGGATCATCCCTCAAGCCACTCAGAAAGGAAGTAACCCATGCTCAAAAGAACCGTTGCCCTGCTTGTCGTCTGCCTGATGCTGCTACCCGCCGCCCTTGCTTCGGAGGGTTCGCGGGTTGTCTACGGCACCAATGACACCGTGACCATCTCCCGCAGTGAATACGAGAAGCTGAAAAAGTACCAGCTTTTGGAAGAGGTACGCACCTATGTGGAGCAGTACTACTATGTAGAGCCTGACGAGCAGGCCATGATGGACGGCGCCATCCAGGGGCTGCTGAGCGGTCTGAATGACGCTTACACCTTCTATTATCCCAAGGAAGCATGGAAAACCATGTGGGAAGATGATGAGGGAAAGTATGCCGGTATCGGCGTGCAGATGCTGGGTGACTGGCGCAATTCCACCGTAACCATCGTGCGGGTTTTCCGCGGTACGCCGGCGGAGGAAGCAGGTCTGCAAAAGGGCGATATTTTTTATAAGGTAGAAGATTTAGAAGTAAACACCGCCACCATGCAGGACGCCGTCAACATCATGCGGGGCGTGCCCGGTGAAAAGGTGCATGTAGAGGTGCTGCGCAACGGCGAGGTGCTGCCCTTTGACATTGTCAAGGCAGAGATTATCGTAAACCGCCTGGAGCACAAGGTGTTGGAAAATGATATCGGCTACATCGCCGTGTACGAGTTTGCCGGGGACGCGGATACCGCCTTTGATAAAGCCTTCAAAGACTTGCAGGCTCAGAGCATGAAGGGGCTGATTATCGACTTGCGGGACAACCCCGGCGGGTGGGTCGAGCAGGGGGTGCATATCGCCGACGCCTTCCTTGATAAAACCCTCCTCTTCTACGCTGAGGACCGCGCAGGCAATCAGGATAAAACCTATACCACTGACGGCAAGAGCGATCTGCCCCTTGTCATATTGGTTAACGAAAACTCTGCCTCCACCAGTGAAATTTTCACCGCCGCCATGAAGGACTACCAGCGCGCCACCATTGTAGGCACCAACACCTTTGGGAAGGGCATTATTCAGTATGTAACGGCGCTGAGCGATGGGGTCAGCGGTTTTCAGTTTACCAGCGCCCAGTATTTTTCCGCCAAGGGCAACAAGGTGCACGAGGTAGGTGTCGCCCCCGATGTGGAAGTCACTATGCCCGAGGGCGAAGAGCATACCTACTATCAATTCGGCGACATGTCTGACCCGCAGTTGAAAGCCGCCTACGAAGAGATGATGAAAAAGCTGAAATAAGGCTGCTGCGCCCGCCTTGCATTTTGCCCAGGTTTCATGTATGATATCCATGCCGTATGAGGTATCGGGTCCTGTGCGATTCCATGGTGTGAACCCT
>CAZCBC010000010.1:0-584 GCA_964496775.1 uncultured Oscillospiraceae bacterium
TGCTGCCCGAAAACGGCGTTCCCCTGTGGGTGGCAGACATGGACTTTGCCTGTGCCCCCGCTATTATGGAGGCGCTTGTAAAGCGGGCTGAACACCCCGTTTACGGTTACCCCTTGATAAGCGAAGAAAGCGACAACGCCGTTATTGATTTCTGGAAACGCCGCCACCAGGTAAGCCTTCGGCGCAACGAAATGCTGATGATGCCCTCGGTGGTGTCCGGGCTACGTGCTACAGTCATGGCGCTGACAGCGCCGGATGACAAAGTACTGATTATGCCGCCGGTCTATGGGCCATTTTTCAGCGCTGTCAAAGACAGCAGCCGTCGCTTGGTGGAAGTCCCCCTGCAAAGGGATGAAGCATACCGCTATCACATCAATTTTTCGCAGGTGGAAGAAGAGCTGCACCAGGGCGTCAAGCTGGTGATGGTATGCAGCCCCCATAATCCGGTATCCCGCCTATGGTCTAAGGAGGAGCTCAAGCGCGTCAGCGATTTGTGCGCTCAATATGGCGCATATCTGGCAGTGGACGAAATACACTGCGACTTTGTCTATAAGCCTGAACGTTTCACCAGCATATTGACCATG
>CAZCBC010000010.1:594-10709 GCA_964496775.1 uncultured Oscillospiraceae bacterium
TCCCCCCCACCACCATCTGCATGACGGCAGCCAGCAAGACATTCAACATCGCAGGACTTAAGCAAGCGTACCTGCTCTGCCGCGATGAGGAAACGCTGCAAAGGCTGAAACAGCACATGGAAATAAACGGCGTGGAAAGCGGCAATGTATTCGCCTTGGCAGGCACCCAGGCTGCCTATACCCATGGCGACGCCTGGCTGGACGGGTTGATGGACTATCTGTCCGGCAACCGCCAGGCCGTCGTAGATAGTCTCGGAGAATTGCTGCCTTTGGCACATATTTCCCCCATAGAAGCTACCTTTTTAGCATGGGTAGATGTATCCGCCTACGAAACGGACAACAGCGCCCTGGAAAAACGCTGCTATGAGCACAAGGTTGCCCTGACGACGGGCACCTTCTTTGGCGAAAAGTGCGGGCAGGGCTTTATGCGCGTAAACTTTGGATGCCCCCGCGCTCAGCTAATCGAGGGCCTTGATCGTTTTGCCAGGGCTGTACAGAACAAGTAAGGAGAAAAACGATGGAACAATTAGACCGCATCCTGGAGGAATTAAAAGCCCCCATGGTGAAAACATTATCGGAATGGATTGCCATTCCCAGCATACGGGACGAGGAGCTCCCCGGTGCTCCCTTCGGCAAAAACCTGCGCATCATGCTGGACAAGGCCCTTGATGACTGCCAGGTCCTGGGGTTTGTTACCAAGGATGTGGATGGTTATGCCTGTCACGCTGAAATGGGCGAGGGGGAGGACGAGGATGCTCTGGGCATCCTGGCGCACCTTGACCTGGTACCCATCGGGGACGGCTGGACAAAGGATCCTCTGGGCGCTGAAATTGTTGACGGCTACATGTATGGCCGGGGTACCAGCGACAACAAGGGCCCGGCGGTGGCCGCCCTGTATGCCATGCTGGCGGTGAAAAAAGCAGGCATTCCCCTGAAGCGCAAGGTGCGCCTGATCCTTGGCTGCGACGAGGAAAGCGGCATGGAATGCATGCGCTACTACAAACAAAAAGAGACCATGCCCCGCATGGGCTTTAGCCCCGACGCCGACTACCCTGTCATCAACATCGAAAAAGGCATGGTAGCGTTGCAGCTGCACGCTGTCCCCAGCAAAGAAGGCCTGCAAGTCATTCACTGGGCCACCGGCGAAAGGATGAACGTAATCCCCGGTATCGCCAGCGCCCTGGTAGCGGGCGGCGAGGAGTTAATCGCCAAGACCGAGGCCATCAGCAAGCAGTACGGCTGGCCGGTAAAGGCTGAAAAGGTAAAGGGCGGCATTCAGATTACTGCCACAGGCATCCCCGGGCATGCCGCTTATCCTGAGGGCGGGCGCAATGCCATCGGACAGCTGCTGATTACGCTCAGGGATTTAGGCGCTGAAGGCCCCATCAAGCTATTGGCGGACACCATCGGCACCACCTACTGGGGCGAAGGCATTGGCGCCATGGTTGAGGACAAGCTGTCGGGCAAGCTGACGTGCAACCTGGGCATTATCCGGGTGGACAAGGACAGCCTGTACGCCACGCTGGACATGCGCTGCCCCATCCTGACGGACAGGGCATACCTGGTGCAGATGATCAAGCAGCACCTGCCGGGCTTTGACATCATCCAAACCACCGACAAGCCGCCTCACCATGTGCCGGAAAACAGCGAGCTGGTGCAGCGCCTGCTGGACGCCTACCATGAAGTAACGGGCCTTGAGAAAAAGGCCCTGGCGATCGGCGGCGGTACCTACGCAAAAATGCTGGAGGAAGGCGTTGCCTTTGGCGCTTCCTTCCCCGGCGACCCCGAGGTTGCCCACCAGGCCGACGAGCATGTGTCGCTGGAATCCCTCTACAAAAGCATGAAGATTTTTGCCCGTGCCATCGTCAAGTTGGCCGGAGCGTAAAAGCGTAAAGGAGGAAGCATGGAACAACAGATTACCTGCATCAGCTGCCCCGTCGGCTGCCGCATGACGGTAACGCTAAAAGACGGCGAAGTAACAAAGGTTGAAAACAACACCTGCAAGCGGGGTGAAACCTATGCCCGTCAGGAGTGCGTAGCGCCCATGCGCATGGTAACTGCCGTGGCTCCCGTTTTTGGCAGCCCGATGCCCGTCAGCGTCAAGACCGCTGAGCCCATTCCCAAGGATAAAATAGCCGCCTGCATGCGAGAAATTTTAAGTGCTAAGTTCCGCATGCCCATACTGCCTGGAGATATATTGATAGAAAATGTGGCGGGCACTGGCGTCAACGTAGTTGCAACCAAGGCCATCGTGTAAGCCACAAAGAAAGGAGAACCTATGTTAGCCCCCATTCTCATGCAGCCCGCCTACCGCTACGGCGACGCCACCCCCTGGGGGGGCGACCAGTTGCGCACCCTGTTTGGCCGAAATATACCGGATGAGAGAACAGGCGAAAGCCTGGAAGTCAGCGCCATTGAGGGGCTCAACAGCAAAAGCGCTGATGGCCGCAGCCTGAGCGAACTGATTGCCCGCTATGGCCTTCGCCTGACCGGAACACAGCATCCCGGTACATTCCCGCTGCTACTAAAACTGATTGCAGCCCGGGACAAACTGAGCGTGCAGGTACACCCCGACGATGATTACGCCGCCCGGCATGAAAACAAGCTGGGCAAGACCGAGGCGTGGATTATTCTGGATGCGGCTGAGGATGCCCAGATTGTTTACGGTGTTAAGGAAAACGTTACCAAGGAACAGTTGCGGGAAGCCTCCCTAAAGGGCGCCGCAGTGGAAAGTTTGCTGCGATCTGTGCCCGTCAAAAAGGGGGATGCCTTCTTTATCCCCGCAGGTACGGTGCATGCCATCGGCGGCAATATTGCTCTCTACGAGATACAGCAGAGCAGCGATGTTACCTACCGCTTCTACGACTGGGAGCGCAAGGACGCGCAAGGCAACAAGCGGCAGCTGCATCTTGATAAAGCCATTGATGTAACCGATGTGGACAGCCGCCTGTCTGCGTCCATTCCCCATATCCTTCCCCTGGTGGGCAAGGGCAAGCGGGAGTTGCTATTGTCCTGTCCGTTTTTCGCGGCAGAGCGCTATACAGACTGCGAGGACGCAAAGCTGCCGCCTGACAGCCGGCATTTCAAGATGCTGACCGCCATTGAACATGCCACCCTGAAATGGGAGGGCGGCACGCTGGAATTATTACCCGGTAACACCGCACTGCTGCCGGCTGACGGCTATCACCTGAAACTAACCGGACAGCATCTGCTGATGAGTTACCCGCTCAAAGCATAAAACGATATACAAAAAGCCGGGCGCGTACCCGGCTTTTTCTATGGTGCCCTGCTGCAATCAGTGCAGCAGTAATTACAGCCTGTCTTCCTCAAACAGGGCGCTGGCAATGGTTAGCTTGCGCAAAATGGCCGTCTTTTTATATACATGCTTTTCAAACTTGCTGAGTACATCACTCACAAACAACACGGCACGGTTAATGTGCTCGCCCTTGTTAAGCATCACGCATTCCGACTTGGCTGCCATGCTGACATCGGATACTTCCGCCCGGGTGGGAATGCCCGTCTTCACCATAGTTTCTACCACCTGAGTCGCCCAGATGACGGGAACATGGGCCGCTTCGCACACCCAGAGGATTTCTTCCTGCAGCTCCGACAGCCTGGCGTAACCTACTTCTACCGCCAAATCGCCCCGGGCTATCATGATGGCGGTAGGCACACGGGATGCGGACGCCACCAGAATTTCGGGCAGAATGCGCATGGAGTCCGACGTCTCAATTTTGATGATGACGGGCATGGAATCCTTTTTCTTGGTGCGCTTGTTAATTTCGTCCAGCAGCAGCGTAACGTCGTCCTTGTCACGCACAAAAGAGCAGCCCACAATATCGGCGTTTTTGCAGACAAAATCCATAATCTCTTCATCGCGCGGGGACAGAAGCGGGATTTTATAATCAACGCCGGGGAAGTTGATGCCTTTTTCCGGCCGCAGGGTAACACCTCTTTCCCTGACCACACGGTTTACCTTCAGAAGAACGCCGTCTTCCAGACGCTCCACCACAGTGGTTTCTACATGGCCGTCATCCAGCAGCACTGCTTCGCCTACCGTCAGGTAGTCGATAATTTCCGGCACGCTGCAGCACAAAGCCAACTGAACGCCCGAAGGCAAATACATCAGCTTGCTGCCGGTAAAATATATCTGGTCGCCCGCCACAACACGGGCTTTGCTCATGCTGGTCATGATGCGGCTGATGCGGATTTTAGGGCCGGGGATTTCCATGCTGATGCGCACGCTTCGGCGATGCTTGGCCGCTGCATTGCGTATGTTGCGAATCATCATGTTCCACAGGGTTTCATTATCATGGGAACAGTTAATACGGGCAACTTCCATCCCGCAGGCCACCAAGCCATCCACAATGGCCGGATCATACGCCGCTTCTGTGGGTAAGGTAACCATGATGCGGGTATAGCGTTTTTCCGGTTCCGGGCCTAAAACCTCCTGGGTATTATAATCCAGCGTTTCCTCACCCTGAAGAAAGTCTTCCGTCGCGTGATAATCGGCGGGACTTTGCTCTCCGGCAATACGGGCACAGGAAGCCACCACCGAATCCAGCGTAGGCATCACACGGGCTTCCAGCCGCCCGAGGGAAGATAGCCCCACAGGAATTAATTCCCACTGCAATTCCCCTAAATCATGGCGGCGCAGAGCCATATAGTCGGCCAAGTTTTGAGCGCTGTGAATAAAGCTCTGGCGTTTAATGCCCGGCAGCCAACTCTTAAACAGGGTGGCGCCATCTTCCTGCACCTGCTTGCGCAACTCTGTAAGCCGCAACAACAACCTGCGCGCATCCTCTGTTTTCATATCCATCTCTCCCCCGTATGGTATTTCTTAATTATATCTTACCGAATCGCATCTGGCCTTTCAAGCCTTTCGCCTATAGGCAGATGATATTTTACGGGGATTTTACACAGCAAACGCTGTGCTTTGGACGTGTCCCATGACAAAAGCTTGAGAGTATGACTAAGATAAATCCCCCTCCCGTTTTTGGAAGGGGGATTCGTGCAGTACTACAAAGTTGGGCCGCTGCTTGGCGCATATAAACCCCGCAAATCTGCTTTTTCCAGCCTCAGCAGGGCGATTTTTTTATCCAATCCGCCTGCATAGCCTGTCAGATTTCCGTCCGCGCCCACCACACGATGGCAGGGCACAAGGATGGACAGGGGATTGTGCCCGACCGCGCCGCCCACTGCCTGAGCCGACATGGGCCTGCCTAACTTCTGCTCCAACTCTTTTGCAACCTCGCTATAGGTGCGCAGTTGTCCATAGGGAATGCTTTGCAGCACTGCCCACACGGCCAGGCGAAAATCGCTGCCTCGCATAACAAGGGGCGGCATGTCGCCAGGGTTTTCCCCGGCGAAATACCGATCCAGCCATTGCACCGTCTGCTCAAAAACGGGCAATCGTCCTGTTTGGGAGGTCTCCCCCGGCCAGGGCGGGGCGTACTTGGCATCCTTAAACCACAGGCCGCTCAGCCGCTGACCGTCGCTCTTTAATAATATCGGTCCCAAAGGGGAAAGATAGGTTGCTATCCCCTCTTTGGCTCTGCCCTGACTCATCAAATTACATGCTGATGACGCTGTAGCCCGTGTTGACAAAACGCTTCATGCCCGCATGGCCATTCATGTCATCCAGCAGGGGCAAGCCGGATTTTTCCACTTCGTCAAATACGCCTAGCACCTTGGAGCAGGCAAAGCATACACCGGCAATCAGTCCGGCTTCCTTAGCCTTTTTGTACAGGGTGTTCTGTTCCTGCTCGAACACAGGAATTAGCTTCACCGAAGCACCTTCAAAGATAATATGCACTGTTTTGCCATCCTGATGCAAATCCAGTGCATTCAGCAGGATATGCTGAAAACACATTTTCTCACCTGTCATGCCGTAGAATAGAATATTGTTCATCTTGTCCTCCTTGAAAATTATTGAGTTCCATATATTGGTGTCCCCAAAAGGATTATACCCGCTCCCCATAGATTCCACGCCCTACCCTGACAAGGGTTGCCCCTTCCCGGATAGCGGCAAGGTAGCTATCTGTCATGCCCATGGAAAGGGTGTCCAATATGGCTGCTTCCCCTGCATGCTGCTGCGCCCGCTCTTGCAACGTACGCATGGCGGCAAAATAGCGGCGGCTCTCGGGGGAATTGTCAAAAGCAGGCGGAATGGCCATCAAGCCCCGTACACGGACATGCTGTTTTTCCAAGGCACTATCCAGCAGAGGCCATAGCTCTTCCTCGGATATGCCCATTTTAGTTGCCTCATCGCCGATGTTAACCTCCAACAGGATATCCTGAACGATGTTCTGTTTTTCCGCCTCCCGGTCGATAGCGTTCAGCAAACGCAGGCTGTTGACGCTCTGTATCATGCTGACAAGCCCCACCACCCTGCGCACCTTGTTGGTCTGCAGGTGGCCGATAAAATGGCAGGGTTTCCCGCCATAGAGGCTTTCTTCATGGTGGCTGACCAGCTCCTGCATGCGGTTTTCACCAAACAAATCAATGGGCAGTGAAGCGCTGGCCAATATCAACTCAGACGGCTGGCTTTTGCAGACGGCACACAGCAAAATATCTTCTGCACAGCGCCCTGCATCCCGGGCGGCCTGTTCCATTTGAAAACGAACTTCCGCAATATTGTCCGCAAGCCGCGTATTTATATCTGTCAAACGATACTCCTTCCTCTTACAGGATGACCGGCACAGGGGTATGGAGGGCGATTCCCTCCGGATGCACCAGACAATCATGGGCCCTAACCTGCATGCCGTTCTTTGCAGCGTGGCGCAACGCCTCTCCGAATGCCGGATGCATAGCATCATGGGGTGAAAAGGCGCGCACCGGGCGCATCTGTATTACAAACAGCACCATACCCTGATGCCCCTGTTGAATGCAGGAAAGCAGGGTGTTCAGATGCTTTACCCCACGCTCGGTAGGCGCATCGGGAAAAAGAGCCAGGCCATCCTTTTCCAGCGTGCATCCCTTTACCTCCACATAGAGGCTTTGCCCTTCCCCCGCCACATGAAAATCCAGGCGGGAATGCCCATATAGCGCTTCTTTTTTGATGGCCGCCTCAGGATATTGTTCCCTTAGCCACGCGTGCGCCGCCGCATTGGGCGCCTGGCTGTCGATATTGACCAGCATATCCCCTTTATAGACGGCAACCAAATCATACCTTGTCTTGCGAAGAGAATTGGCAGCCCGCGCGATAATAACCAGGGCACCAGGAATCAGCAACTCTCTGCACCTGCCGGTATTCTTCACATGGCAGATGAGCACTTGCCCCTCTGCTTCCACATGCGCAATAAAACGGTTGGGACGGCTGAGAAAACGGGCAACCATCGTTTCTGAATACATTTGAAGTACGGATGCTTGGCTGGGCGCATTGCTTCCCATCGTTTCCGCCATGTCAGGCGCCCACCTTTATGGGGTATCCAAGCATCACATGCTTACAACTCAAGGTACGCTGCCCTTGGTCCGCCGATATACTTGGGCCGGGTGCGGGCGCACAGGATGCGCGCCTCACCAATTAGATTAAGGCTCAGGCGCACCGGCACTGCCACAACACGCAGGTGCATGCCGATCAGCGTGCCGCCAATATCCAGTCCGGCGTCGGCAACGATGCGCTCCACAGCAACAGGATTGCGCATATGCTGATACACCGTTGTTGGAAAAGAACCGCCTGCCTCCGGCTTTGGCACTACATTGACCACGTCCAGCTGAAGAGCTACGGCTGTTTCCTTCTCCACTATCAGCGCTCTGTTCAAGTGCTCACAGCACTGGGCAGCCAGCCGGACTCCGGCTGATTGCAAAACGGGCATCAGGCCCTGATAAACCGCTTGGGCCGCTTCCATGCTGGAGCCCTTCCCAATGCTTTCACCCATAATCTCGCTGGTGGAGCAGCCCACCACCATAATTTGCCCTGGTTTTAGTTTAGCCTGCGACAGCAACTCCTCCATCACCTGGCGTGCCTGACGTTCTATCTTTTGCAGCATCAGCATCATTCCTTTCCAGTTCATTATAGCATATTCCATTTAGATTGTATCTACTACCCACTTTCAGATAACCATACAAAGAACAAGGAGGCCGCCACGCCTCCCCCAGTTGTGATTTCATATTATCTGTTATCAGTGTTCCGCAGGATAGGGTTTCAGGCCGATATAGACAAAGGCGATGCCTACAAGCACATACAAAAGGCCAATAACCAGCAATGACGTTTCAAACCCCTGGGGCATCAACAGCACCCCCAGCACGCCGCCCAGCACAAAAGCCAACAGGTGAAAGAACACAAGCCAGAAACGTTCCACCTTTTCTCGATTTCCCTTGATGATACCGGAAAGAAGGAAGCCCAAATCCGACAAATAACCCGTCATATGGGTAGAGCGCAGCAGCATATCCTTGTGGGTTAGATACATGCCGTTCTGCATGCCGGACAGCAGGGCCAGCAGCGGCGCCATGATAGCATTGGCGCCCAGAATCTGGGTCAAAAAGATAAGCAAAAAACCCGCCCCAATCATCAGCACCCCGTAGCGGCGGGATAACAGCCCCTGTTGCGGGGTAAAAATCAGGCCGGACAGCGTAGCTCCCAGACAATAGCACACCACCAGGGAAAGCATCAGCAGCATTGTACTGAAATCTCCCTGCGCCAAACCCTGGGCAAGTTTTGTCAGGTTGCCGGTATGGTGGGTAACGGTCTGCCCAAAAAACAACAGCGCCAAGCTATTAAGCATGCCGCTGAGAACGGTAAGCAGGGAGGTCTTGCTTTTTAAAAACACACTGATAATGGGCGATACCGGCTTTTTCACGTCATCTTTTCCTGTTTTACTTTCTTGTCCACCACATGGCGGGACGCCAGTTCCTGCTGAATATCCTGTAAGGTGATGCCCTGCTGCACCATCAGCACCATAATATGGTACGCCAGGTCGGCAATTTCGTAGATGGTTTCTTTTTTGTCCTCCGCTTTGGCGGCAATGATGACCTCGGTAGTTTCTTCCCCCACCTTTTTTAGTATCTTATCCAGCCCCTTTTCAAATAAGTAGCTGGTGTAGGAACCGGGAGGGGGGTTCTCTTTGCGGCCCTTCAATAAGTCCATCAACCCCTCCAGCGAAAAGGCGTTTTCTTCCCCTTCATAGAGAGGGTCTCTGTCAAAACAGGTTTCGGTATTCAGGTGGCAGGCGGGCCCCTCCTTGCGCACCAGAACTTTCAGGGCATCGCCATCGCAGTCCGGTGTAATGGACAGCACATGCTGATAATTGCCGCTTGTTTCCCCCTTTGTCCATAGAGACTGGCGGCTGCGGCTATAGAAAGTGGTCAGCCCCTTTTCCATGGTTAAACGCAGGGACTCCTCGTTCATGTAGGCCAGCATCAGCACCTTGCCGGTTTCGGCATCCACCACAATGGCGGGAATCAGTCCCTTGTCGTCAAAACGCAGTTTGCTTATATCCATACGCTCCTCACAATCTTACAGGAATGCCCTCGCTTTGCATCAGGCGCTTCAGTTCCCCGATATCCACCAGGTCATAATGAAAAATAGACGCACCCAGGGCAGCGGCGCACTTTGGCACCTGTTTAAACAATTCAATGATATGCTCCATGCTGCCCGCGCCGCCGGAGGCCACCACAGGCACGGATACGCTGTCGCATACCGCCTGAAGTAACTCCAAATCGTACCCCCGCCGCACGCCGTCGGTATCGATAGAGTTGACAACGATTTCTCCGGCCCCCATGGCTTCGCACTGTTTCAGCCACTGTAAGGCGTCTACGCCGGTATCGTGGGCGCCGGCCTGGTTAAAGCATTGCCACACATCGCCCACCTTGGCGACGTCTACTGCCACTACAACCTTGTCCTGACCAAAGCGCCGGGCGCACTGTTCCACCAGGGAAGGGGTTTGAAGCGCCCCCGAATTCATGCTGACCTTGACAACGCCGGTATCCAGCACCCGGGCAAAATCATCCGGCGTCTTGACGCCGCCGGCCGCCGAAACGGGTACATTCACGGCCTTTACCATGCTTTCCAGCAGTTTGGTAAACAGGGTACGCCCCTCCACCGAGGCGGAAATGTCGTAAAAGCAAAGCTCATCCGCGCCATTCTTGGCATATAGCCGGGCACGCTCCAGCAC
>CAZCBC010000010.1:10782-14486 GCA_964496775.1 uncultured Oscillospiraceae bacterium
GATACCGGAAAAGTTGACGCCTTTTACCACCTTGCCATCCTTGATGTCAAGGCAGGCAACAATGCTCTTGGGCCGCGCCATATTATGCGTCCCCTTTGGCAAGATGAATAGCTGCCGCTAAATCAATACCGCCGGTATACAGGGCTTTGCCGATAATGGCGCCTTCTACCCCAATTAGCCGCAGCGCCCGGATATCATCCAATGTGGTTACGCCGCCCGATGCCGTGATGCGCACGGGGTATTCCTCCACCAGAGCGCGGTACAAATCCTGGTTGCTGCCCATCATACCGCCGTCCCGGGAGATATCGGTACAAATAATACGCCCCACGCCGATGGCGGATAAGTCCTGAAGGAAGGTATCCAGCCGCATGTCGCTTACTTCCTGCCAGCCTTTAACGGCGACAAAGCCATCCTTTATATCCACCCCGACCACGATTTTTTCGCCGTAGGTGTCCACAGCGTCGTGAAGAAAATCTCCGTTTTCCAGCGCAGCCGTACCCAGGATAACCTGGTAAGCCCCCATGTCCAGGTATTTTTCAATGGTCTCCTTGTCCCGTATGCCGCCGCCCACTTCCACCTTCAGGCCGCTTTCCGCGATGATACGGGCAATCAGGTCGTCATTTTCCGGCTCTCCCTCTCGGGCGCCGTCCAAATCAACCACATGCAGGTACTGGGCGCCTTGCTCCATAAAGGAACGGGCCACCTGCACGGGATCGTCTGAATAAACGGTCATCCGGTCAAAGTCGCCATGGACAAGGCGCACGGCCTTGCCCTCGATGAGATCAATAGCAGGATAGATGTTCATAGAACCCCCTTCGTGGATGGTACTGTATCGCTGACAACCTGCACCGCGTCCTTCAGCACCCGGGCAGTCGCCTTAAAGGCGGCTTCGGCGATGTGGTGGGCGTTGCGTCCGCTCAGAAGACGGAGGTGCAGCGTGATGCCGGCATGGGTCGCAAACGCCTGGAAGAACTCTTCCAGTAATTGTACATCAAAAGTGCCTATTTTTTCCACTTCCATGGGCAATTGATATTGTAGCATGCCGCGGCCGGAAATATCCACTGCACACAGCACCAGCGCCTCGTCCATGGGCAGCGCCAGAGACGCGTAGCGGCGGATGCCCTTTTTATCCTGCAACGCCTGCTTCAACGCCTGGCCCAAGCAAATGCCCACATCCTCTGTTGTATGGTGGCCGTCCACCCGAATATCTCCCTGGCAGGTTAATTTCAGGTCAAAGCCGCTGTGGGCAGAAAACAGCTCTAGCATATGGTCTAAAAAACCAATGCCGCTGTCTATTTCCCTTTTGCCGGTTCCTTCCAGCAAAAGGGACAGGCGGATATCGGTCTCGCCGGTCTTTCGTTCAATCAACGCGTTTCGCATGGTACTCCTCTTGTAAAATATCTTGCAGGGCGCTTAGCAGGACAGCCATCTCTTCGGGGCTGCCAATGGAAATCCGCACATAGTCCCGCACATCCTGCTGGTTGAACCAGCGTACCAGCACCCCCTTGGCACGCAGCCCCTTGTAAAGCATTTCTCCCTTTACACCGGGGTGGGAAACAAACAGGAAATTGGTCAGGGAGGGCATTACCTGAAATCCAAGCGTTTTCAGGGCTTTCGCACACTGGTCACGGGTTTTGGCCACTTGCTTGCAACATGTTATATAATATACGTTTTCCTTCAGCGCCGCAAGCCCTGCCGCCTGTCCCATGGCACTTACATTGTAGGGGTTAGTGGAACAGCGCAGGGTGTTGATGTCCCGCATCAGTTCCGGATTTCCAAAACCAAAGCCAATCCTCGCCCCTGCCAGGGAGTGAGACTTGGAAAATGTACGCGTTACCAACAGGTTATCGTATTTCTTAATCAGCGGCAAGGCGCTCTGTCCGCCAAAGTCAATATAGGCTTCGTCTACCACCACTACATGCTTCTGGTTGTTTTTAACAATGCCTTCAATTTGCTCCGGTGTAAGGTATTGCCCGGTAGGCGCATTGGGGTTGGCAATCACAATGGCCTTGTTAAGCCCATAGTAATCTTCCGGCACAATGGCCATGTTTTCCCCCATGGGAACAGGGAAACCCTGCACCATATTGACAGCGGCAAAAATCGGATAAAAACCATAGGACAGGACGGGGAAGGCGACGCCATCCTGCCCGAAGGCGGCAAAGGCGAAGGACAGCACCTCATCGCTGCCATTAAAGCACAATACCTCATCGTAATCCACCTGGTATACCCGGGCTGCCTCTTCCCGTATCAGGCGGCAGTCGGGGTCGCAGTACAGATGGGCACTGCTAACCGCCTGCCGTACCGCTTCCACCACATTTTCCGTCGGCGGAAAGGGCGACTCATTGGTGTTGAGTTTTACATATTGCTTTCCCCGGGGCTGTTCGCCCGGTACATACTGCTTGAGCCCTGCATAGCGGGTGTTAAAATATTTGCTCATTTTCTAATCAGGGCGCTCAGCGCGTGCGCTTTCAGGCCCTCCCTTTCAGCGAAATAGGCAATTTTATCGGCAGCTTTTGCCGTAGCTTCCCGGGGATAATAGATGTACTGGGATACCTTCAGGAAGTCCTCCACCGACAGGGGGCTGGAAAAGCGCGCCGTGCCGGAGGTGGGCAGGGTATGGTTGGTGCCCGCCCAGTAGTCCCCCACCGCTTCGGGGGTGGAGCGGCCCAGGAAGATGGAACCGGCATTGTCAATCTTATCCAGCCAGCTGAAGGGGTCTTCCACGCACAGTTCCAAGTGTTCCGGTGCCCAGGCGTTGGAAATATCCACGGCGCTCAGAATATCCTTCGTAACAATAATTCGGCCGTTGTTGTCGATGGATGCGCGGGCAATGTCCGCCCGGGGCAGCAGGGGAATTTGCCTTTCCAGTTCCTGCTGCACCTGATGAGCCAGGGATAAGCTATCCGTCACCAATACCGCAGCGGCATCCCGGTCGTGTTCCGCCTGGGACAGCATGTCCGCCGCCAGCACGGCGGGATCATTGTCCTTATCGGCGACGATAAGTATTTCGCTGGGGCCGGCAATCATATCAATGCCGCAATGCCCGTACACCTGCCGTTTGGCTTCGGCAACATAGGCGTTGCCGGGGCCTATAATGCGGTCCACCCGGGGAATACTCTCCGTACCGTATGCCAGGGCGGCGATGGCCTGGGCGCCGCCCACCTGAAACACCCTGTCTACCCCTGCAATGGAGGCTGCCGCCAGGATGTCCGGGTGAAGAATACCATCCTTCGCCGGCGTCACCATGATGATTTCTTCCACCCCGGCCACCTTGGCGGGAATACCGTTCATCAGCACGCTGGAATAGTAGGCTGCCGTGCCGCCGGGGGTATACAGCCCCGCACGTTTGACGGCATGCACCCTCTGCCCCACCACTGTACCATCGGGCCTGCGGATTTCAAAGCCTTGCCGCAGTTGTTTTTCGTGGAACTGACGGATATTGTCCGCCGCCTCCCGCATAATATCTAATAGTTTGGGATCCGCCTGCTCTATGGCCTTCTCCCACTGTTCTTTGGTCACTTCCAGCGTCTTAAGACGGGCATTATCAAACAGCGCGTTATATTTTTTCAGCGCCTCATCGCCGTTTTCCCGCACATCCTTCAGGATGCTTTCCACCTTATCCCGTACATCGTGCAGCGGCGCAGAGCGGGCAAGCACCTGCTCCATGCTGATATTTTCCGCCTGTAAAATCGTAATCATTGTTC
>CAZCBC010000010.1:14496-18700 GCA_964496775.1 uncultured Oscillospiraceae bacterium
TTAAAATGATAGGCTGCTTTGTTGGCAATCAGCCGCGCGCTGATGTGGACAATGTCCTCTACCACGCTGAGGCCGTTTTCCACCAGCGTCTTGCCGGTTTCTACAATGTCCACAATCACATCGGACAAGTTGAGCAGGGGAGCCAATTCTACCGAGCCGTTCAGGGTGATGATGTCAATATCCCGTCCCCGGCTTTCAAAAAAACGGGAAGCGATGCGGGGATACTTGCTGGCAACCCGCAAAACGCGGGTGGCATCATCCTGCCAGTCATTGGGCGCGGCCACCGACATGCGGCACTTGCCCAGCTGCAAGTCGAGCAACTCATAGATATCAGGGTTGTTTTCCAACAATGTGTCCCGTCCCACTACACCCAGGTCCGCTGCGCCGCGCTCCACATACACGGCGACATCGGAGGGCTTGACCCAAAAATAGCGCACGCCCTTTTCAGCGTTTTCAAATACCAGTTTGCGGCTCTGCGCCAAAATATCCGGGCAGGAATAGCCCGCCTTGTCCAGGCGCTGGTAGACCTGTTCACCCAGGCGGCCTTTAGGCAATGCGATACGAAGGATGTTTGTCATGGCAAATACTCCACTTCATTCAAGTACACGGCAAAACCGATGGCTGTGGCTTTTCGGCCCATCTTCTGCAAAAGCCCGCCGTACTGGCCGCCCGACAGAATCCCCTCCGGCAGACCGTTGACAAAGCCCTTGAACACCAGACCGTCATAATACTGCATATTGTTCATGACAGAAAAGTCAATGCGGGCATTGTTGCCTTCGCCGATATCCTCCAGCGCTTGCGACACCTTGGATAGCTCTTCCACCGCCTGCATCATGCTCTCATTGCGGCACAGCGCCGTCAGGCGCGGCAGGTTATCGCGCAAATTACCGTAGAGGGAAATCAACTTGCTTAAACTTGCTGCGGTATCTTCGGGCAGTTCCTTTGCTTTGCAGTAGTTGGGCAGCCCCTCTGTGTTTTTTTGCCTGACAAAGCGCAGCAAGCCGTCCCGCAAGCCATCAGGCACCTTAAGCGCATCCAGAAGGGACGTAATAAAACCGGCGTGGGACAGCGTCAGGATATAATCTGATGAAATAGATTGCAGGGCGCGCACCGACAGCACCACCACCTCGCAAATATCTTGATCCGTCAGGTCGCCAATGCATTCCACCCCTGCCTGGAGAATCTCTTTAAAACCATTATCCCCCGGACGAGCGCGGTAGACATTCTCGCTGTAGTATACGCGGGATATGCTGCCCGGTACATCAGACGCCCGCTTGACTATGGACAGCGTAACGTCGGGCTTGAGCGCCTTTAGCTTGCCGCCCACATCGGTAAAGGTAATGATGCGGTCATTGCCTAAAAAATCCTTATTTTCCACATACAGGTCATAGGGCTCAAAGCGGCTCATCGCATAGCGGGTATATCCCTGCCGGTCAAACAAGGCGCGCAGGGTAAACAGCGCCTTTTCTGCCCGGGTTAAAAGTCTTTCGTCAATCTGCATAATTGCTCCTTTCAAGGGTCAACAAATATCCGCCGCTGCCGTAGCGCAGGCACCGGTTAACCCGGCTGATGGTAGCGGAGGACGCACCTGTTGCCGCAGCAATCTCCTGGTAATTTTTTTTATCCGCCAGCATGGCTGCTACCTGATAGCGCTGCGCCATCGCCTGGATTTCGCCCACCGTACATAAATCCTCAAAGAACAGGCGGCACTCTTCCGGCGTCTTCAGCGTCAGCAGCGCTTCAAAAAGTTTGTCGCTGGCCTGGGTAAAGATGTTTGACATAACCCCTCCCTCTCTGAACGCTTCATCAATTTATCACTTTAGTGCGATAAAGTCAAGGCTGAAATTGTGCAGTATCATAGATACGGCTGCTTAAAAAAACAACTGCAACAAAAATCATTAAGCCCCTAATAGTGCTGTACTATTTATACACAGAGGAATGCCGCTGGCCCCTTTCTGCATATAAAAAACACACCCAACACACTCCTTACCCAGCCTTTTCAAATAATTATACAAAAATGCACAGAAAACACATATTCCCATTGATAAAAAATCTGATTTCACATATAATATGTTCTGTTAAGTATTCAGATTGAAGGGAGAGCGCCGGTTGCGGGAGATCGTAGCAGACAGCTGGGACGCTTTGCAAGCGGCTGCTTTTGAGGGAATGTGGGATGAAGACATCCTGCGCTACCGCAATAACCGGGTCTACCGGGGTGTGTCCGACAAGTGCTGGAGCCTGATTCCTTCCCTGAACAGATGCTGTCCGCAGAACACGGGGCTGGAAAGGCAAATTCTTCGTTCCTTCCGTAAATATGGATACGCAGACCTGACCAACTGCAACTCTTTCTGGCAGCTGGTAGCCATGGGCCAGCAGTTCGGTTTACCCACCAGGCTGCTGGACTGGACCTATTCCCCCCTGGTTGCCGCTCATTTCGCTACAGAAGACACCGACAGTTACCATATGGACGGCGCCATCATCTGCTGCGATATGAAAGTCATCAATCAGCTGTTGCCCGAAAAGTTTGCGCGAATCTTGTCGCTGGAAAAGTGCAGTGTTTTTTCCATGGAAATGCTGGATGGCATAGCAGAAGACTTTTCCGCTCTGACCACCATCTGCGACCAGCCCTTCGCCTTTTTCTTCGAGCCGGCATCGGTAGTCAACCGCATCGCCAACCAATATGCCTTGTTTTCCCTAACCAGTGATGCCAACATGCTTATTGATGCCATTCCCGGTGCCGACAGCGCCTTTACCCGCATTATCATCCCGGCGGAAGTAAAGCTGGAAATACGGGATAAGCTAGACTACATCAACATTTCCGAGCGCATGATTTACCCGGGATTAAACGGCATATGCCGCTGGATTGCCCGGCGCTACGCCCCCCTTGGCCCCCGTTACCATAAAACCCAGCCTGATCAAACAGGCATTGAATAAGGAGGTTTCTATTATGGACTTTGGCAAAATGATCAGTGAACTGTTCTCCGGCGTCGGCTTCCTGTTTACAGGGGCGGGGCTAAAGACCCTGGTGATGTTCGCCATCTCTGGCGCTCTCATCTACCTGGCCATCAAAAAGGACTATGAGCCAGCCTTGCTGTTGCCCATCGGCTTCGGCTGCATCCTGGCTAACCTGCCCCCGGTACTGGAAACCATGATGCCCTCAGCTATCGGTACGGCGAAGGAGCCCGGCTTTTTAACGGTGTTGTTCAACGCCGGTATCGCCAACGAATTGTTCCCTGTGCTGATCTTCATCGGCGTAGGCGCCATGATTGACTTCTCCCCGCTGATGAAGGACCCCAGTATGATCTTCTTCGGTGCGGCGGCACAGTTTGGTATCTTCGCCACCTTCCTGACCGCCATCGTGTTGATCCCTATCGTGTTGCCCGCCACTGCCGGGGATGAGAGCATCATCCTGCGCCTGGCTTCGGCTATCGGCATCATCGGCGCGGCAGACGGCCCCACCACGCTGTATGTGGCCAACCACTTTAAGCTGCAAGAGTACATGGCCCCCATCTCGGTAGCAGCGTACAGCTACATGTCGCTGGTGCCCGTCATCCAGCCGCCCGTCATCCGTGCGCTGACCACCAAGAATGAGCGCTTGATTCGTATGAACTACAACGAAGAGCGTTCCTCCAAAACAGCGTTGATCCTCTTCCCCATCATCGTTACCCTGGTCGCGGGCATCATCGTGCCCATGTCGGCGCCCCTGGTAGGTTCTCTGATGTTCGGCAACCTCATCCGCGAGTGCGGCGTGCTGGAAAGGCTGAGCAAAACCGCGCAGAACGAACTGGCCAACCTGGTTACCATTCTGCTGGGCATCACCATCGGTTCCACCATGTTAGCGGACAACTTCCTGCGTCTGGACACAGCCCTCATCATGGGCCTAGGCTTGTTCGCCTTTGTGTTTGATACCGCCGGCGGCGTGCTGTTCGCAAAGTTCCTCAACCTGTTCCGTAAGACCAAAATCAACCCCATGGTCGGTGCGGCGGGCATTTCCGCCTTCCCCATGAGCGCCCGCGTCATCCAGAAGATGGCCACGGCGGAAGATCCTACCAACTTCATCCTCATGCAGTCCATCAGCGCCAACGTGGCGGGCCAGCTTGGCTCCATCGTGGCGGGCGGCATGATTATTACCCTGGTTACCATGTTCTTATAAGGAGGAAGAAAAATGTCTCTATTTGCTAAAGGTCTTCTCATCACGGCCGCA
>CAZCBC010000010.1:18710-19321 GCA_964496775.1 uncultured Oscillospiraceae bacterium
GTGTTCTTGGTGCTGGGACTGTTCTTTGTTACCATTAAACTGCTGGGCAAAATCGGCGAGTAATTAAATGGCAACTGCTAAAAATCGGATCACTTTCAAACGCCTCATGGGCAGCGTACTGGTCGCTGCCCTTATCAGTGGCCTGATTGCTCTGGGTGCCCAGATTGCCCTGCGCATCTTGTCGGAAGGCAGTTTCATTCTGGCCTGGTCGGAATTGCTCCCCATTGCGGCTATCTCTACAGCCTTGCTGGGTATCATCATGCTGTTACCCGCCAACAAACCCGCGCGCTTTCTAAAGAATTTGGGGCGTATCGTGGCCTTTGTTCTCGCTTTGGTCATTGTATGGGTAGCTGGCGCCGCCTGGATTGCCCAGAACTTCTTCATGTTTCCCCCCGTTCGTACACCTGAAAGGACGGAACAGAAGCTGGCGGCGGATCCGCACTTTGAGCGTGTGCTGCTTCCATCTCCCGACGGGGAATATTCTGGCTGGCTGTGGAAAAATGCACCGGATAAGGGAGGGCTGCTGTTTTACTTCGGCGGAAATGGCGAGGAAGCCACCAGCATAACATCCTTCAGTTCCTACCGTAACGACGGCGGTTTGTTGGAGGGGT
>CAZCBC010000010.1:19357-26397 GCA_964496775.1 uncultured Oscillospiraceae bacterium
ATCCTTCCGAAGAAAGTATTTACCAAATGGCAAAAGCCGCTTATGACTTTGCGCAAAACCACCCCAGCATAGATAAAGATCGCATCGTCTTAGGAGGATGGAGCCTGGGCACAGGCACTGCGCTACGCCTGGCTGCGGAAAAGAACCCCGCAGGCCTTCTGCTGCTGTCCCCCTTTTATAACGGCAAAGAAATGGTCTACGCCTATGGTCAAAGAATGTTTGACTTAGACTTTCCCCTGCCGCCGCTACCCATCCGCAACCCCTTTGAGAGCAATGAGTATGCGAAGAAAATTACTTGTCCCACGCTGATTATTGCCGTAAAGGATGACAGAATGATTCCTTTCGCCCAGGCGGAACGGCTAAGCCAGGAGTTTTCCAACGCTGAATTCTTCGCTATGGAAAGCGGCGGTCACGGTGCTGGCTGGTATGAGAAACCTTCCGTCGCAAAAATCAAAAGTTTCCTGAATCAGTTTGCTCCGGGTACGAGCATGACGCCTGTGCAGACGACACCAGCTACCGTGCAACCCTAATACTGCATACATAACAAGCACACACAAACAGCGCCACCAAAGCGCTGTTTGTGTATTGGCATCCTTTTAGCTAAACCCGCACTTCCTCCGCAGAAACCGTAACATCTTTGTATCTATCAAGCAGAGGGTGCGCTTCGTTTTTCAGGAAATCATCCACCTGCATGCCGGCACAGCCGATGTAGTCTTTCGGGGACAGAAGGCCCGCAATCTCCTCGTGGGAGAGGCCGAAGGCATCGTCTTCAGCAATGCGCTCAAGCAGGTCGTTGCTGAGCCCTTCCTGCTTAACGCGCTTGCCTGCTTCCATGCTGTGCAGGCGAATCCTCTCGTGCAGTTCCTGCCTGTCTCCTCCCCGGCGGACGGCTTCCATCATCAGGTTCTCTGTTGCCATAAAGGGCAGTTCCTCCAGCAGATGCTTTTCAATCATCTTGGGATATACCACCAGGCCCTGCGCAACATTCAGGAATAGTATCAACAGCCCATCGGTAGCAAGGAAGCCCTCAGCCAGGGAGAGACGGCGGTTGGCGCTGTCGTCCAGGGTACGCTCCAGCCACTGCCCTGCCGCCGTCATGGCGCTGTTCTGAACATTGGCAATGATGAACCGGGCAATGCCCGCCATGCGCTCGCACCGCATGGGGTTGCGCTTATAGGGCATGGCAGAAGAGCCGATTTGCTTGCTTTCAAAAGGCTCTTCGACTTCTTTCAGATGCTGTAACAACCTTAAATCGTTGCTGAATTTGTGCGCTGTCTGGGCAATTTGCGAAAGCAGGTTCAGCGCGCGGCTATCCTGCTTGCGGGAATAGGTCTGGCCGGAAACAGGCACAGAACGCTCAAAGCCCATTTTCTGTGCGCACAGAAGATCCAACCGCTTTACCTTTTCATAGTCGCCGTCAAACAACTCCAAGAAAGAAGCCTGGGTGCCCGTTGTACCCTTAGAGCCCAGAGGCAGCAGGGTATCCAGTACGTATTGGGTTTCCCGGATATCATCCAAAACATCCTGAAGCCATAAGGTGGCGCGCTTGCCCACAGTAGTGGGTTGTGCAGGCTGGAAATGGGTATAGCCCAGAGTGGGCATATCCTTGTAGCTCTCTGCAAACTTGGCCAGCGCCCGGGCAACATCCAAGAGCCGCGCCAGAATTAATTGCAATGCTTCCCGCATCAGCAGCACATCGGTATTGTCGCCCACATAGCAACTGGTGGCACCCAGGTGAATAATGGGCCGGGCCTTGGGGCAGCAATCCCCAAAGGCGTGAACATGGGCCATGACATCGTGGCGTAATCGTTTTTCGTACGCGGCAATGGCATCAAAGTCGATATCATCCTGATGGGCGCGCATCTCCTCCACCTGTTCCCTAGTGATGTTAAGCCCCAGTTCCATCTCGCTTTCAGCAAGAATCAGCCATAGCTTGCGCCAGCACTTGGCACGGTGGCTTTCGGAATAGATGCGCTGCATGGCGCCGCTGGCATAACGCGCAGAAAAGGGAGATACATATCCTGTATGTTCGCTCATATTGCCTCCTAAAGCGAGCGGGCGGCTTTCCACCGCCCGCGTTACTCATATGGTTTATTCCCCTACAGTGATAACCTTGATAAGATTGGTGTTGCCCGCGCGCGACAGGGGGACACCCGCGGTTAAGACAACAGTCTGTCCATCATGTATCAGCCCTGCACGCTTGGCTGCGCTAACAGCCTGATCGAACAGAATATCAGTGACGCGCTCTTCCCCCACCAGCAGCACTTCCACACCCCAGCAAAGGGACAGTTGCCGCTGGGTTTCTGAGGAGGGCGTGCAGGCAATGATAGGCATGGCGGGACGGAAGCGAGAAATCATCCGGGCGGTGGAACCCGACTTGGTAACGGTGATAATGGCCTCGGCCTTCAGGTTGTAGGCAATCAGGCAGGTAGCATGGGAAATGGCGTTTGTAATATTCTTAGTGGTATCCTGGTCGGTGTACTGATAAAAACGCTTGGCATAGTCAATATCTCTCTCAGCGCTTTCAGCAATACGCGCCATGGTACGCACAGCTTCTACGGGGTATTGTCCGTTGGCAGTTTCGCCGGACAGCATCATAACGCTGGTGCCGTCGTAAACGGCATTGGCCACGTCGGTAGCCTCGGCACGGGTGGGGCGGGGATTGCGCACCATGCTCTCCAGCATCTGGGTGGCAGTAACAACGTGCCTGCCCACCCCACGCGCTATCTTGATGATATCTTTCTGGATAATGGGTACATCCTCCAGGGGGATTTCTACGCCCATGTCGCCGCGGGCAATCATCACGGCATCGCAGTGCTGGATAATTTCATGGATATTCTCCACCCCGTCGGGGTTTTCAATCTTCGCCATGATCTTAACATGCGTTCCGTCGTTTTCATCAAGAAGCTGGCGCACCTCCAGCACGTCCTCCTTGGAACGCACGAAAGAAGCGGCAATATAGTCAAAGCCCGTTCTGATGCCAAAGAGAATATCTTCCCTATCCTGAGGGCTGATGTAGGGCATGGAGATATGGGTACCGGGTAGGTTAATGCCCTTGCGGCTGGAAAGCTCGCCGCCGGAGACAACGCGGCAGATAACATCGGTATCCGTCTTGCTTTCAATAGCCAATTCAATCAGGCCATCGTCCACCAGGATGCGGCTTTTGTCCCCCAAGTCTTTGGGCAAATCAGGATAACTGACAGAAACAATGGTCGCATCTCCCTCTACCGGCCTTGTAGTCAGGGTAAATTGCTGACCATTTTTCAGCATGATCTTGCCGTCCTTAAAATCCCGTATACGGATTTCCGGGCCTTTGGTATCCAACATGGCGGCGATGGGCAGGTTCAGCTCATTGCGGACGCTTAGCAGCTCCTTAAAAACATCCAAATGGGTATCGTGGTCGCCATGAGAAAAGTTGAAACGCGCTACATTCATTCCGGCCAGCGCCAACTCCCTGATTTTTTCTCGGGTATTGGAGGTGGGCCCCAAGGTGCAGATTATTTTTGTTTTACGCATAAAAATCTCCTTTTTATCATAGGCGGAAGTACATCAGTTCCCACTTTTGATTATACAGATTATCAACCTAACTGGCAAGCATTCTGCTGTGAAGAACAGGTGAAAAAGAGCATCATTCGGGGTATACTGTTAAAGGAGCAGGAGGGTATTATGTTTAACGAAAACATTCAGTACACATTTGACAACGCCTTGATCAGCGCCCAGCCCCGGAATGACAGCCCCGTTCTTCTGTTTCAGGGCGATCGCATTGCCATGGAGGGGGAAGCGCAGCGCTTTCCCTACCTTGGCACGCTACATGACAGGCATCAGCCCCTTCAATATCTTTTTTCTATAAAGGGCGTTGCTTATTTTATGGCAGGCACGCAGGAACTTCCAGCGGGTTTTCAATGGTTTCCCTTGCGGGAGGTACGCTTTAAAGCAAGCAGAAGCAATGCCTTTCTTGCCTCCACGGGCTATCAGCTGGCAAGCTGGTACCTGCGCCACCGGATTTGCGGCGCGTGCGGCGGGCAAACACGACACGCAACGGCAGAGCGCATGCTTTTTTGCCCAGCCTGCGGTCAGGTTTATTATCCAACCTTGAATCCCGCTGTGATTGTTGGGGTTATCAATGAAAACAAGCTGCTGCTGACAAGGCTGAAAGACCGGCCCAGCCATCACCGGGCGCTGGTGGCGGGCTACGCCGAGGTAGGGGAAACTCTGGAAGAAACCGTGCGGCGGGAGGTCTGGGAAGAAACGGGCCTTCGGGTAAAGGACATCACCTACTACAAAAGCCAGCCCTGGGGCTTTTCCTCCAGCCTGTTGGTAGGGTTTTACGCGCGCCTTGCAGGCAGCGATGTGATCAATCCCCAGGATCAGGAACTGGACAGCGCCTTCTGGGTGGAACGGCATCGAATCGACGTTCCCTTTGATGGCATCAGCATGACCAATGAGATGATAGTCCGATTTGCCAAAATGGGCAGTGAAGGATTGCTGCGTCAGGAGATGCCCCCCTTTGTAGAATAGAGCGCATGCAAAAGCCGCCCCGATCAACGCAGGGCGGCTTCTGTTTTACTTCTTTTACTTATTTCTTTTCCGGCATAACTTCCAGCCAGTAACCATCAGGATCGCCGATGAAGTAAATGCCCATGGAGGGGTTTTCGTAGAGGATGACGCCCATCTCCTTGTGCTTTTTGTAGGCCGCGTCATAGTCGGGCGTAGTGAATGCCACATGGAACTCCTTCTCCCCCAAGTCATAGGGGGTATCCCGGTCGCGCAGCCAGGTCAGTTCCAGTTCGCAGTTATGCTTTTCGTCCGCCAGGTAAACAAGAATGAAACTTCCGTCCTCCGCTTCCTTGCGGCGGACTTCCTTCATGTCCAGTGCCTCTTTATAGAAAGCAAGGGACTTTTCCAAATCCAACACATTAAAATTGGTATGTACCATGGTAAACATAGGGTATCCTCCTTGTACTTGATAGCACAATTATACCATAGGATGAACGCCTTGTCGTCCTTGACCGAATCAGTCCCCTCATTTATAATATGTGTATTAAGAAACGAAGGAGAAAAAAATGGACATAAGCGCCTGAATCCTATCACCGAGGGACACCGTCACGGAATAACTGCTGAGGTGGTTTGTTTTCTGTGCGGACAGGAGGCGCTATGGCCATCATACAAGTACATCAATTATCCTTTACCTATCCCGGCAGTTATGTGCCGGTGTTTGATAATCTCACATTTCATATGGACTCATCATGGCGTCTGGGACTGGTGGGGCGTAATGGGCGCGGAAAAACCACTCTCCTGCGCCTGCTTGCGGGGGAGCTTCAGGGCAAAGGCGTTATTCAGACGTCTCTTTCCTTTAGCCTGTTCCCCCTCCCGGTAGATGAACAGTACAGCGCTCTTACAGTATTGCGCAACATCATTGCCCCCTATGACCAGTGGGAACAGGACATGCAGCGTCACCTAAAGCCTGAGGGCGACCTTGAGACTTGGGGACAGCTGGAGCACCTGTATGCACTTAATGATGGGTATCGTATCAATGAATTAATCGCGCGGGAAGTTGCACGTATGGATCTTGACCCAGAGCAGTTATCCCGTTCCTTTGATTCCTTCAGCCCCGGGGAACGTACCCGCATGATGCTCTGTGCATTGTTCCTTAAAAAGAATAATTACTTGTTAATCGACGAACCTACCAACCATTTGGACAATGAAGGTCGAAAAAAGGTAGCGGGGTACCTAAAGAATCAATCGGGCTTTCTGCTGGTTTCCCATGACCGGGCTTTTTTGGACAACTGTTGTGACCACATCATGGCGCTGCAAAAGCAAGGCATACGTATTGAACAGGGTACCTACTCCTCCTACGCACACAACAAGCAGCTTGAAGATAGGGCAAATAGGGAGAAGAACAACCGCCTTGTTAAGGATATTGGCCGCTTAAAGGCCTCCTCAGCAGAGAAACGTCAGTGGAGCGACCAAATTGAACGCAACAAAATAGGCCAGCATACCTACGATCGGGGACGAGTCGGCGCACAAAGCGCCCGTATGATGCAAAAAGCTCTCAACCTACAAAACCGTATCCAGAAACAAATTGAAGAAAAAGAAGGTTTGCTAAAAAACTTGGAATACACGGCAGAACTGAAATTACATCCTCTTCAGCATCGGGCAAATAAACTGTTAAGGTTGCATGACGTTACCGTGGGGTATCAGGGTATTCCCGTTCTTTCCCACTTTTCAACGGATATCGCGCAGGGAGAAAAAATAGCCATTACGGGCAAGAATGGTGCCGGAAAAAGTACCCTGCTAAAGACATTGCAGGGCATCCTACCACTGATGGAGGGCCGTATCACCGGTCCAAAGGATATTGTCCTGTCTGTTTTGCCCCAACTAAGTAGCCACTTAGCAGGCTCTCCCTATGACTATGCTATGCAGCGCCAACTTGAGATTGATTTCTTTTTGATGCTGCTGCGCAAACTGGACTTCCCCCGAGAAGCCTTTGACCGTTCCATGGAAGGCTACTCCCTCGGGCAAAAGAAAAAAGTGCTGCTGGCCGCATCTTTAGCACAGCAAGCACACCTCTACCTGTGGGATGAGCCCCTCAACTATATTGACCTGGAAAGCCGAGAGCAGATTGAAGACCTTCTAATTGATACGACCGCCACCCTGGTCTTTGTTGAACATGACCAACGCTTTGTGGACAATGTAGCAACCAGAATAATCGCGTTGTAGCGATTACTTTCCTATTGCTTCCTCCCTGGCAAACGCTTCCATCAGCCAGCCGTAGCCCTCTTCCTTCATGATTTCGAAGGGCACAAAGCGCAGGGAGGCGCTGTTGATGCAGTAGCGCAGGCCGCCCTTTTCCAGGGGGCCATCGGTAAATACATGGCCAAGGTGAGCATTTCCCGCAGCACTCACCACCTCCTTGCGCACCATGCCATGGGAGGTGTCCAAGTGCTCCCGGATGATTTGCCGCTCAATGGGCTTGGTAAAGCTGGGCCAACCGCAGCCCGCGTCATACTTATCAAAGGAATAGAACAAAGGCTCGCCGG
>CAZCBC010000010.1:26407-28473 GCA_964496775.1 uncultured Oscillospiraceae bacterium
CATGCCCCAGGTGCGCGTCGCCGGTTCTGCTGCGCACTTCGGTGCGTCGCATGCCATGGCTTGTGTCCTCGTGACAGGAGATTTGCGCGCTGTCGATTGGTTTGGAAAAGCTGGGCCACCAGCAGCCGGCGTCGAATTTGTCTGAAGAGAGAAAGAGCGGCTCGCCGGTGGTAATATCCACATAGATACCCCTGCCCCACGCGTCCCAATATTCCCCGGTGAAGGCGCGCTCTGTGCCCTTTTCCTGGGTTACCTGCCATTGTTTCTCCGTTAACCTTTGGCGCAGTTCTTCTTTTGAGGGCACAGTATACGCGGGCTTTTCTTCGGCATAAGCGGGCAAAACAGCAAACAGGGACAAAAGCAAGCTGAAAATTCATTTCATCATATCACCTCATATATTGTACCCATCAAAGATGAGCCTATCAAAAAAGAGCACCATTGGGCTCTTTTTCATGTATCCAAAATTTTGACCAGCGCCGCCTGAAAGGCTTCATCCAGGGCGGCCGTTCTTTTGGGCGGCCCCTTCAGCCTGCCTCCGCCCCTGCGAATACGGGCGGCGGTATGGCGGGATAAAAGCAAAGCATCGATATTGTCGGCGGTAAAGATGAGGCCGTTCTGGTTAAGGGCCTGCGCGCCCCTTGCCAACGCCAGCGCGGCCAGGCCATAGTCCTGGGTTAACACGATATCTCCCTTGCCTGCCAGGTTGGCGATGCGCAGGTCTGCGCTGTCGCTGCCCTTTTCTACATACACCGTCTGTGCCCCTTCCCTTTGCATAAAATGGTTGACATCGCATACCAGCGTTACGGGGATGTTGCGTTCCCCGCACAGCCCAAGGGCAATATCCACCACAGGGCAGGCGTCAGCGTCGATATAGAGGGTCATACGATATCCCTCCCCTTATGCTTGTCCGTGCGCCTATATACCTTGCGGCTTTTCTTCACCCTTGTTACGGGCGAAAATCCCCACACCCGGCGCCGGGCCTTTTCAGCCTTGCTCTTTTGCTTTTTTGATTGCTTTTCTTGGGCAACAAAAGCCATAGATTTTCCTTTCTTTTCGTTTGACAGGCGTACCGCGCTTTGCTATGCTACCTCTTGGTATAAGGAGGAATTTTGTATTGCGAAGAAACCATCACACCCACACCCCCCGCTGCGGCCACGCTGTAGGCACCGAGCGAGAATATATTGAGGCCGCCCTGTCGGCAGACTATGAAGCCCTGGGCTTTTCAGATCACAGCCCCTGGCCGCGCCTCCATTCCCCCGGCATCCGCATGGATGAAAGCATGCTGCCCGACTATGTTAGCACAGTCAAACAGCTTAAAGAAGAATACAAGGGACGCATCCACATCTCCTGCGGCCTTGAGTGCGAGTATTTTCCCGATAGAATGAACTGGCTGAAAGAAACAAAGGACGCTTTTCAGCTTGACTACCTGATATTTGGCAACCACTTCGATTTGGACGAGGAAACAGGCATTTACTTTGGCAGCAGCCGCACCCGGCAGGATATCCGCAGATATATGCGCACCACCCTGGACGGCCTGGCTACGGGCATGTATGCTTGGTTGGCCCATCCGGATTTGTATCTGCGCAGCTACCCTGAGTTTGACCAGACCTGCCAGGAAGCCGCCCGGGAAATCTGCCGTGCCAGCGCCGCGCTGCGCATCCCGCTGGAATATAATCTCCTGGGGCTCAGAGTCCAGCACGAAAACGGCTTTGCCGGTTTAGGCTATCCCTACCGCGCCTTCTGGGAAATTGCTGCCGAGGAAAACAGCCCTGTTATTATGAATGTGGATGCCCACGACCCCCGGCACCTTGCTGACACAACCTATTACGATATGGGTATCAAAGACATTCAAAGCCTGGGCCTCAAGCCCTTCGACCTGATGGACAACGGGATGGTACAGCCCCTGAACATCAACTAATTCAGCTGCGCTCTGCCAGCATCCCTTCATCTTCCTGTAAAACGCGGTACATTTCGGCCGCGTTTTCTTTTCGCACAACTTCCTGCACCGCCAGCACCTCATAACGGCCCACCCGGCTGCCAAAGCGTATTTCCATTACATCTCCCAC
>CAZCBC010000010.1:28483-32802 GCA_964496775.1 uncultured Oscillospiraceae bacterium
GTCACAGGCCTCTTTTGCAACCGTGCGGCGCTTGATGATACGGGATACCTTTAAAAACTTATCTAAACGCATATTATCGTGAACTTTCCTTTTTCAGATACAAAAACGGCCGGAATCCGGCCGTTCTTAGGGATAACCCTTGATTGCTTACTTGTTGAGCTCGTCCTTGAAAACCTTGCTGGCTTTGAAGGTGGGGGCTTTGGAAGCGGGAACCGCGATTTCCTCGCCGGTGCGGGGGTTGCGGGCAGTGCGGGCGGGACGCTCCTTGGCTTCGAAGGTGCCAAAGCCAATCAGCTGTACCTTTTCGCCGGCTTTCAGTTGGTCCTGAACTACTTTCAGAACAGCGTTCACTGCCTTTTCGGCGTCGGCTTTTTTCAGTTCGGTCTCTTTTGCCACTGCGGCGACAAGTTCTGTTTTATTCATGTTGGAAACCTCCTCAGTTTGAATAAAGCAAATTCTACTTACATTTCTCTTTTGCTTCTTTCCCAGTATACACTCATTTCATCAATTGTCAATACTTTCAACGATTTTCCATCGTTTTGAGCGGCTTTTTCCATCCATAAAAACCTTTTTTGGAACTTTTCAGTGGCAAAAGTCAGTGCTTCCTCGCTGCTGACCTTGCATAACCGCGCCACATTCACGCAGGAAAACAGCAAGTCGCCGATTTCTTCCCGGAGATTCGGCCCTTTCAGCTCTTCCCTGACTTCCTTTACTTCTTCTAAAACTTTTTGAAGGGCTTCCTCCGCGCTGTCCCAGTCAAAGCCCACATCCCGTGCTTTGCGCTGAATCTTTTCCGCCCGCAAAAGAGGCGGCATGCCGCGCTTAATGTCCAGCATGGCTTCCCCAACGCTTTGCTGCCCCCGCTCCTCCTGCTTGATGCGGCTCCAGTTATCGACCACGGCATCGGGGGTCAGGCATTCGTCCTGCCCGAACACATGGCGGTGGCGGGCAATCATCTTGCGGCAAATGGCGGTGGTGATATCTGAAATATCCATGGTGCCGTACTCCTCGCCAATCACCGCATGCAGCGCCACTTGCAGCAACACATCCCCCAACTCTTCCGTCAGGTGAATGTCGTCCCCCTCGTCAATGGCTAGGGCAGTTTCATAGGCTTCCTCTATCAAATAGGAACGAAGGCTCTGATGGGTCTGCTTTCTATCCCACGGGCAGCCATTCTCGCCCCGCAGGATACGCATCAACTTTAACAGGTCCGCCATGTCATACCGGCTTTTTTCTATCAGGGGCAGGGGCTTTAAGAGACAGGCGGCAGTATGGTCATACTTCTTTTGCCTGTCGAGCTCCGCCAGGGAAATGGTCATATGCGGCCTGTCCGCCCCTTCGCCCGGCGGGAAAAACAATACGGGGCAATCCCCGCCGTAGTAGGGCAGCAGTTTCATTTTGATGTCGCCCGCTAAAAGGGCATTGTCTATCTCTGTAATGCATAGCGTCTGCTGGCCATCCTGTATGTTCAGGTTTGAGGCGCCGGTTACTGTTACGCTTCCAGAGGTATCCGTATTGCTAAGCAAAGGGGCATGCAGCGGCACACCGGGCACCACGTTAGCCTCCGGCATGAGCGCCTTAAGAGCCTGCACACTGCCATCCTGGTGGGGCGCCGCTACGCCGTAAGCAACGGTGCCGGTCTTCGCCTGTTCAAGCACATGCGAAGCACAGGCCTGGTTAAGGGCGTCAAAGTCCTCCGCCTGTTCATGAAGAAAATCCAAGCTTTCATAGGGGATGCCCCGTTCCTTCAGCCACTTGGCTGCCCCATGGCGCTCAGTGCGCAGCACCACATGCTGCGCATCCCGCAGAGCCTGCAAAGCGCCGAGGGTTAAGTATTCCCGGGGGCCCGGGCCTAAAGCAACGATGTGCACATTATGCATGGGGAATTTTTCTCCTTAGTTTCTGGGGGATATCTTCGGCGTGTATGGCTTTTGTCCAAAGGGCGGCGGCGAAGAAAACCACCATGGCGGCAAGAACACATAGCCCCAGCCACAAGATGGAATGGTTGAGCCGCTGCCCCAGCAGCGCCTTAAAACCCAGCACACACAGCGCCATGGCCAGGGTGGCAGCGCCGGGGCGCAGCACCAGCTCGCTAAAGTTAAGTTTGAGTTTGCCGTATTTTGCCACATAATACAGGTTGGGCACCATGGATACAAAGTAACACAGCAGCGACGCGTAGGGAGCACCGTGAATATTGATGCCAGGAATGCGCACCAGGGTATAGTTAAGCAGCACCTTCATCACCACGCCCAACGCCAGGGTATACATGGGAATGCGCTGTTTGTGCAGCCCTTGCAGAATGCCGCTGGTTGCCTGCACCATGGTGAACAGCCAGATGGTGAGGGAACTGATCTCCAGCAGCCGGGCGCCTTTTTGCAGCTGCGCCAATGTGTATTGGTCTCCACTGAAAAGCAGCACCAAAATAGGCTCCGCCAACAAACTCATACCGATAGAAGCCGGCAAGCCAATGACCGACGCAATGCGCAAGCCGGTTGCCGCTTCCTTCCTGATGGCGGGAAAATCCTTCTTCTGGAAGGCCGCGCCGATGGCAGGCACCAGGTTGACGGATGTGGCCATGGCCAGTGCCGTGGGCACATTAATCAGCGGGAACACCAGGCCCACATAGGTGCCGTAGTAGATAAGGGCCTCTGTTTCAGGCAGATAAGCACTCATCAGCCTGACCAGCATAAAGGAGTCCACTTCCGCCGCGATGGGCACAATGCTGGCGCCAATGGTGATGGGGATAGAAATCAGCAACAATTCCCGGACGATGCTCCTGGTGGGCATCACTTGCTGCGCGGCATCGGGCAATTCTGCAAACTCCCTGTCGGCATAGCGCTTATCAATCAGCATATAGAGAAGGGCAAGAAACTCCGCCACAGAGGTACCCAGCAGCGCACCGGCGGCCCCCGCCACATACCCGCCCCGCCGCATGCCGATGGCTGCAAAGGGCATGGCTATCACCACCTTGCCCACCTGCTCGATCAGCTGGGAGATAGCTGTTGGTTCCATCCTGCGCCGCCCCTGCATAAAGCCCCTGTAGGCGCTCATCACGCAGACAAACAGCAAGCTGGGCGCCAGCATCAAAAAACTGCTCCGTGCGGAGACTGTTCCCTTGGCGGAAGCCAGCATGGAGCTTAACAGCACCATCAGCAGCGTACCCAGAATACCCAACAGGGTTAACAGTTTCAGGGCAGAGGTAAACACCCGCCGAGCGTTGTTTTTATCGTCCAGCGCTAAATAGCCCGCCACCATGCGGGAGATAGCCACCGGGATGCCGGCAGAGGAGATAGTCAGCAGCAGGTTGTAGGTGGGGAACACCTGGTGGTATACCCCCATCCCCAACGGCCCAATGGTGTGCGCCAGGGGGATTTTGTACAGTACGCCGATGACCTTGCAGATAAGGCCCGAAATCCCCAAAATGGAGATGCCCCGTACCAGCGATTTTTGCCGTTTCGTCATTGCGTCCTCATTAATGCGAGTTTTAAGGCTGAGCCTCTCGACGATTGTACACCATTTCCCCTCTCATGCCAAAACCCGCAAAAGCGGGTTCTGGCAAAAGGGTTTAAATATCGTCTTCCTCTTCAGGCTCTTCCTCAGCGCCTTCGTAGTCAAGGGAGTCTGCCATCTCCATGCCGTCCGTTGGCTGTGAAGCAGGCTTGGCATGCGTTTCCTGGTTTAACAATTCCTCATCGTCTTCAGGGGCGGCAACGTCCACGTCCACAATGCGGCTGCCTTCGGCTACGCGCATCAGGCGCACGCCCTGGGTAACGCGGCCGCACTCGCGGATATCAGCGGCGGGGGTGCGGATGATGGTCCCGTCGTCGGTAATCATCATAATTTCGTCATCCTCCGTCACCATCAGCATGGTGGCCAGATCCCCGGTTTTTTCGGTTAAACGCATCACGGTGACGCCCTTGCCTCCGCGCCCCTGCTCCCGGTATTCGGAAATATCTGTACGCTTGCCGTAGCCGTTTTCGCTGATGCACAGCACCTGCTTGCCTTCCTCCACCAGGCACAGGGACACAATGCTGTCATCATCCTGCAGCTTCATGCTGCGTACCCCCATGGAGGGGCGGCCGGTTGGCCGGATGGCGCTCTCGTTAAAGCGGATGGACTGGCCCTTCTGGGTGGCAAGCATGACATCGCTCTTGCCGTCGGTCAGCTGCACACCGATTAGTTCATCGTCGTCCTTTAAGCCAATGGCAATCAGGCCGGATTTACGCATGTTGATAAACTCGCCCAGCGCCGTCTTTTTAATCATGCCCTGGCGGGTCGCCATCATCAGGTAATCTTCGCTCTCCCGGTCAGGGACAGGC
>CAZCBC010000010.1:32823-33960 GCA_964496775.1 uncultured Oscillospiraceae bacterium
ATGGCCGTGCCCCGCGCTGTACGGGACGCCTCGGGAATCTCATAGCATTTAAGGCCATATACCCGCCCCTTATCTGTAAAATACAGCATGTCGGAGTGCGAGTTAACAACGTACATCTGCTCCACATAGTCTTCTTCCCTGGTGGTCAGCGCCGCAACGCCCTTACCCCCGCGGTTTTGCAGGCGGTAAGTGCTCTGGCTCAAGCGCTTGACATAGCCGAAGTGCGTCATGGTAACGACCATTTCATCCA
Organism: uncultured Oscillospiraceae bacterium; assembly: GCA_964496775.1. Lineage (GTDB taxonomy): Bacteria > Bacillota > Clostridia > Christensenellales > Aristaeellaceae > DTU024. The sequence continues at coordinate 33,074 of CAZCBC010000010.1, forward strand.
CGGGAATCAAGTCTTCAATGTCGATTTCGCCTTCCACAAAGGAGATGCCGGTGCGCCGCTCATCGGCATAGCGCCGGCGAATTTCGCCGATTTCTTCCTTGATAACGCCCATCAGCGCAGGCCGGTTGCTAAGCAGCATCTGGAAATACGCAATGCTCTTTTGCAGCTCGTCAAACTCCGCCTGCAGCTTATCGGATTCTAAATTGGTCAGCCTGGCCAGGCGCATGTCCAGAATGGCCTGGGCCTGCCTGTCGCTAAACGCAAAGCGATCCATCAGGCGCTGCTTGGCGGTGGGGGTGTCGGAAGAATTACGGATGATATGCACCACTTCGTCGATATTGTCCAGCGCCTTCAGCAGGCCTTCCACAATATGGGCGCGGGCCAGAGACTTGTCCAAATCAAACCGGGTGCGGCGGGTAACCACGTCTTCCTGGTGGGCAATGTAGTGCCCCAGCATTTCCTTCAGCGACAGCACGCAGGGCTGGTTGTTGACCAGCGCCAGCATGATGACGCCAAAGGTATCCTGCAGCTGGGTGTGTTTATACAGATAGTTAAGCACCACCTGGGCCTGAGCATCGCGTTTTAAATCAATGACGATGCGCATACCGTCCCGGTCGCTTTCATCGCGAATGTCGCTGATGCCCTCCAGGCGCTTCTCGTGCACCAATTCGGCGATTTTGGTAATCAACTTGGCCTTGTTCACCAGATAGGGAATCTCGCTGATGACGATGCGGTCGCGGCCATTGGGCAGCGATTCTATCTCCGATTTGGCGCGCACTACAACGCGGCCGCGGCCTGTGTAATAGGCTTCCCGTATGCCGCTGGTGCCCAAAATGGTGCCCCCGGTCGGAAAATCGGGGCCCTTGATATGCTCCATCAGGCCGTTC
>CAZCBC010000011.1:0-8260 GCA_964496775.1 uncultured Oscillospiraceae bacterium
GACCGGTTCCATGTAACCAGCGTCAACCAGGGGGTGGCCGTCAGCTTTATGGACGGCGCCAGCATCGCCGACCGGGACATGTTCCGCCAGATGATGGACGTCGCCCGGCAAAACGACATCCCCGTACAGGTGAAGCGCGGGGTGACGGGCGGCAACGACGCCGGTTCTTTCCAGCGCGCCCGGGCGGGGCTGCGCACCGTGGTGCTGTCGGTACCCTGCCGCTATATTCATTCGGGCAGCAATGTGGCCAGCATGGCGGATATAGACGCCCAGTACGCTTTGGCCGACGCCTTTTTACAACAATACGAGGGAGGAAGCACCCATGCTTAAAAACACGCTCAAAACCCTGCTGGAGCCCTGGGGCCCTTCGGGCAACGAGCACAATGTGGCGGATGTCATCAAGACCCTGTTGGCCGGGCATGTGGATTCCATGCGCACCGACGCTTTGGGCAACCTGATTGTGGAAAAATACGGCACCGACGACAATGCCCAGCGCATTATGATTACCGCCCATATGGACCATATCGGCTTTGTGGTAACCGCCATCGAAAAGGAAGGCTACCTGCGGGTGACCAATGTGGGGGGCATTGCCCTTGAGTATTCCGTCGGCCGCCATGTGATATTTGAAAACAGTGTGGACGGCGTGCTGTTCTGCCAGCCTGTAAAGGAAGGCAAGCCCGTTCCTTCCGAAGTGCTCGCCAACTATCCTGATTTGGTGGTAAAGCCTATAAAGAGCAAGCCTGTAAAGGAAGGCAAGCCCGCCCTGACAGATATTTATGTGGATATCGGCGCCAAGGACAAGGAAGAGGCCGAGGGCATGGTGCAGCTGGGCGATATGTGCGTCTATGCGCCCGATGTGTTTTCTCTGGGCAAGCACAAGATGTCCGGCCCCGCCATGGACGACCGCTGCGCCTGCGCCCTGCTGGTAGAGTTGTTGCTGTACGCCGAGGAGCAGAAGAACACCATTGTGGGCGTGTTCACTGCCCAGGAAGAGGTGGGGCTGCGCGGCGCCACCGTAGCCGCCTACGGCATCGCGCCCGACATCGGCCTGGCGCTGGATGTGACGGGCGCGGGGGACATCCCGGAGGAAAAATACCCCGCCGTCAACCTGGGCGAGGGCCCCGCTGTGAAGATTATGGACCGCAGCATGATTGCCAGCCCCCAGGTCAGGGACATGCTGTTTGAGGCGGCGGATTTGGCCGAAGTGAAGGTGCAGCGCGAGGTACTGCCCTATGGCGGCACCGACGGCGGCGCCATACAGCACAGCCGCGCCGGCGTGCCCACGGGCACCCTGTCCATTCCCTGCCGGTATGTGCACTCCGCCTGCGAAACCATTGATATGCGGGACATGGAGGATGCCCTGCTTCAATTTGTAGATTTATAAGGAGTTTATTGGTATGAAAAAGATGACAGCCAACGAGCTGCGCAGCATGTTTATTGAGTTTTTTCGCGAGAGGGGCCACGCCGTCATTCAGTCGGCGTCGCTGATCCCCGAGAACGACCCCACGGTGCTGTTTACCACCGCCGGTATGCACCCCCTGGTGCCCTACCTGATGGGGCAAAAGCATCCTTCGGGCAACCGCCTGGTCAACGTGCAAAAGTGCATCCGCACCGGCGACATTGACGATGTGGGCGACGACAGCCACCTGACATTCTTTGAGATGCTGGGCAACTGGTCCCTGGGCGACTATTTTAAAGAGAAGATGATTCCCTGGAGCTGGGAGTTTTTAACCGATAAAAAATACCTGGGCCTTAACCCGGACAGGCTGGCTTTCTCTGTGTTTGCGGGCGACGAGCATGCCCCCCGGGACATGGAAAGTTTTGAACTGTGGCGCAGCTGCGGCGTGCCTGAGGAGCGTATTTTCTTCCTGCCCAAGGAAAACAACTGGTGGGGTCCCGCCGGGCTGACCGGTCCCTGCGGCCCTGACACCGAGATGTTTGTCATCACCGATAAGGAGCCCTGCGGCCCCGACTGCAGCCCGGCGTGCTCCTGCGGGCGGTATCTGGAAATCTGGAACGACGTGTTCATGCAGTATAACAAAACGGCGGAGGGCAACTACGAGCCCCTTTCCCAGATGAACGTGGATACCGGCATGGGTCTGGAGCGCACCATCTGCACCCTGACGGGCGCGAAAAGCGTGTACGAGACGGAGCTTTTCTCCGGCATCATCCACCGCATTGAGGAGCTGTGCGGCAAACAGTATCTGGGCGCGGACGACGAAACCCGCCGTGCCTTCCGCATTGTGTCCGACCATCTGCGCACCGCCACCTTTATTCTGGGCGACCCCCGGGGCGTGTCCCCCTCCAATGTGGACCAGGGCTATGTGCTGCGCCGGCTGATTCGCAGGGCGGTGCGCTACGGCATGCTGCTGGGGCTGGAGGAAGGCTTTACGGCGGAAATCGCTGAGGTGATCATCGCCCAGTACGCCGAGGTGTACCCGGAGCTGGAGCAGAACCGCGCCTTTGTGCTGGAACAGCTGCTGCTGGAGGAAAAGCGCTTCCAGCGCACTCTGCAACAGGGCACGAGGATGTTTGAAAAAATGTTCGGCTCCATTACCGAGATTACGGAAAACCTGCGCAAGGGCCGGGAAGAATTAAAGAAAAACCTGGAAGACAGCGGCATACTGGAAAAGCTGCGCGCTGCCCAGGAAGTTGCCAGCAATGTGGGCAGCAAGATGCGCCCCACCCCCGAAATGCAGGGCATGCTGGAGGAAATTAAAAAGTTTAACGAAGCGGTGGACGTGGTGCAGTCCTTCGGCGGCAAGGTGCAGGAGTTTGCCAAGGGCATGAATGTCATCAACGGCCGGGACGCCTTCAAATTGTACGACACCTATGGTTTCCCCATCGAGATGACCATCGAAATGGCCAAGGAGCGGGGGCTGACCGTGGACGAAAAGGACTTTGAGGAGCGGTTTAAGCAGCACCAGGAAAAATCCCACGCCGGGGCGGAGCAGCGCTTTAAGGGCGGTCTGGCGGACTCGAGCGAGCAGACAGCCAGGCTGCACACGGCCACCCACCTGCTGCAGGCGGCGCTGCGCAAGGTGCTGGGCCCGGAGGTGGGACAGCGGGGCAGCAACATTACGGCAGAGCGCCTGCGCTTCGACTTTACCTTTGGCCGCAAGATGACCAAGGAAGAACTGGCCGAGGTGGAAAAGCTGGTCAACGAGGCCATTGAGAGAAAGCTGCCCATCAGCTTTGAGGAGATGACGGTGGAGCAGGCCACCCAGGAGGGCGCCATCGGCCTGTTTGGCGACAGGTACGGCGACAAGGTGAAGGTGTACACCATGGGCGACTTCAGCAAGGAAATCTGCGGCGGCCCCCATGCCGAAAATACCGGGGATTTGGTCAGTTTCAAGATTCAGAAGGAAGAAGCCAGCTCCGCAGGCGTGCGGCGTATCAGGGCCACAATCGGCACCAACTAAGTACGCAACGCCGAAGGCGAAAAAGGGTCAAGGGGTGAAACCCCTTGTTGGGGCCCGGGGCAGACGCCCCGGCGTCTCCCGTGCGCAGCACCAAAACCCAAGCAACGACAGCGAAGCGAATCGTTGCGGCGGGCAGGACAAGTACGGATTTAAATCGAAGGATTATTCGTACAAACAAAAGCAACCGGGAAAGGTTTATGAAACGCCTTTCCCGGTTGCTTTTGTGTCTTATGAAAGTGCCCGAAGGAGATTTTTGAAGAAGGGAACCCCGCTGACCAGCAGGATGATGCCGAGAATGATTATGACAAGCATCCAACACCAATACGATCGTGCGTAGTTGCGCCGGTTGATGTTATCTTTGCTGAAGGAAAAAATAATCAGGATAATGAGCCCGGCAACGGGAAGGGAAAAGAGAAGCCCATACCCTACATAGCCCCATGGCGAGATGGGCTTAAACTGGCTGCTGCCCTCATATTCATAGTTTTTACTCATTTGTTTTCCTGCTCCCTTTGATGCTAATATTGACTGCAACTTTTAGCGGTGGCCTACATAGCCTGCAACAGCTTGTTGTTGATACGGAGCATGATTTCGGTGTAGTACAGGAGTTCTTCATCCGAAAGGCTTCCATCATCAATTTCTTCCAGCGCTTCCATGGTGGTGGTGTATTTTTGCATAAAGGCAAAATAATCGCCCATCAACCCGATGACGTCCTCCGACTCAGCGTACTTTTCCATAAACCGGACATAATCATCAAAAAACGCTTCGAACTCATCCATTGTCTTTTTGAATGAGTCCCGGATGCCGCTTTTTGCGTGGGCTTTTTCTGCCGCGCCTTCTTGCTGGATGGATGCGATGATTTTATTGAAATCCCCCAGATAATCATAGTTGGAGGCGTCGATTACGTCCTCCATCACGCCGATAAACAGAACTCTTTGCAGTGAAGGGCGATAGAGCAGCGCGAAAATATAAGAGGAAACCTTTGTTTTCTTATCATCCAACAGATCGCAGGTGACGATTCTGCCGGGCGCGCCGGCAACCTTTGTGGCTTTCGAGTTTTTGATTTTATAAATCAGAGAACCGTTGCTTGATTCGCTTATTCCATTCAAATAGTTTTTAGCGTAGGCGGAGGAATTCTTTTCAAACTCCTTTTGAGTCAGGGAATCCTCCCAAATAGCAAGGCTAAGAGAGCAATAATAGTCTTTTTCCTCAGGGTAATAGTGGAGATAGGTATCGCTGGACTCCTCCGAAAGAACGTCAAAATATGACGGTATTTCCAGTGAAACCCCTCCGAAGGATATTTTCTGGTTCGTCGCAGAAGAAAAGCCGCTTTGTTTTTTCCCTGAGGGCGCGGCACAGGCTGTTGTTACCATTGCAAGTATCATGATGAAACACACAGAAAAACGTAAGAATTTCCTCATATGTACCTCCATGTAATCATTTTTTTTGAAACGGTCTTATTCAAGCCGGGCGCTAATGTCTGCTGATTTGGTTTTTTGGAGCGCAACATAACCCTGCTTCTCACGCAATTTTACTATATCACTGCCTTACCCCGTATGTTGTCTACCATCGCAGACAAACGCGGGGTGTTTTTTGTTTATCATCATCGCGTAAAAAACAAGCGCTGTTGTGAAGGACTTACCTTCAGAGAAAGGAGCGAAAAAGTGCTTTACAACAGCAGAATAATTGGACAGGTCATCGGGGAAATCAGGGCAAGACGGGGGATGACGCAGCAGGTGCTGGCAGACCTGGCGGGAATCGCGCGGAGCCATTTGGCGATGATAGAAAATGGCAGCAAGAAGGCCAATGTCGAAACCCTGTGGCGCATTGCGGAGGCCCTGGATATGCGCTTGAGCGAACTGATTCATATGGTGGAGGAAGAAATGCCTCCAGGGTAGGGAGGATCATAGGCAAGTTTTGCGTGAAAAAGGCAAGTAAGATATTGGTGGTCACATATGGTGCTTTTGTGGCGAAAAGTGCTATAATGCCTGAGGTACGGTGTTAGGTAAAAATTCAAACAATACGCTCTAAAAAAAGTAGGAGGATATAATCATGACAACACCTGATAAAAAGGAAAAAAACATCTTTAAAATCCTGTGGAATCTTTACTGGAATAAAAATCCGATGGCGATAAAATATAAAGTAGGCATTCTGGTAGCGCTTGTAGTTATTATTGTCCTTGTCGGAACCTTTGCCTTAGGCGGCTTTGGTGAAAGAACGGACAAATTGAACAAAGTGACAGACCTAGGCTTGAAAAACATTGGAGAGTTGGCAACACAGGCAGGTTACTTTACGAGTGTGCAAACAATCTCCAACGCGCGTGAGTTGTGGGGTGTAGAAATTCCGCTGACACGAAACAAGTTTATTTACAGTTACGATGGTACAATTAAAGCGGGGATTGATTTTGAGGCGGTCAAGATTGATGTTGACGAGAAGGCGAAGAAAGTTACAGTAACTCTGCCGGAAGCAAAGATTCTCAGCACCGCAATTGACGAAAATAGTTTTGAGATATTTGATGAATCCAACAATATTTTCAACCCTATCGGACTTAATGATATGAACAAGGGATTGTTGGAGCTAAAAAAAGCCGCAGAACAGAAAGCGCTAAAAAATGGCATATTAGAAAACGCGCGTACCAACGCGAAATTGCTTATTAAAGGGTTTTTGATAGGGGTGTTAAACTCTGATGAATACACCTTCGTTTTTAAATAAGTACTAATAGAAATCAGAGGTGAATGATTGATGAAGATAAAAATGTTGTTGTTGACTATTGTAATTATTGTGGCGTTGTTTTACTTGTTTCTATTGCTGAAAGCGTGGATTTAAGTTCTTAATTTTTTTATGAAAAGGGGAGAAAACTCCCTTTTTTGTGTACTCAGTGTAAAATATGATGATTATATTTAAAATCTTTCCATATATCAGGACATAACAAACAAGCAACTCCAACTTGGAAAGGCCGCCATGGAACAAGCCGTTTTTGATTTCATCAACCAGCGTCCCTTGCAGCGTGTAACCGCCCGGGCCGTGCTGCACAAAGGCAGGGCGGAGGTTCTTCGCTTTACGGGGGACGCGCTGCTTTTGTATATGAAGGAAGGGCTGCACATCCTGTGCGCCGACAGCGACGAGGCCGCCCTGCATATCATGGAGGGCGTGGAGGACTGCGCCCTCATGGTGAACGAGCGCACCGGGGCGGACGAAGCCATCATGTGCAGGTATGGCTTCCACAGCCGGGGATTATGCTACAATGTGGTGTACCCCCATAAGACGCCCATTGCCCTGAACGTGGAGGTATACTTAGATCGCATCCCCCTTTCCGAATTAGACCTGGTTACCCGGCATTACACGCTGCTTGACCCAAACGAGGTGGAAGCCCATATCCGCGATGGCAGCCTGCTGGGCGGGTACCTTGGGCAGGAGATGGTGGGTTTTATCGGCCAGCACACCGAGCAGAGCATGGGCATGCTGTACATTTTTCCGCAGTATCGGCTTAGGGGGTATGGCTACACCCTGGAAGCGCTGCTGATTAACCGCATCCTGCAAAGGGGCGAGGTGCCCTATGGTCAGGTTTTTACGGACAATCACGCGTCGCTGAAATTGCAGGAGAAGCTGGGCATGGTGCGAAGCGAGGATGTGGTGAGTTGGCTGCATGGGTAGGGTGTGTGGGGGGCGGGGACAAGGTGTGCTCTTCCTAATTACAGGTACGTTTAACCGTAAAATACGCTACGCTGTTTTGCTTACGTTTTGTATATGGGGTTTCACCCCATACCCCACCAAAGGGACCCCTTTGGAATCCCATCCTTTAAAGTTCTGTAATATCTAATAAATGATAAGGAGAAAAAATGCCGCTGGACGGACTGACCCTGGGCTACATCGCCCGGGAACTGAATGAAAAACTCGCGGGCGGGCGCATCGACAGGGTGACCCAGCCCTTTAAGGACATGCTGGTGTTGCTTATCCGCAACCAGGGGGAGAACCACCGTTTACTGATTGCCGCCGGGCCCACCTACACCCGCATGCACCTGACGCAAAATACCTACGAAAACCCCCAGCAGGCCCCCATGTTTCTGATGCTGATGCGCAAGCACATTCAGGGCGGGCGCATCCTGGGCATTACCCAGCTAAACGGCGACCGTCTGCTGCGCATCGACATATCCGCCCTCAGCGACATGGGCGATGCCGAGGAAAAAGCCTTCTACTTTGAGGCCATGGGCCGCCACACCAACCTAACCCTGGTGCAAAACGGCATCATCATCGACAGCATCCGCCGCGTCACCGACGATATGAGCCGCGTGCGCACCATGCTGCCCGGTCTGCCCTTTGACATGCCCCCCGTACAGGACAAACTATCCCCCGAGGATGCTGCTGCCCACGCCCTCCTAACCCGCCTTCAGGGCCAGCCGGGGCGGCTGGACAAGCTATTGGCCGACAACATTTCCGGCCTTTCGGCGGGCAGCGCCAAAGAGATTGCCTTCCGCCTGACCGGTCAGGAAACGCCCCTGATGCAGGACATCAGCGACCTGCCCGTCCTCGCCCAGCGGCTGGAAGATTTTTTGCATTCCCTGCCCGGGCTTTTTGATCCCTGCCTCCTCCGCGGCGAAGACGGTGTGCCCCTGGACGCCTTTCCCTTCCCTTTCCTGACACGTCAGGGCGCCCGGCTGGAGCATCTCCCAACGCTGTCTGAGGCTATCGATACCCTCTACTACGAGAAGGACCGTCACGACCGCATGACCCAGCGGGCGGGCGCCCTGCGGCGCACCCTCAAAAACGCCCTGTCCCGGTGCGAAAACCGCATCGCCGCCCAGCAGGAGGAGCTGGAGGGCTGCAAAAACCGCGACGCGCTG
>CAZCBC010000011.1:8298-33850 GCA_964496775.1 uncultured Oscillospiraceae bacterium
CCGGGGAGCTGCTAACCGCCTTCGGCCACATGGTGGACAAGGGGGCGGAGCAGGCGGAGTTGCCCAACTACTACGACAACAATCAGCCCCTGTTAATCACCCTGGACCCTGCCCTATCAGCCGCCCAGAACGCCCAGCGGTACTTTAAGAAATACCGCAAGGCCAATGTGGCCCGCCGCATGGCGGGGGAACAGATTGCCGAGGCGCAAAACGACATGCGCCTTATCGAGGATGCCCTCTACTTTTTGGAGAGCGCCCACAGCGGCGATGATCTGCGGGAAATCCGCCAGCCGCTGTACGACAAGGGGCTGCTGAAAATCCCCTCCCAGGACAAGAAAATCAAGAAGCCGCCCCAGGCAAAGCCCCTGCGCTATGCGGCGGAGGACGGCACCCAGATTTCCGTGGGCCGCAGCAGCGCCCAGAACGAGCAATTATTAAAAATTGCCCAGGGGGAGGATATGTGGCTGCACGCCAAGGACATGCCCGGCTCCCACGTCATCATCCACACCCAGGGCAAGGCGGTGTCCCCCCAAACGCTGCACCAGGCCGCGCAGCTGGCCGCATGGTATTCCAAGGGCTACGGCGTGTCGGTGCCGGTAGACTACACGCTGCGCAAGTATGTAAAAAAGACGCCCGGCGCGCCCGCCGGTTTTGTTACCTTTACCAACAACAAAACCCTGCTGATGAACGCCACCCGGGAACAGGTGGAGGGCATGGGCAGGGCGAAAAAAGCGGCGGATGAATGATATGGACATGCCGCCACGCTTGCTGACATACGATGTCAGATACATGACAGAAGCCGACATACCTTCCGTTTTGGCGCTGTTTAAAAGCAACCCTTTATATTTTCGTTATTGCCCTCCTCCGCCATCGGTGGAAGGTATTCGGCAGGCCATGGAAGAGCGGCCCAACGGTATCAGCAAAAAGAACAAGCATTTTGTGGGTATCTGGCAGGGGACAAGCCTCGTTGCCGTTTTAGATTTGCTGGAAGGCTATCCGCATCCCGGCATCGCGTGGATTGGTTTGTTTATGCTTGATATTTCAAGACAAGGCCGCGAGTTAGGCACAAGGATGATGGATGCCCTATGCGATGCTCTTAAGGGTGCGGGTTTTACGTCTATCCGGTTAGGCTATGCGAAAGGAAACCAGCAGGCGGCATGCTTTTGGAAAAAGAACGGGTTTATGGCAGCAGGCAAAGAATCAACCAAAGAGGGAGATACGGTTGTTATTGCGGAAAAGCTGCTCTTTTAACCAACCGGGCTGACTGATAGACTTCACAGAGAAGCGAAAGGCTTCCTTTACTTGTAATAATCCCAAAATATAAGTATACTATGGGTACAGAAACTATGGCGGGGTACAATCGCATACCGGTAAACAGCCGGTTGTTTCTGTGTACCCCGCATAGCAAAGAAGGGAGAGCAGCGCATGGTTAATCTCTGGCATGATATCGACTCCAGCCGTATTAAGGCGGACAACTTTATCGTGGTGGTGGAAATTCCCAAGGGCAGCAAAAAGAAGTACGAGCTGGACAAGGAATCGGGCGCCATCATACTGGACAGAATTTTGCATACCAGCACCCAGTTCCCCGCCAACTATGGGTTTATTCCCCGTACCTTTGGCGACGACAAGGATCCCCTGGATGTTTTGGTGCTGTGCTCCGAGCCCCTGGACCCCCTGGTACTGGTGCAGTGCTATCCCATTGGCGTCATGTCCATGAAGGACGGCAAGGACAAGGACGAGAAAATTATCGCCATCCCCTTTGGCGATCCCGCCTACAACTGCTACAGCGCCGTGGAGGAACTGCCCGCCCACCTCTTCAACGAGATGAGCCATTTTTACGCCGTCTACAAGCAGCTGGAGGGCGTCAAGACCACGCCGGGGGATATTCACGGCCGCAAGGATGCCATCAAGGTGATTTCCGAGGCCATCGCCGCCTATGACGAGCGCTTTGGCCGCCGGTAACAGCTTGTATTACGGGAAGAAAAAATATTTTTGTGTTTTCTGGAAAAAGTGTTGACAGAATGTACAAGCGGTGTTATAGTATAGACAAACAAAGAGATGGATGATGGAAGAACTATCAAAACTTCAGGAAATCCACAAATAGTTCTTCAAATATAATCAGCATCTCGAGAAAGGGGGCGATTCCGTTGTACAATGATGATCCCACGATCCAGATTTGCGCTTGCTTCGCCCATCATAAAGGCTAACAAAAAGAGATTCAGCGCTACACAGTAACGCCAAGATGAATCACCACCATATAGATGGATAAGCAAAACCGGGAGAAGCAAGCGCGCAGCCCCGGAAAATTGAATAGCACGGGCGCCCTCACCGGGTCTTTACCCGGAACAAAAAAGGTAGAAAACCATTTAGCATAAAGCCCGTGTGCGCGTAGTGGAATTGTAAAACCAGTCGTGAAGCAAAAAAGGAAAATCGGGAAAACCGAAACCAAGGTTCACAAGGTATCAGGGAAAACCTGAAACATCTTAAGGAAAAAGGGAAAACCAACATCCGAACCAAGGGGAAATCCAAATATTTAGTAAAAGCTTCACATATGTCTGCAACAGCGTTGGAGGAGCCAAACGGAAGAAAAACTGTAACGGGAAAACTGAAACAGACTTTCCAAATAAACGTAAAATACCAACCAAAGCAGACAGGCAAAAGAAAACATGAAGCACCAATCAAGGTAAAAACCAAGGTAAATCCCAGAGGAAAACTCAAGGAAACCCAGGAAATAAAAGCTTCATGAAGAGTTCCTACCGAATCAATCCAATGGAAATTCAGATAGAGAACATCCACAAAAACAGGTTCTAACAATTCTCAAGATGGTTTAAAGGAACGACTCAGCGGCTGGGAGAAAATCCCAGCCGCTTTTCGGACTATATGTGTTATGTTGAAATATGATTGTTTGGGAATGAATAGAAGTATCTTTACTTGTTTAAATTAATTTGTAATTTTCACTTGTTCAAATGTACAAAAGACAATTTCTTGTCCCTCAACATTATACACTCGGTGCTTATTTGTATGGATAACAGCATCATTGCCAGATATTACAATTGAAACAGCCCAGTATTTTTCATTGTCTTGATGGACGACAGCATACTCATTGTTGATAATGGGATATGTCTTCTTTGTGTTTGCGCTAGATGCTCCAGACAAAAATGACCCTGCCGCATATATTACAATAAGCATGATGATGGATGAAATATCCCAAACCCGTGTATTTAACCTTTTTTCGCTGATGTGTTCCGCGGGTTTTTCAGAATTTGAAAGCCCGTTATTTCTTTTTTTATTTAATTCCTTGCTCAGAGGTTGATTGAATTTTTTAAAACAAAATAATATAACAGCCAGTATTATTTCTGCAAATAACAGAACAACTCCAACAATTATCCAGTTTGATACTTCTCTTATCGCTCCGGGGATAGTTGCAAGAAACAATGATGCGGCAAGCGCAGTAAAGGACATGGCTAATAAGATTAAAAACAGTAAGTTTTGCCACCTTTTGCTTTTCCTGTATGGGAATTTTTGTCCCCCTATCTTTTCAAAATATTTTATATCTCTGTTCAATTGTCTATGCCACGAAATGTCCATTAGTACATCAAAGAAATATTTAGTTGGATACAGCATTAGAATGAACATAATTCCATCAATAGTCAAACTTATAAAATTCTTATCTGGTAAATAACCAACATTTTCAAGTGATATCTTATATACTCCTAAGTAACCGCTTTTGAATGCAGAAATAATTAACTGCGCAATAATAGAAAACAAAGCGAACAAGAAAGTTAGGATTGCTATTCTTGTTGAGGTGTTCTCTGCAAGGAATTGATAAATTTCGCTCTCTTTAAGCCATGTAACAATTGATCCATATTTCTTCTGAGATTCTTCAATGCCAATTTTTTCGTTTTCAATAGATTTTTCAACTTCTGAAGATTTCTCGACATCTGACATACGACAGGTTCCTTTCTTCGTAATCTTTACATGCTAATCTTTAATTGGCTTTTCCAATGATGCCGCTTTTTCATCCGTTCCAACGTTTGCACCAACCTCCCATGAGCATCATTTTCAGATTCTCTGTGGTAATGTTTTCTAAAGAGTAGTTACATCGTAACACAGGTTGCCAAGGCGCTCAAGGGTGTACACGATCGTACATCGTGAACCGTAGATTTGTTCCATTCATGAATAACAAGGTTTTACTGACAACACGAGTTTCATTTTTGAAAATTATCACGTTGCATTCGCAACGCGTAAGAGATAGAATACAGATGAAAATCTTATGCCCGGGAGGGATGGACATGGATGCTTTTGAGGATGTGGTGCGCGGCTGTTCCCTCTTTAAGGGGCTGGGAAGCCAGCTGCCCCAGGCGCTGAAGGTATACGCTGCCCGGGAAAAGACGCACCCCAAGGGGGATATCCTGAAGGCGGTCTACCGTCTGCTGCCCGCCTTCGGCCTGGTGCTGAGCGGCACCGTGCAGGCCTACATGGACGATTTTGACGGCCAGCCCATGCTGATGAGCAATGTCAGCGCGGGCGGCACCTTTGGGGAGGCGCTGTGCTATCTGCAAAGGGAATCCCCCGTGTACATCATCGCCCGGGAGGATTGCCGCGTGCTGTGGCTGGAAACCGCCTGGATGCACGGCGACAATCTGGATGACCTGCGTAACATGCTGGCGCGGCGCTTTACCGCCATGCTGGCCGAGCGCACCCTGTCCATGAACGACCGCATCCAAATATTGTCCAAACCAAGCCTGAGGGGCAAGCTGACGGCGCTGCTCAGCCAGCACGAGAAACAAAAGGGCCAGCCCTTTTTGCTGCCCATGGACCGCGCCGGCATGGCGGCCTACCTGGGGGCGGACCGCAGCGCCCTCTCCCGGGAACTTAGCAACATGCAGCGGGAGCATATTTTAACCTATCATAAAAATCAGTTTCGTTTGCTGCACGAAAGGGAGGATGTATAACCATCACATGTCGTGCCTGTAATCGGGGCCGCTATCGTAAGGCGGCTCCTTTTTTTATCTGTTCAGCATGTTTTCAAGCATTCAAACCTCCGGTAAAAAGCAAGTAAAATCCAGGCGAAAAAACCGACGGTTTTCTTGACAAGCCCTCACCAGGGGCATACCATGAATTGTGGGAAGATGTATACTTTTTAGGAGGAGGAAATGATGAAAAATACAATCAAACGATGGTTTGCCGGGCTTTTATCCTGTATACTGCTGCTACCCGCTTGTCCGCTGAAGGCGGAAAGCGCGGCGCACGCGTTTCAGGAAGGAGGTAAAGCCGTGGGCTTTATCGTTAAAGAAAATACCCGCCTTGATTTGGTGGATGCCGATGTAACATTGTTGGAGCACGAGAAGACAGGGGCGCTGGTGATGCTGCTGCAGAATGAGGACACCAACCGCGCCTTCGATATTTCCTTCCGTACCCCAACGGTGGATGATACGGGGCTGCCCCATGTGTTCGAGCATGCCACCCTGGGGGGCTCCATGAAGTACCCCTCCCAGGCGCTGTTTTTTAACCTGATTCACCAGACCTATAACACCTATATGAACGCCATGACCACCGACGTGATGACCACCTACCCCGTGGCGTCCCTGTCGGAAAAGCAGCTGCTGAAATACGCGGATTACTACACCGACAGCGTGTTTAACCCGCTGCTGATGCAGGAGGAAAACATTTTCCGCGAGGAGGCGTGGCGCTACACCCTGCCCACCATGGAAGACGAGTTGACGCTGTCGGGCACCGTGTACACCGAAATGCAGGGGGCCTACACCATTGAAATGGCCTCCATGTTCAACATGCGCAAAACCCTGTTCCCCGGCAGCCGGATGGGCAACTCCTTTGGCGGTCATCCCCAGCACATCCCCGAAATGTCCTGGGACGATTTGAAAAACTATCACGATGCTTACTATCACCCCTCCAACTCGCTGACGGTGCTCTACGGCAAGTTTGAAGACCCGCAGGCTTTCCTTACGCTGCTGGACGGCTATTTTTCAGCGTTTGAAAAAAGGCAGTTCACCTTTAAGGACGCGGGCTACACCCCGCTGACTGCCCCTGTCAGCGCGGAGTTTGATTTCCCCGTGGAAAGCAGCAGCGATACCACCAAGGGCGCCGTGGTGCAGTTTGGCTATGTGCTGAGGAACATATCTAAAGAGGATGACAAGGTGATGCAGCTGTTGGCTACGCTGCTGAACGAAAAATCCTCCCCCTTCCAGCAGGCCGTGAAGGAAAAACTGCCCTCCGCTACCGCCAGCTGCTCCTACTCAAACGGCAAGCCTGAGGCGGCGCTGGTATTCGCTGCCCAGGGCATGGCGCAGGAGGATGCCGCGAAGTTCCAGGAGTTGGTAGAGGATGCCCTCAAACAGATTGCGGAAAACGGCGTTGATCAGACGGCGGTGGAAGGCGTGGCGGCTGCCACCCGCCTGGCGCTGCTGCTGACCACGGAAAACAGCAACATCGGCGCCAACATCGCCCCCACGGTGGCTTACTACTGGGCGGATTCCGGCGATACCAACGCCTACAGCGACTATGTGGACAACACGGCCAACTATGTACCTTTCGCCATGGATGGCTCCTACCAGCGGGTGATTACGGACAACCTTTTGAACAATACCCGCACGGCGCTGACGGTTACCCGGCCGACGCCCGGCCTTAAGGAACAGCAGGCGCAGGCCCTGAAAGAAGATTTGGCTGCCCGCAAGGCTGCCATGACCCAGGAAGAATTGCAGGCCCTGGTGGACGCCACCAATGCCCATGGCGAAAAGAAACAGGACAGCGCCGAGCAGTATGTCAAGCAGCTGCAGGCGGTGGAAGTGTCCAGCCTGCCGGTAGAAAAGCGCATATACACTATCACTGATGAAAAGGGAGAGGATGGCGTGCGCAGGATGCATGCCCAGGCCTCCGTCAGCCAGGTGGGGCAGGCCGTGCTGCTTTTACCCGCCCATGCCATTCCGCAGGAAGATTTGCACTGGTACAAGCTGTATACCGATTTGCTGGGCAAACTGGATACCCAATTATTTGATAACGCGAAGCTAAACGCTTTGATGACCCGCTACTTCTATAATATGCAGCTGCGCCCCACAGTGTTTACCGGCCCTGACGGCAAGGGCTTTGACCCCTACCTGCGCCTCAGCTGGATTGCCCTGGATGAGGACATGCAGCCGGCCTATGATTTGGCCTTTGAATTGCTGTTTAACACCAACCTGGACGATGCTCAGAAGATTAAGGACGTGGTGGGGCAGATTAAGACCAGCCTCAAACAGAGCCTGACCAACGGCGTGTACCAGCTGCAAGTCTACCGCGCCTTTGCCAGCGCCTCTAAGGGCTTTACCTACTTTACCTACCTGAACCATCTGGACTACTACGCCTTCCTTGAGGAAGCGGAAAAACTGCTGGAAAAAAATCCTCAGGAAGCCCTTAAAAAGCTTGAGGACGTTCGCTCCTTCGTTCTGGTGCGCGACGGGGTTGTGTCTGCCTTCGCGGGCAGCGATGAAAGCTGCCCAATTCACCGTGAGGCGGCGGAGAGTTTCATCAAGTATCTGGATGACGAGCAGCGGGACAACGCGGAATATCAATTGCCTGAGGTTGCAAAGGCTGAGGGTTTCGTGGTGGATGCCGCCGTGCAGTACAACATGCTCTACGCCCCCAACGAAGCCCTGGGGCTGAAGGAAGCCAATGGGGAGATGGACGCCGTTACCCTGCTGGTGTCCGACGCCTTCCTGTACCCCGACTTGCGGGAACAGTACGGCGCCTATGGCGTGCAGCACGCAGCCACCGAGGAGGGGGTATTCATCCTCTCCTTCCGGGACCCCAATGTGCAAAAAACCTTTGATGTCTATGCCCAGCTGCCCGAGCGCATCGAGAGCATGGAACTGGATCAGGAAACCCTGAATGGGTACATCCTGTCCGCCTACAGCAACTTTGCCCTGTCCCAGGGGGAATTGTCCGGCGCCTTGTCGGCACTGCTGAACGCTTTGGACAATAAGCCCCAGGAGCGGGTGCTGACCTGGATGCGCCAATTGAAAGAGCTGACGGTGGACAAGGTAAAGGCCTATGGAGAATTATACAGGGCACTCTACGAAAGGGGCTACATTTCCACCGGCGGCGGCGAAGCGGTGATCAAGGAAAACGAAGCGCTCTACGAAAAGGTGTACAACCCCTTCGCTGTGAAGGATGCCTCCGACGCCGCCTATACCGATGTGGGGCAGGGCGCCTGGTACGACGAGGCGGTGCAGTTTATCCTGGATAAGAAAGCCATGCAGCCCCTGAGCGATACGGCCTTTGGCGCGGAAGAGCCCGCCACGGTGGGCGACTTTGTCGCCACCCTGTTCAGCCTGTCGGGCGTCCCCGCGGATACCGCCCAGGGCATCGCCATGCTGGCCCAGATGCAGATTCTAAGCGCCGACGCCAAGCCGGAAGACGCCATGACCCGTGCGGAGATGGCGGGCATTGCGACGGCCTTCCTGTCCAAGGCCGCCGGCATGGAGGTGCAGGCAGGCTTGCAGCCCCTGCCTGAAACGGCAGACGCCGCAGATGTGCCCGCGGATTTGAAGGCCGCCGTGCAGTTTGCCCTGGGCAACGGCATGATGGCGCTGGTGGAGGGCAACATCGCCCCCCTTGCGCCCGCCACCCGGGCGGACCTTGCCTACCTGATGTGGGGCCTGGATAAGATGGAGTAATGCCTAAAATTTAGTAAAGACACTATATGACCATAAAAGGCGATCACCTGAAATGCAGGATGGTCGCTTTTTATGGTATGCGGAAAATTTAAAAAAATGGAAAAAAGTAGCCGCATTAATAGTGCATTTATGAAATAAGTGAAAATGTGATAGTATAATGAAAGTATTCTTTAGCCATTGTAAGAAAGAGGAATATTTCCATAGAGTTTTCGGGCAAAAAAGAAACATCATATAGTGGCAAAGGAGGGTATCATGTATACACAACAGACGAAACAGATTATCAGCGAAAAATTACATGATTTGGCCAAGCCTATGGAACAGTATTTCAATGAAAACAACTTGGATTTTATCAAGTTGGCGAACATGACCTTCCATTGGGGTATTGATTCCTTGGATATAAAAACCATCGCGGGAGAAACTGTGTTAAGCGTAAACGGATGGCCGGGAAAATATACATTCGAAGAGACACCAAATACACGAAAGTTTTTAACATGAATGCCCGTTTTCTGTTGTCTCTTTCGGGCACAATATGTCCCGCTTGTAAAACATGTCCCGATGCGTTGCGGATGCAACGTTTCAGCGCGGAGAAATGGGTATAATAGTTGTGGACAAACCCCGGCGGCGCTGCCGCCTGCTGAAAGGAAGGTTTTACAATGAAGAAAATCACCGCGCTGTTATTGCTTTTTGCCCTAATGCTGGGTATGGTTCCCGTATCCGCAGAACAGGCCCCTGTCCGCCTGGGCGGGCTGAAGGGCGCCACCACCATGGGCTTGGTGAAGCTGCTGGAGGATAACGAAGCCAAGACCACCCTCAACACTTACGACTTTACCATGGGCGTTACCGCCGATGAATTAACCCCCAAGCTGCTCCAGGGGGAGATGGACATCATGGCCGTGCCCGCCAACCTGGCGGCGGTTCTGTACAACAACACCAAGGGCCAGGTGAAGATGCTGGCCGTGGGCGCCCTGGGGGTGCTCTACATCGTGGAAAAGGGCGGCGACAGCGTGCAGTCCATCCAGGATTTGAAGGGCAAAACCATCTACTCCACCGGCAAGGGCACCACCCCGGAAATGAGCCTTACCTACCTGCTGGCGCAAAACGGCCTGGACATCAACAAGGATGTCACCATGGAATGGATGAGCGAGCCCACCGAAACGGTGGCCCGCCTCAGCGCGCAGGAAACGGGCGTCGCCATGCTGCCCCAGCCCTTTACCACCGTGGCCCAGACGCAGGTGGAGGGCCTGCGCATCGCGCTGAGCCTGGAGGACGAGTGGAACAAGCTGAACAACGGCAGCCGTCTGGTAACCGCCGCCGTCATCGTGCGCTCTGAATTTGCCGAGCAGAACCCCGAAGCCGTCGAAAACTTCCTGAAGGATTACGAGGCCTCCGTTACCTGGATTAACGCCAATGTGGCCGACGCCGCGCCGCTGATGGAAAAATACGGCATCGTCAAGGCGCCCATCGCCCAGAAGGCGCTGCCCCTGTGCAACTTGGTGGCGCTGTCGGGTGACGAGATGAAGGCCGCCGCCCAGGGATACCTGCAAACCCTGTTCGACCAGAAGCCCCAGGCTGTAGGCGGCCAGATGCCGGGGGACGACTTCTACTATGGCGCGCCTTAAGGCGAAAACACAAAATATCATTTCCATTGCCGCGGCCCTGCTTGTATGGCAGGCCGCGGCAATGGCGCTCCATCAGCCCCTGCTGCTGGTATCCCCCTGGCAGGTGGCTGTGCGCCTGACCACCATCTGGCGGGAGGCGGGTTTCTTTACCAGCATATTCAATAGCTTTTCCCTGATTGCCCTGGGCTTCTTGCTGGGCCTTGCGGCAGGCATCCTGCTGGCCATCCCGGCGGCGCGCTTCCCCTTTGTGCGCGTGTTGCTGAAACCCTATGTGCTGACGGTGAAATCGGTGCCGGTGGCGTCCTTTGTGATTCTGGCGCTGCTGTGGCTGTCCGCCAGGCGGCTGTCCACCTTTATCGCCTTTTTGATGGTGTTTCCCGTCATCTATTCCAGCGTGCTGGAGGGTATTCTGGCCACCGACAGGCAGCTGTTGCAGATGGCCAAATTGTTCCGGGTGCCCTTTTCCCGCCGCCTGCGCATGGTTTATATGCCCCAGCTGAAGCCCTTTTTGCTGGGCGCGTGCAGCGCCGCCCTGGGCATGGCCTGGAAGGCGGGGGTGGCGGCGGAGGTTATCGGCCTGCCCTCGGGCACCATGGGGGAAAGGCTCTACGATGCCAAGGTGTACCTGAACACCGTGGATTTGTTTACCTGGACGGTGCTGATTGTGCTGCTCAGCGTGCTGTTTGAGAAGGTTTTCCTCTATATTTTGGGCTGCCTGTTTGCTGAAAAGCGTGTGATAAGCGTGCCCGCCCCTGCCCGGCAGGCCGAGGGACATGCCGCGGCAAAGCCCCAGAGCGACATTGTTTTGCGGGGCATTACCAAGGCCTTTGAGGGCAAATTGGTGCTTCAGAATGTGCATCTTACCCTGCCCGCCGGACAAACAACCTGCCTGATGGGCAAGTCCGGCATGGGCAAGACCACGCTGCTCAACATCCTGATGGGCTTTGTAACCCCCGACAGCGGCACCCTGTCCGGTGTGCCCGGGCGCATTGCCGCTGTGTTCCAGGAGGACAGGCTGTGCGAAGGCTTTTCCGCCCTGGATAATGTGCGCTTTGTAACGGGCAATGCCGTGGCCGCGCGGGACATCCTTGCCCACCTGAATCAACTGGGCCTTACTCGGGAGGACGCCGCCCAGCCGGTGCGCACCCTCTCCGGCGGCATGCGCCGCCGGGTGGCCCTTGCCCGGGCGGTGCTGTACGGCGCGGAGCTGCTTATCCTGGACGAGGCCTTCAAGGGCCTGGACGGCGCCACCCGGCAGCAGGCCATTGCCTATGTAAACAACCATGCCCAGAACAGTACCCTGCTGGCCGTTACCCACGAAGCCGAAGAAGCCCGTCTCCTGGGCGGACAGGTGGTGCAGCTGGGGGAGGTAGAGGGGGAGACCTGATAGATATTTCCTATAATATAGAGCAAAGTGCAAAAAAACTCCACTCTCTTTTCAATGAGCAGTGGAGGCTTTGTTTACCGGGTTTTATTTTAGATAATCGACACTTTCCCCTTGCTAAGGCGCATGAAGATCAGCAGCGAGGCCACCGTTGTCAGCGTCAGGATGGAGGCCAGGGCGGCGGCGGTGCCGTCACTCATGCGCATGACCTCCTGATAGATGGCGACGGAGATGGTGGAGGTTTTGCCGCTGTACAGCATGATGGAGGAGCTTAACTCGTTGATGCAGGTAATCCAGCTTAAGATGGCGCCGGACAGGATGCCGGGCAGCATCAGGCGGGCAACTACCTTAAAGAAGGTACGCATGGGGGATACCCCCAGGCTAATGGAGGCTTCCTCCACCGAAGCGTCCATCTGGTACAGGAAGGCGCTGCCTGAGCGCACGGTGTAGGGCAGTTTTCTGACTACGTAGGAAATAATCATGATGGCCGCCGTGCCCGTTAGGATAATGGGCTTGCGGTTGTACGCCACAATCAGGCATACGCCCAGCACCGAGCCGGGGATTACGTAGGGGAACATCACCAGCAAATCCATGATGCTGGCTACCTTGCCTCTTTTGCGCACCAGGATATAGGAAATCAGCATGCCGAAAATAACGATGAACACGATAGCCACGGCAGAAAAGTAATAGGTGTTGGTGATGTTGGTGGCAAGGCGGCTTAAGATTTTCTGGTAGTTTTCCAGCGTGAAGCCGCCGATAAAGCCGGTAAAGTCGGTGCGAATGAAGGAAGAGATGACCACCGTCAACTGGGGCAGCAGCCCTAAGAAGGCAATCAATGCCACAGGCAAAGTAACCAAGGCGCGTTTCCACCCGTGCAGCTCCACCACCTTGGGGGGACGCAGCGCTGTCATGGAATAGTTCTTCCGTGCCACATAGTATTTTTGCAGCAGCAGCACGGTTAAGGAGCAGGCTACCACAATTACCGACAGGGTACTGGCCATGTTGGCGTTGCCGCCAATCTCACTCATGTAGGCGTCATAGACCAGCACGGGCAGCACCCGTGTCTTGCCCTCGCCCAGCAGCATGGGGGTGCCAAAGTCGGCCAATGCCGTCATAAACACCATGACGGTACCGGCCAAAACAGAGGGCATTACCACGGGCAGCGTTACGGTAAACAGCCTGCGCAGCTTGGAGGACCCCAGGTTTTCCCCCGCTTCCTCCAGGGAACTGTCGATGCTGCTCAGGGCACCCGACACATACAGGTACACATAGGGGTACAGGTGCAGCGTAAACACCAATATGATGCCCCCCGGGCCGTAGATGGTGGGTGTGTTGATGCCCATACCCGCGAACAGCTTGGTAATAAACCCCGCCCGGCCAAAGAGCAGTATCCAGGAATAAGCGCCGATAAAGGGCGGCGACATCAGCGCCAGGATGATGCACACATAGATGATTTTTTTCCCGAAAATGTTGTACCTGGTCATCAGGTAGGCCATGGGGGCGCCGATAATCAGGCAGGTAAAGGAGGACGCGAAGGTGATATACAGCGTGTTCTTCAGTGCGTCCAGATAGTATTTCTTACTGAAAAAGGTGGCATAGTTTTCCAGCGTAGGCCCGTCCACCTTTTTGGAGAAAAAACTGCGGGTAACCAGCGTGGAAAAAGGGTACACCAGGAAAAACAGCATGGACAGGATAACGATAACCTTCACGAAAAACCAGAAGTCCAGCTTGGGCTTTTTTAGGGTGGGCAGCTTTATCATGCCGTCAGCACCTCCCCGTTTTCACCGTAGATAATAATGGCAGAGGGATCCATCATCACGTGCACCCGGGTACCGTCGGGCTTGATACTCAAGGCTTCCTTGGTGTACTCGTTCAGCTGGATACTCTGCCCGTTGTCCAGCAGGATTTCGTATTCAATAAAATCTCCCAGGAAGGTGGAAAGTTCAATGCGCCCGGGGATGCCTTCTTTGCTTAGCGTCAGGTACTCGGGGCGGGCGGCAATCTTGCCCTTGCCGGTGTAGGGGGTGTTCAGCGCGACACCCTGCAAAGAATATCCCCCTACGGTGACAGTGGCATTTTGTACGTCCTGCCCCTGGACATCGGCCTCTAAAAAGTTGGACACGCCGATAAAGCCCGCCACAAACTCGTTCTCCGGTCTTTTATAAATCTGGGTGGGCTCGCCCACCTGCATAATCAGGCCGTTTTTCATGACGGCAATACGGTCGGAGATAGCCAGGGCTTCCTCCTGGTCGTGGGTGACGTAGATGGTGGTGATACCCAGCTTGCGCTGTAATTTTTTGATGGTGGTGCGCATCTGTACCCGCAGCTTGGCATCCAGGTTGCTTAGCGGCTCGTCCATCAGCAGCACGCTGGGCTCAATGACAAAGGCGCGGGCAAGGGCTACCCGCTGCTGCTGCCCGCCGGACAACTCATTGGGCATGCGGTGGGCCAGGTCGGCGATTTGCACCATTTCCAGGGCGCTTTGCACCCGGGGGCCGATTTCTGCCGCCGGTACCTTACGCGCTTTCAAGCCGTAGGCCACATTGTCCTTCACCGTCAGATGGGGGAAGATGGCGTAATTCTGGAACACCATGCCGATGTCCCGTTTGTGGGCAGGCACATTGTTAATTACCCTGTCGCCAAAGGCGATGGTGCCTCCGTCAATGGTGTTAAAGCCGGCAATCATGCGCAGTAGGGTGGTTTTGCCGCAGCCCGAAGGCCCCAAAAGGGTAAAGAACTCCCCCTGCTCAATGTCCAGCGAGATGCCCGCCACCGCCTTAAAGTCCCCATAGGTTTTTACCGCGTCCCGAATCACTACGTTATACGATTCCATGGCTACTCCTTATCAAAAAAGCGGGGCTGTAACGCGGCCCTCCGGCCTGTTTCCGTTACAGCCCCAGAAAAGTCGGTTAGTTGTTAACGATAATCTCCTGCCACTTTTCGATGATGGCTTCTTTCTCTGTGGCGGCCCAGTCGAAGTCGTAGTCGGTTAAATCCAATTCAGACAGGGGGGCCAGGCCGACGGGCTCCAGGTCGTTGCGCACGGGGCGGCGCTTCCAGTTTACGTTCTGGTCTTTCTGGCACTCAAGGCCGGTAACAAAGTCCACAAACAGCTTGGCGTTGTCCGGGTTGGGGCAGTTCTTGATGATTGCTACGCCATCGGGCACCGCGCTGTTCTGCTGGGGATACACAAAGGCCACGTCGGCGTTATCGGCATACAGCACGGCAGATTTTTCCAGCGTTACGCCGATGGCATACTCGCCGGAGGCAACCAACTTATGACAGTTGCCTGAGGAATCCTGCACCTTGCCGTCCAGGTTCTGGTAGAACTTCTCCACAAAGTCCCAACCGCCGCCTTCAGGGCCGCCCTGGGCGAATATCATGGTGCACAGCTGCGTGTAGGCAGAGCCCGACTTGGCGGGGGAAGCATAGGCAATCTGGCCCTTCCACTTGGGATTCAGCAGGTCTTCCCAGGTTTTGGGGGCGTCTTCCTCGCTGACCAGGGTTTTGTTGTAGAACAGCACCATGGGCAGGGGGCTTTCGCCGATCCACAGGTCATCTGCGTCCTTGAAGGATTCGGCAATGACATCGTCATTGGCGCAGACATAGGGCTGGAAGTAAGACTTGAAGGCGGCCAGGGAGTCGGCGCCGCCGCCCCAGAGCACGTCGGCAAGAGGGTTTTCGCTTTCCGCGGCGACGCGCTGCAGCAACTCTCCGGTGCCCGCGGCGATAATTTCCACCTTGATGTTGGGATAGGCGGCCTCAAAGAGGGCCAGCCCGGCCTGCAGGGGATCCGCGTCATGGGGCGAGTACACCACCAGGGAACCCTCCGCCAGGGCGGCCCCGGCTGAGAGCACCATCAGCAACGTCAATAGGATAGCTACCAGTTTCTTCATGGGGTAAAACCTCCTTTAGAGTATAAAATTGCGGCGGGTCATCACCCGCCTGTCATTGATATGATTATAGCGATAAGGGGAGGGGTTGTCAATTCTCGTCGGAATGCCCTTCGCTTCTTTCTCCTCTCAAACACAAACGGGCTTATGTTTGTTTCGGAACCATGTGTGGACTCCTAGCAATCCCAAGGCCTTGCACTAAAAAACACCCCTCTATCAAATATTGTGAGAATCCGTCTATCGTGATAATATTACTGTTAATAACCAAGCAAAAACCTGCGCTGCACTTTCATTCCCTACCCCTACCCTGAAAGGAGTCTTCCCTTGATTAGCTGGAACCAGATAGAATCCCGCGCGGTAGATTTTTCCCGGCGGTGGAAGAACTGCACGGGGGACGAGCGCCAATACGGGCAAACCTTCGAGAAAGACTTTATGCAGGTATTTGGCGTGGAATGGCGGGAAGGCCTGCACGAGCATCAGATTACCTTGCTGGATGGCAGCCTGGGGTATGTGGATTATTTCCTGCCCGGCAAAATTATCATCGAGATGAAAAGCAAGGGCAAATCCCTGGACAGGGCCTACAGCCAGGTGATGGGCTATGTGAAGGCGCTCAAGCCCGAAGATAAGCCCGTGCTGGCCATGGTCAGCGATTTTGACAAGATACGGGTATATAACCTGGAAAAAGACCATCCCTATAAACCCTTCCGCGTCGGGCAGTTGAAGCAGAAGGTACGCATCTTCGGCCTGCTGGCAGGGTATGGCGATGTCAGCCAGGTGAAAACGGATATTGAACTGAACACCGATGCCAGCTATAAAATGGCGCGCATTCACGATGCCCTGAAAGCCAACGGCTATACCGGGCAGGCGCTGGAGGTGTACCTGGTACGGCTGCTGTTCTGCCTGTTTGCCGATGATACCGGCATTTTCGAGAAGGACAGCTTTGAACATTACATACACGATACCCGGGAGGATGGCAGCGATTTAAGCGGGCGGCTGGCGCAGCTGTTTGATACGCTGAACACGCCCCCGGAAAAGCGGATGAAAAACCTGCAGCCCGAATTGAGCCGCTTCCGCTATATTAACGGTATGCTGTTTTCCGAAAACCTGCCCATGGCGGTGTTTGACGGAAAAATGCGGCAGGCGCTTCTGGAATGCTGCGATTTTGACTGGACGCAAATCAGCCCCGCCATCTTCGGCGCCATGTTCCAGGGCGTTATGAACCAGCAGGAGCGCCGGGAACTGGGCGCCCACTACACCTCGGAAGAAAACATCATGAAGGTTATCAATCCGCTGTTTTTGGAAGGCTTGTATGACGAGTTTGAGCGCAGCAAGAGCACCACGGCGGAATTGCACGCCTTCCACGACCGCCTGTCTAACCTAACCTTTCTGGACCCCGCCTGCGGCTGCGGCAACTTTTTGATTATCACCTACCAGAAACTTAGGGAGTTGGAGCATGAGGTATTAAAGCTGCTCTACGATACCACCCAGACGGCGTTAACCACCTCTGCCTTTACCAAGGTGGGGCTGCACCAGTTTTACGGCATCGAGGTGGAGGGCTTCCCCTGCGAGATTGCCAAGGTCAGCCTGCTGCTGATGAAGCACCTGATGGATCAGGAGGTCAGCCACTATTTCGGCATGAACCTGATAGATTTCCCCATCCGGGACAATGCCAACATCCTGCAAGGCAATGCCCTGCGCATGGACTGGGCGCAGGTGGTGCCCCCGGAGGAGCTGGACTATATCATTGGCAATCCGCCGTTTATTGGTGGAATGCAGATGAATGCAGAACAGACTGCCGATATGAAGGATGTCTTAGGACATGTAAAAGGCTTTGGAGAGATGGATTATGTTTGTGCGTGGTATTATAAAGCGGCAAAATATATAAAAGACTATCATATTGAATGTGCGTTTGTATCGACGAACAGCATTTGTCAGGGCCAGCAAGTTTTGACGTTTTGGAAAGAGATGATACAAAACCAAAGCATCAACATTAATTATGCACACAGGTCTTTTGTTTGGAACAATCAGGCTAAAGCAGTTGCAAAAGTGCATTGTGTTATTGTTGGGTTTTCAAAAACTTATATTAATAAGCCCAAAATGATTTATGACGAAGAAGGTGCAATTGAAGCTAAAAACATTAGTCCTTATTTAGTAGATGCACCAAATGTTTTTTTGCAGTCAAGAAGCACTTCTCTTAGCGATGTTTCACAGATACGATTTGGCAGTATGCCACGAGATGGGGGCCATTTAGTTCTGACATTAGAAGATAAGGGAAAATTGTTAAGTCAATGTCCACAGGCAGAACCATGGGTTAGGCCATATATCGGTTCCTTTGAGTTTATCAACAAAAAGGAACGTTGGTGCCTTTGGTTGGTTGACGTAAGTCCCGGCGAAATGAGAAAATGTCCGTTTGTGTTAGACAGAATTGAAAAGGTACAGCAGTTCCGAACGAATAGTGTTGCCGCAGGAACAAGAAAATTTGCAGAAACCCCTTCTGTATTCTGTCAGATTGCCCAGCCAGATAACGGTAATTATCTTGCGATTCCTAAAGTTTCTTCAGAACGAAGAAGATATATCCCAATCGGGATGCTGGATTCCAATATAATTGCATCTGACTTATTATTTCTCGTGCCGGATGCGTCCACCTACGAGTTCGGCATCCTTACTTCCAATGTCCACATGGCCTGGATGCGGGCGGTAGCGGGACGGCTAAAGAGCGATTATCGCTATTCCAAAGACATCGTGTACAATAACTTTGTCTGGCCGGAAGCCACAGATGCCCAGAAAGCCCATATCGAAAAGACTGCTCAGGCTATCCTGGACGTGCGGGCAAAATACCCCAATGACAGCTATGCCGACCTGTATAATGACATCGTAATGCCCCCCGACCTGCGCCGCGCCCATCAGGATAACGACCGTGCGGTGTGGGAAGCCTATGGCCGCGCCTGGCCCATCAGCGATGAAAACGCCTGCGTTGCCCATTTGATGAAGCTGTATCAACAGGCAACCCAGGCATAAATATCCCCTGTGTGCGGGACCGCTTTGCTATCTTGTTACACTTTACTTTCTCATGATCTCAACCTTGGGAGGAACTGCGTGGACACCATCTGTCATACCCGGGGGCGGCTGCCCCTTACCATTACCGGCCAGGTGCTTCAGGGCAAAAAAATTGGGCGGCGGCTGGGCTTTCCCACCGCCAACATCGCTTACCCTCTGGACGGCTGCAATATGCCCTGCGGCGTCTATCTGGCCGTGGTTACTTTGGGCGATGGGCGCGTGCTGAATGGCGTGCTCAACCAGGGGCATCATCCCACCCTGCCCGAGGGGCCGCCCACGGTGGAGGTACACCTGCTGGACTTTGACGGGGACCTCTACGGCCAGCAGGTGCGCGTGGAGTACCTGAAGTTTCTGCGCCCCGAGATGAAATTCCCTTCGGTAGAAGCCATGCGCCAGCAGATTTTTGGCGATATAGACGTGGCGCGGGAATGGTTCGCCAGGCGGGGGGAAGAGTAAGGGGAGTAGGCTTTCTTGCTGCTTGACTGGTGAGACGCAAAAGACGCGTTGCTGTTTTGCTTGCTTGTAGTCATGGTGGGGCTTTGCCCCACACCCCACCAAAGGGCATGATGCCCTTTGGAATCCGCAATTAAGGCCCCATGCCGCATGGCATGGGGCCTTTAGGTATCATAAATGGATTATTTGATAACGGTGATGCGTCCCTGGGGTTCGGCGTACTGCTGGCCCACCACGCCGCCCAGCACGGTGGTCACATAGTTGACCAGGGCATCCTCCAGCGCCACGCCTGTCTTATAGCCGCTGGTGGCGTTGGGGTAGCGGAAGGCATAGTAGGTATCGCCGCCCGCTGCGGTAAAGTCGTTGGTGGCGATGGTGTAAATGGCTTCCAGGTCGAAGGGCTGGCCGCCTACCGATTCAATCGTTACGCGGGCGCCGGGGTTCAGGGGCTTATAGTAGGTGGATTCGGGATACTGTTCGCCGTTCTCATAGGGCTTGGTGGTATCCACGCTAAACACGATGCCTGCCACCTGGGGGAAGGCGCCGATGGCCTTGGGGGTGCAGTGGGTGGCGGCTTCCAGCGCTTCCAGCAGCTCCGCGCCCGTTACGTCCAGTACGGCCACTTCGTTGCCGAAGGGGAATACCGTCTTCATATCGTTCATGGTGATGTCGCCAATCTGTATGCTGGCACGGATGCCGCCGCCGTTGGTGATGGCCGCGACTACCTGATCGCCCAGCGCCTGCTGCGCCGCCCACAATATGGCGTCGGCGGCAAAGTCGCCCAGGTTGGTTTCTTCGGTGCGGTTGCCGGGGTCGCGCTCGCCGTTCAGCAGCACTTCGGTCTTGGCGAAGGCCTTGGCCAGCTCATCGTTGACCGCTTTGGCCATGGCGTTGATTTCAGCGTTTACTTCCTCGTCCAGCTTGGCTGTCAGCAGCACGGAGTATAGCACGCCGTCCACCTCTACCTGGGCGCTCTTCTTCAGGCCGTTGAACAGGCTGGCGGACAATTTTTCGCCGTCATACACCACAACGCCCAGGTTCTGGTTATAGCTGCCGGTGGACACAACCAGCGTATCGCCCACTTTTTCGCCCTTTTCGTAGGTGGTGTGGCTATGGCCGTCAATCAGCAAATCAATGCCCTGCACCTTTTCCAACACGTCCTGCATGCGGTTGGGGGCGCTTTCCTCGGAAGAGCCCAGGTGGCTCATCAGCACGATGAGGTCCGCGCCGGCTTCCTTCAGCTTGGCAACCTGCTTGTTGGCTTCTTCCATCATGGCGTCGCCCTGCAGGAAATCAACGCCCCGCACCTTGTCGGGGTGCGCCTTGGTCAGTGTTTCGGGGGTGGTCAGGCCGAACACGCCCACCTTCATGCCGTTGGACATCTCAAACACTTTGTTATCTTCAAAAACCAGTTCCCCACCAATGGTGTTGAGGATGTTGGCCGAAATGATGGGAAACTTGGCTTCCCCCGCGATGCGCTTCAGGTTGTCCACGCCCCAGTCAAACTCGTGGTTGCCGGGGGTCATGGCGTCGTAGCCTGCCAGGTTCATAAAGGTAATGGCGTTCTTGCCCTGCTCCAGGTTGACCAGCGGGGTGCCCTGGGTGGCGTCGCCCGCGTCCAGCAGCAGCACGGCGTTGCCCTCTGCCTCCAGGTCTTTCTTATACTGGGCAATGGCGGCGTAGCCCAGCACCCCCTTGGCGGGGTCGGCCACGGCGCGGCCATGGATGTCGTTGGTGTGCAGAATATAGAGTTTGGCCGGAGCTTTTTCTGCGGCCAGCGCGCCCACGGTGCCCAGCACCAGGGCCAGCGCCAAGAGAATGGACAGGATTTTCTTCATGGAAAAACCACCTTTCATGTGTTCGTTATGCTTGCATTATACACATAAACATGCCTGGATTTGTGAAATCCGGGCACATTTCATGCCGATTTTGGGAAAATTTAGATTTTCTTCACACCTGTTGATGCAGCATATCCATCAGCCGCAGGGTATCCTCGCCCCCGCTGGTCATAAACCTGGTGGTGCCGGGGGTAGTGCTGGCGGTATACAAATCCCTTTCCGTCAGCGCCTCGTTCAGCTCCTTCAGCGTTTGGGTGCTGCCGTCGATAAACTGGGTTTCCTTGGGGAAAAATTCCGCGATGGCGTCCCGCAGGAAGGGGTAGTGGGTGCAGCCCAGGGCCACCACGTCGATCTTTTTGTCCAGATAGGGCTTCAGCAGCCCCTCCAGGTGGTTATGCAGCCGGGGGCCGGACAATTCACCCTTTTCCACAAACTCCATCAACCCGGGACAGCCCAGCAGCAGCACATGCTGCCCATCGGTTTCCATCAGCCGCAGCACGGCCCTGGTTTTTACCGTGTTGGGGGTGCCCATCACCAATATTTCGCCCTCTTTGCGCAGCTTCTGCGCCGGACGGATGGCGGGCAATATGCCCACCACGGGAATGGGCAACTCCCTCTGCATGGTTTCCAGGGCGATGCCTGTCGCCGTGTTGCAGGCGATGACCAGCGCCTTGATATTTTCGTCCATCAGGGCCTTTGCGGCGGCGCGCACCAGTTGGATGACATGCTCCTCCTCCTTGGTGCCGTAGGGGGCGTTGCCGCTGTCGCCGTAGAGAATAAAGTCTTCATAAGGCAGGGCTTTGCGCGCCGCGTTCAGCACGCTGACGCCGCCCACGCCGCTGTCTAAAAAGCCAATGGGTGCATTGGAAGGCATAGGTTCCACCTCGCTTGTTATTTCTGGTACAATTATACCCTGTTTATAATGGTTTGACAACCGCGGGGCAGGACGGGGCAAAGGAACGTTCCCCTTCTTGCTTTGCCCCTGCTTCTGTGCTATATTTTGTTTGCTATCAGGCGGGTGCCGCCGGGTTTTAACAGTAGCCTTGGCTACGGGACGGCAGCCCGTATTTTTTTACCCAGAGGCGTACCCTCTCTACCAACAAGGTGTTTGTATGACAGCGTTTCTGATTAAGCTTTTTATTAAAAACAGCAACCCTGACGCCCCCGGTGCCAGGGTGCGCTATGGCAACCTGGCCAGCCTGGTGGGGTTGTTTGTCAACATCTTTTTAGCCGCCACCAAGTTTGTGGCGGGCACGCTGTCCGGCTCTCTGGCGGTAACGGCGGACGCTGTCAACAACCTGTCCGACTCCCTATCCTCGGTGCTGGCCTTCCTCAGCTTCTACCTGAGCGCCCGCCCCGCCGATGAGGAGCATCCCTATGGCCACTCCCGCATGGAGCCACTGCTGAGCCTGGTGGTGGGGGTATCCATTTTAGCGGTGGGCGGCAGGCTGCTGTGGGACTCGGCGCAGAAAATCCTGCATCCCGGCGCTGTCAGCTTCAGCTGGCTGGTGGCGGGCATCCTAGCGCTGTCCATCTTGCTAAAGGCCTGGCTGTGGAGCTTTTACCGTCATATTGGCAAAAAGATAGGCAGCGAGATGCTGAAGGCTACGGCGGCGGACTCCCTCAGTGATGTGCTGAGCACCTCTGGGGTACTGGCATCCCTTCTGCTGGCGGAGTTTTTGGGCCTTACAACCGATGGTGTGATGGGGGTAATTATCTCCATGTTGATACTGAAAAACGGCCTTACCATCGTGAAGGAGAACGTGTCCCTGCTGCTGGGCCACGGCGCCAACAACGAGGACGGCGATGAATTGATTGCCTTTATCGAAGCCCAGGAGGGTGTGCTGGGTACCCACGATTTGCTGATTCACCAGTACGGCGGCGCCAACCGCTACGCCTCCATCGACTGCGAGGTGGACGCCGACATGACGGTGGAGGCCGCCCATGCCCTGGCCGACCGCATCGAGCGGGAGGTGGAGGAAAAGCTGGGCTACCGCCTGGTCATCCACATTGACCCTGTCCGTGGCAACGACCGTCTGCTGAACGCCGCCCGCCGGGATGTGGAGCGGGCGCTGAAGAAGGTAAACCCCGCCTACAGCTACCACGACCTGCGCGTGGAAACAGATGGGGATAATCAGGTAACCCTGTTTTTTGACCTGGTGATGCCTGGCTCCGACCGCGCCGATGAAGAGCAAGTGATGCTGGCGGTGCAAAGCCAGCTGAAAAACAAAAACCCCCAATACCACGCCGTCATGCGGGTAGACAGGGCGTTTGATTGAGGCGTATTTACCCCAAACGATTGCGGCAAATAGGAGGCACCATGAAACAGGAACATATCCTTGCCCCGTGCACCGGCAAAGCCATGGAGGTTGTTAGCGGTCAGTACATTACCGTGATTGACCTGGAAGGCGGCCAGGTGGTGGATTTTTTCGCCGAAGCCCTTCACGATCCACGGGAGTTTGTTTCCCCCGGCGTTACCATCGACTGCAACGAGTCCCTTCGGTTGCGTGTGGGAGACATCCTGTATTCTAACCTCTACAACCCCATGTTCCGCGTGGTGAAAGACGACGTGGGGGAGCATGACCTGCTGCATCCCTGTTGCCGCCGGGAAATGTACGATTTTTTCTACCATAACGGTGAAGGCCACCCCAACTGTCTGGACAATATCAACGGCTGCCTGAACAGGGACAGGCCCATCATCCACCCCGTCAACCTGTTTATGCACACCAAAATTTATGCTGATGGCCGCATCGAGGTAAAGGCGCCCCTTTCCAAAGCGGGGGACAAAATCGTTCTGCAAGCCTTGATGGATGTCCGCCTGGGCATCGCCGCCTGCAGTGTGTCCGAAAGCGAATGTAACTCCGGCAAGTGTTCTCCCGTCAAGGTTGTTATTGGGGATGAGATGTTTGAACAAGACAAATAAACCTGAATATCAATCGCCGCCCGCAAACGCGGGCGGCGATTGCATTGTGGGGTCTTTTGCGTGATTTTTACGGCAGGATTAGGATAGCATTACCCCTTCTTGACGGCATCCACCGCGTCAATGGCGGAAATGACAGCGTGGCGGAAGCCGTTTTGCTCCAGGGCGCTGACGCCGCGGATGGTGGTGCCGCCGGGGGAGCAGACATTGTCCTTCATCTGGCCGGGGTGCTGGCCGGTTTTCAGGTACAGGGCGGCGGTGCCTTCCAGCATGCGGGCGGCCAGGCGGTAGGCCGTATCCCGCCGGACGCCGTACTTAACCCCCGCATCGCCCAGGGCTTCCAGGAACATGGCGGCAAAGGCGGGGCCGCAGCTGGCGATGGTGCTGGCGGGGGATATCTGCGCGGCTTCGAGAAACACAATTAGCGCCATCGGCTCAAAAAGGCGGGTAAAGAGCGCCATATCCTCCGCAGTAAAGCCGTGGGTTTCTTCGCATATCAAAATGCCCTTGCCTATTGCGATGGGGGTGTTGGGCAGGCAGCACAGCCCCCGGGCGCTTTCGGGCAGCATGTCCTTTAATTGGGCATAGGGGATGCCCGCCGCGATGCTGATGACGGGCTTGTCCTGCAAATCCGCTTCTATTTCCTGTATCACCCCGGCGATCTGCCCGGGTTTAACGGCCAGGATAACCAAATCGCTTGCCTTGGCTACTTCCCTGTTGGTGCCCGGCACGACGCCCAGGCGGGCGCAGCTGCTTTCCAGGCTGTCTTGCCGCATGTCGGATGCGTGGATGCTGCCCGGCTGCACGGCGCGGGCGGCAAGCAGCCCCTCTGCCAGCGCCTGGCCCATATTACCAAAACCAATGATGCCGATGATCATTTGGAAAACCTCCTTCAAAACATGGGATATGCGATAGTGTATCATATTCGTAAGCCCTTCGCTATTGTTTACATGGCGTTTCTTGACAACGGGGCGCAAAGTGAGTATCTTAAAAAATGAAAATTTGTTGAAATGTGTGTAAAGGAGGGGATGATATGCACGGCAATCCGGATCAGATGAACGATGCCAAGGTACGCGGCATTGTGCTGTTTGTGCTCAGCCTCCTGCTAATTGTTATTATTGTGCTGTTCATTCAGACGGTGCAGGCGCCCAAGGTAACCCAGGCCACCACGGCGCCGGGGTCTGTATCCCAGCTGATTACCCAGGCCCCGGGGGGCGATTTTGCCAATATCGGCACGGCGCTGGACAATCAGCCCACGGCAACGCCGGAACCTACCCCCGAACCCACTCCCACGCCCGAGCCCACCGCCCGGCCCACTCCCACCCCCCGGCCCACGGAAATCAAATCCCTGCGCCGCGGCGACAAGAGCGAGGAAGTGCGCGCCATGCAGCAGCGGCTGATAGAGCTGGGGTACTTAAAGCAGGGCGACGCCGACGGCAGCTTTGGCAAGGGCACCATGGGAGCCTTGCAGGAGTTTCAGAAGAACAACGGCCTTGCCCCCGATGGCGTAGCGGGACGCGACACCCTGACCCGCCTGTTTGGCAGCGACGCGAGGTAAATTAATAAAAAACAAGTCCCCGGTTTTCTAACATTGAATGGAAAACCGGGGGTTTTGTATAGAACACGATGGAGCTGGTTTCATGATTGAGCCTATTCAAATAATAAGGTGACCTCTAAAAATTCAAGCAAGCCGGGCTAATTTTTGTTAAAATATGG
>CAZCBC010000012.1:0-30182 GCA_964496775.1 uncultured Oscillospiraceae bacterium
TATTTTAACAAAAATTAGCCCGGCTTGCTTGAATTTTTAGAGGTCACCTTATGTTATTTGTTCAATGATATCCAGCGGATTAGTAAGCCCGCCCGTCCAAAACATTTCCCATAGTTTATCAACTTTATTTCTCAGTTCACCTGTAATCATGTTTCTGTTTCCTTTTCAATCTTCACGTTCTTGCGCCTATCATCTAGTGGTTTTGGTGCATCAACAGGAATAAGCCAGGCATGACCAAAACGAAGAGCGCCTGGTATACGCCCCTTAGCACACACTAGCTGCACTTGCCTTGGCGTAACGCCCCATTTTTCAGCAGCTTCTTTCGTCGTCAAACCATTCATAAACTATGGTAACTCCTCATCAGGATATCGTCTTGCTCATTATATCGCAGAAGCGAAATATATACAATTGAAAAAAGGAGAGGCTGGCTCTCCTTGGTTTGGTTGGTATGCAGGGCATTGCCACTGATTATTATTCCCACTCACAAATTTTACTCTTGTTCTAAACAATTTTGTTTTGCTTCCGTGGTGCCTCTTTATTCTATTTGATACCAGTTATCCACCTTCTACACTGTTCACTGATCAGTTGTTATCATAAAGTTATCATGGTTATGTTATCAGCCTTTGCTTCATGTCCTCCTCTTAACCGTTATTCTACACTTATTGCTCAAAAATGGTCAATCATTATGCTCGTATTATTTCATCGGCTGCTATTTGAAGCTTTATTCAGTTTCATCTTCCGGCACAAAATCCTCCTGCTCATAGTATTATCATCAAAGCAGCCAGAACAAATGAAGACAATTTCTTCATAGTTAACTCCTCACTCTCTTCTTACATAAGTTAGGCTCGTCTAACAAGTTAAGATGATGAGGCTGTTTTGTCAATCACTATTTTCCCAAGTAAGATGAAACTCAACCCGATAGGGCTTCAGAAGCTATTTTGTAAAAAAGCGAGCTAATCAGGGTCTTTTTTTATGTTCTGTCAATTTCTCATTGCAGAGAACATTGGATAACTACTAAATAGTTAATTTTCAAAGAGCGTTCCTGATGTATGCTTTTTGCGCGCCGTCTTCATGCAAACCGGTATAAGGGTCGGTCGCATGGTCAGAAACAAATATCAGTTTGTGCGGACTTTTTAATAGAGTGGGAACGAGAGTGCGGTCAACCTGTTTAATAAAAGCCCGCTTTTCAGCCGGGTCGAGGCGATGGGCAGCCTCGTCTGCACCATTGATGTGCAGCAGCACAAAGGGGTAGTCTTGGACTGCTTTTATTGCTGCTTCCGCTTTGGCCAAAAGATTGGTGTCGGTATCTCCGGTTGCACCGTGGACTTGAACAATATCCATGCCCGTCATTTGGGCAATGCCTCTAACTACGTTGGTGCCAGTGATGACGGCAGCTTGCTTGTGGAAAGGAGGTAAAACTGAAAGCCGGGACTGACCCCAAGGGATTAAACAGCGTCTTTGTTGGCGGGAGCTAAGCACAATTTGGCGCAGCGCTTCAATACCTGTTGGTACAACAACATCTATGGATGCCCCCAAGTACTTGTGCGGAGGATAGGTGATTAGGTTTTCAAGAGAATATGCCATGTTTGGCAGAATTAACAGACCCTTATATTTTCCTAACGAATAATAGGTAAAGCCTTCCCCCGGCGCGTAGTTGAGCGGAGCCTGCGTGTAGCCAAGAATGTGCCCGTCAGCGCTAAGTGTCACCCAGCTTGCACGTAAAACAAGGTCTTCCTTTTGTACAGGTATATCTGCGCCTAATGCGTCTGCATAACCCCGCAAATGTTGGGGAATGTTTTGATAACCTAATATTGTTAGAATGCAGACCAAACTTTCAGGCTGGCAGTTTTTCGGTACTGTTTGTATGGTTTTTCTAACAGGTAAAGAACTGAGGTTTGGATAATCGTCTATCCGAAAACCTTTATCCGTCATACCGTCGATAATGCAGAGAATTTCGCTCATTGATTTAAGCCTGCATCAAGGATGGCGTAAATTGCTTGCATGTTCATATTTTCCCTGATTGCTTGTGCGAGGGTATTGTACTGCTTTTCTCTATATGCCAGAATATCGGCAACTTCTTTGGCGCTTTGCGCAGACCGGCGCAGGCCTGAGGATTGACTGTCTTCCTCTGGCAAATCGATATCCAGCATGGGTAGCACGCCAAGGACGGGTTTATGGGTGATATCCTCTATCATACGAAGGCCGGGTTTGAGTAAATCTACATCTCCCCGGAATTTGTTGATGACCATGCCTTTCATCATGGCCTGCTCGTCCTTTTCAAGCAAAGCGATTGTGCCGTAAAGTTGTGCAAAAACGCCACCGCGGTCGATATCTCCTACCAATAACACCGGTGCCTTACACAGTTTGGCCAAACCCATGTTAACAATGTCATTTTCTTTTAAGTTAATTTCAGCCGGACTGCCGGCACCCTCGATTACAATGATGTCGTTTTCTGCTGATAAGGTATGAAAAGCTTGTAAAACATCCGGCACAAGACCAGTTTTATATTGAAAATAATCGGCCGCCTTCATATGACCGCGGGACACACCGTTTACAATGACTTCGGAACCCATATCGCTCTGCGGCTTAAGTAAAATAGGATTCATGCGTACATCGGGCTTGACACCTGCGGCTTCCGCCTGTACCGCCTGAGCCTGACTCATACACAGCCCTTCCGGCGTGGTGTAACAAAAAGAGGACATGTTCTGGCTTTTGAAAGGAGCTACCCGATAGCCCGCCTGATGGAATACCCTACACAGTCCGACGCACAATAGACTTTTTCCAGCGGAAGACATGGTGCCCTGAATCATGATTGTTTTAGCCATGTAGCACCTCCTTAAAGGCAGTCAGAAGCTTAAGATTCTTTTCCCGGGTTTGAATACTGATGCGAATGAATTGGCTTGAAAGGCCGGTGTAGTTTCCGCAGTCCCGTACCAATATGCCTTTTTCAAGCAAGGGCTGGTACAGTGGGCAGTTGTATTTGAGCAATAAGTAATTTGCTTCTCCGGGAAAAACTTTCAGCCCTATAGCTTGTAACTTCTCAGTCATGAATGTGCGCTCTTTTTGAATGTAAATGCGTGTTTTATGTGTCCAGTCTTTTGCTTTCAGCGCAGCCAAACCTGCTGCCTGGGCGGGACCGGATACACTCCATGCTGCGCCAAATGCAGCGATGGCATCCAGCAGTTCTTTGTTTGCAGACAGCAAATAACCTAAGCGCAGACCAGCCATAGCATACATCTTGGTAAAAGCTCGCAGGATAAGTAAATTAGGGTACTCATCTATCAAAGGAACCATGGATTTTGCACCGGTGAAATCAATGAAACATTCGTCCAGTACCAGGAAAACTCCAACCTGCTGGCAGCGCTTTGCAATATCTTGCAACAAAGAAAGAGGGATGAGTCTCCCTGTTGGATTATTCGGCGCACAAAGGAAGACTAATCGAATGTCAGGCGTAATAACCTCTAAGATGCTTTCATCCACATCAAAATGGTTTTCTTCTCTAAGCTGATACTCCGATACTCGCCCGCCATAAACATACACAGCACGCTCATATTCAGAAAAGGCGGGAGCGGTGATTAAAGCCTTTGTCCCTTTAAAATAGGCGCAGATACGATAGATTAAGTCAGCTGCCCCGTTACCGCACAGCACCTGATTAGGTATTATTCCATGGTAGCCTGCGATAGCCTGTCGCAATTCTCGGCAATGGGCGTCCGGGTAGCGCTGAAAACTGTCTATATTTTCAATCAGGGCTTCTTTTAAGCCCGGCGGGTAGCCTAAAGGGTTGACGTTGGCAGAAAAATCCAACACAGGTTGGCTATGTGAATATATATCACCACCATGTTTATAGCGCTCCATACAGTACTCCTCTGAATATCATTGACAAACAAAATAACAATAAGCTGGTTATTCCAAGCATTCGGTGGGATCGCCGGATGTCTTCCGCCTCAATACCCTTTAAAGGGTCACCGATGGTAGGTTTGCGGTGTAATTTGCCAAAGTACCAAGCATCGCCAGCAAGCTGAATACCAAGCGCACCCGCCATCACTGCTTCTGTTTGGGCAGAGTTGGGGCTTGAATGATTACGCCTGTCTCTTCGCCAGGTACGCCACGCATTTTGAGTGGACAGGCCGCAAAGGGCGCTGGATAGAACCATTGTTAAGGCGCAGATGCGGGAGGGAATGTAGTTTGCAATATCGTCCAGTCGAGCGGCACAGCTGCCAAATTGTTCGTAACGCTCATTTCGGTAGCCCACCATGGAGTCCATGGTATTGATGGCCTTGTATACACAGCCCAAGGCAGCTCCGCCTAAGGTGATATATAGCAGCGGAGCGGCTACGCCGTCCGCCAAGTTTTCTGCAACGGTTTCCACCGTTGCCCGAATAATGCCTGCTTCGTCTAAGGTGGCCGTATCTCTACCTACAATAAAGGACAATGCCGTTCTTGCCTTTGGCAAGTTGTTTTCTTTGAGAGCCTCGTATACCGGTTGACTTTCATCTTTTAAGCTTTTAGCGGCAAGCAACTGCCAACATAGCAGGCTTTCAAGCGCAAGAAAAAGGAAAGGGGAAACGCTCCAAGTCAGCAGCGTCAACAAAAGGGGAAGACCTCCGCATATAAGTAATGTAAACACCACCAAAAGACAGCCTGCCAATTTTTTATTGGTCATCGGATACAGCTTTTTTTCAAGTCCGCTAATTACTTTGCCAAACAATCGAATAAGGTGCGGCCAGCCTTTGGGGTCGCCTAAGAGAGCATCCAGTACAATGCCAACTGCCAACGAAAGAGTAGAGAAACATACAAATTTAATCATGATTTATCTTTTTTGCTATTTCCCAATGCGCCATCAAAGCCTGTGCGTTTTCGCTTGCCGTTAATACACCATGAAGATGTTCATCAGAAGTAAAACAAACAAAGCCGATCTCCACATGATCAGGCACCAATTTGTTTAAGGTGCTTTGGATGCGGTGTTTCAACGCATTCATAGTATTATCTAAAATCTTTGCTCTCGTCAATACATAAAGGGCGGCGTCAGTTGTTACGCACCCGAGCAGGGCTTGCAGGACAGGCAAGTCGGCCCCTGATTCGATAGCGCAGGCGGCCAAAGTTTCCATGCGCCCGTCTCCAACGCTTGAATGGGTATTGAGCATGCCGATCCCTAATTTAACCATTTTGCCGATATGCCCGACCAACAGAATCTTTTGAAATCCTTTGTTGGCGGCTGCTTCAATGGCGAGACCGATATAATTACTGCACATCACTAAATGTTTGATATTTAAACCCAAGACATCCCGGCAAAAAGCTTCTCCATAGTTACCGGGGGATAATAATACTTCCTTTACTCCGGAAGCTGCCAGCACATTCAACTCAAGTTTGATAGTATCAATTAGTGCGGCGTTGCTCATAGGCTCTACAATGCCGGTGGTGCCGATAATGGAAAGTCCGCCTTCAATGCCTAAGCGGGGATTGAAAGTTTTTTTGGCTAAACTTTCGCCGCCGGGAATGGAAATAATGATACGAAAACCGCCTTGATAACCAAGGCTTTTTGCCATATCTATACAAGCATCCGTAATCATTTGCCTTGGAATGGTGTTAATGGCTGCGTTTCCCACCGGCTGATTAAGCCCCGGCTTTGTGACCCGGCCAATACCTTCACCGCCATCAATAACGATGCCGTTATTTTCTTTTGACACTTTGGCATATACCAATACGCCATTGGTTATGTCCGGGTCGTCTCCGCTATCCTTTCGCACGGCACAAAGGGCGCTATTTTCGTCAAGAGCCCAGTCCGCCACATCTAAAGTAAGCGGAACACCTTTGGGGGTCATCAGAGCAACGGTAGCTGGAGCTTTACCGGTAAGCAATAATTGAGCTGCAGCTTTTGCTGCTCCTGCCGCACAGGAACCGGTGGTATACCCGCTACGTAGCTTTTTTCTTTCGATTTTGACAGCTTGTTCCATTTTCACTCTATTTTCTGTCCACAATCATGTACAGTAAGGCATTAACAATAGCGGCTGCCACATTACTGCCGCCCTTTCGCCCCATGGATAAGATACAAGGCGCACCGCTTTGACGAATGAGCTCCTTAGACTGCACCACGTTCACAAAACCTACCGGCACACCGATAATAAAGGCGGGGTTCAAAGCGTTCGTATTCATCATCTCGTACAGCGCCACAAGCGCAGTGGGTGCATTGCCGACAACAAACCCCAATTTTCCGGGCAACTTTGACGCCTTCATCATGGCTTCTCTGGAACGGGTAGTGCCGTTCAGCTTGGCGGCTTCAGCAACATCTTCATCCGCTATGAAGCACTCGACTTGGCAGCCTAATTGGTTTAAGGCTCTTTTGTTGATTCCAGCCATGGCCATGGTGGTGTCTGTTACCAAGGTCATACCTTGGCGCAGGGCATCCAACGCATGGGGAACCACACCGGACGAAAAATATAGGCTGTCCACATAATCAAAATCCGCCGTGGTGTGAATCACTCGCTTAATAATGGGCGCCTGAACAGGATCCAATGGATGATTTAGTTCATTGGTAATCATTTCAAAACTACGTTTTTCTATTTCCTGCGGGGGAATATTTTCAATCATGTGTAGCATCGCTTGTTTGCTCCTCCTGCTTTGGGACATATTGGCAAGTAATAATCATAACCGGATTTTGTGCCGTCATTAGGTTGTAATTTCCAACCTGACGGGCTTTAGATACTTGCATCTGTACTATTTCTATCTGTGCAAAATTCATTTCTTTTAAGCACCTTATGGTTTCGGAAATAGATTCAAGGGCGATAAGATTGATAACCACTCGCACAGAAGGATTTTTTCTGATTAGCATGCGCAGGATAGCTTCCATATTACCGCTGCTGCCGCCAATAAAGGCATGGGTAGGAGAGGGCAACTCGTCGCAAGCGTCGGGTGCCCAGCCTTCAACAACTTGCAAGTTGTAGCAAGCGTGTTTCTGAGCATTTTTATGAATAAGAGCGCAGGCGTCTTGTTTTCCTTCAATGGCATACACTTGCCCCATAAGGCAGGCTTTAGCCAGTTCAATGGAGACTGAGCCGGTACCGGCGCCAATATCATAAACAGTTGCGCCAGGGGGAAGTTGCAGTTTTGAAAGGGAAACGGCCCTAACTTCCGCTTTGGTCATGGGGACAAGCTTGTCACCCGTCTGCCTAATGAAGGCTTCGTCCGGCAGGTGAGGACAGCCTACACTTTTTGCGTTCGGGTTACATACCAATATTGAACTAAGTGCATCAAATTGTTTATCTTTCAAATCTTCTGCAAGACCCGTAGTAATACATTCATCAGGATAACCGAGTTTCTGTCCAACGTGTAGCAGTGCATTTCCCAAACCAGCTTCAGACAGCCGTTGACACAGCGCTTGCACGCCGTTTGCGCCGCCAACCAAAGCGAAAACCTTGGTGTGGTGCGAAACGGCTGCTGCAATATCAGCTTCACGACCGTGCAGAGAAATAACATGGGCATCGTCCCAAGAGGTTTGGACTTTTGCGCACAGAGCCTGCAAAGAACTGATTCCGGGATGAAGCACCACCTGAAAATCTTTAAGTAGCGGCAGTAGTTTTTTTGCGCCGGAATAAAAACCGACATCACCGGAAAAGAGTACTGCCGGGCTTTGATAACAGGGATTATTTTTGATAAAGGAATAGATTTTCTCCGGAACAATACATTCAAAACTGGGTTTTCGTATCTGGACTGCTTCTATTAGCCTAGGAGCGCCGATAAAACAGTCCGCACGTTTTAGAGCGCTAAGTGCTTGTCCCGTTAGACATTCCAAGTTACCACCCATCATTCCCATACCGATGAGATGAACAACAGGCCTTGGCTGTAACTGAAAGTGCTCCTGGATGTGTTCAATAACTTCTTGCAGACTTTTTCCCGATATTTTAGGTGGCCTGCCGATAAGCACTACCTGAGCGTCTTCTGCCTTGGCGGCATCTAATTTTTCTTGCAAGCCGCCGGTGTTGCCTGACTCCTTGGTCACGAGATAGTGGATATGATAGTCTTTTAACATGGTTCGATTCATTTCGAAGCTGAAAGGGCCCTGCATAGCAATAATGTTTTGCGGTGAAATTCCTTGGTCGCTGCATGATGCCAAGGCTTCTTTCGTGGGGAGAACACGAACAAACAGACGTTGCTGATACTCTGGAATGTGAGTATATGGGGCCAATTCTTTGCTGCCGGTGGTAACTAAAATATTGCCGCGGCTTGTTTGCAAATGGTTTGCGGCTTGAACGATGGTGTCAACGTAAACAATATCACCCTGTGGCTGTTTTTCCTCGCGTTGTAGGCGCAAATAAGATAGACCTGCCGCACGTGCGGCACTTATGATGTTGTCCGTTACGGCCTGAGCATGGGGATGGGTGGCATCGATCACAAGAGAAAACCGCTCTTTTCGAAACAGAGCGGTCATGGCCGCTTCATCCATGCGGCCCGTTGTGATACTTAAATTTTCACCCTTCGGGGAGAGGGCTTCGCCATAGCTTGTAGCTACGCAAACCAAGGTTTGAAGGCCGGCTTTGCCAAGATACTCTGCCAGCTTTCGCCCCTCAGTTGTACCTGAAAATAAGCAAATATCATACATTACGGTATCCTCTTTCAGTGACCATGCGTTCATTGATAAGCTTGGTGTGGGCGTTGCCGATAAAAACCGTGGTGAACATATCAACCTCCATCTCTTGAAGTTTTCCAAGGGAGGTTAATTGATGGCTCTGTCCTTCCCGGCTAATGTTGCGTACAACAGCACAAAGGGTCTCCGACTTTTTATGTCTGAGCATGATTTGGCAGGCCCGACTTAAATGGTCTTTCCGCCTTTTTGAACCTGGGTTGTAAAGCACAACACATAAGTCCCCTTCAGCAGCCGCTGACAGTCTTTTCTCAATGGTGCTCCAAGGAGTTAGCAAATCGCTTAGGCTGATCACTGCAAAATCATTGCTTAGCGGAGAACCCACCAGGGCTGCGCCGGTAGAAGCTGCTGTTAAGCCTGGAATCACCTCGATTTCCGGCATGGGCTGTTCACCTCTTAATTCAAAGACAAGGCCTGCCAGCCCATAGATACCCGAGTCACCGCTGCAAATGAGGGCGGTAGGAGTACCGGCCTTGGCCCTTTCAAGGGCATAGCGACAGCGTTCCACCTCTCCGGTCATAGGGGTTTCATAGTATTCTTTGTCTGGAAAATGTGGGCGCACTAAAGCATTGTATACCTTGTAACCCACGATGAGTTCGCACTTCTCCAATGTCTGGATGGCTCTGACGGTCATATCCTCATAGGCTCCCGGCCCTATACCTATTACGTACAGCTTACTCAAAATTGTACCTCCCACGCTTTTATTGCTACGGCTATAGCAACCCCGTTTGCAGCCGTTTTTGGTACAAGCAGTTTGTTACCCTGCATCATGGCGGCACGTTCACAGACATTGTCAACCCCTGTAGTTTGTTTAACAAAAGTTGAGGCTGTAAACTTTCCATTAAGCGAGCCTAATTCTTCGGCAGAGTAAAAGGTCAAAGGCACTCCCCAACTTTCGCAAAAGGATATTAGTCCCGCCTCCTCCTTCTTCAGGTCTATTGATGCTACTTGCCAAATAGCTCGGGCATCAAGGCCGTGCGTATGCAGGGTGGTTTTGACCGCTATCTCAATTTGAGCAACGGTGGTACCTTTTCGGCAGCCAATCCCTATCGTCAGTACTTTGGGGATTAGGCGCAGAGTACGGGGATAGGGGTCATGGGTATAAACTGAAAAAGAAATGCCGATTGGGCCTTTGTCAGATACGGTTAGCCCTGCCGGTAAAGCGCCACTCATGGGAACTTCCGCCCGTATAGGAATATCTCTTTCTAAAATGGCGGCGGATACCT
Source organism: uncultured Oscillospiraceae bacterium (assembly GCA_964496775.1). GTDB lineage: Bacteria > Bacillota > Clostridia > Christensenellales > Aristaeellaceae > DTU024. Next base: position 9,865 of record CAZCBC010000012.1, read on the forward strand.
CTTTGGCCATCTGCATACTGCTAATAACATAACCATGTTCCTGCGCCCATTCATCCACGGCAAAGCGTTGGTTTATGTCTGTCGCGGTAGTAATGACAGGCAACGCGCCAATGGCTTGCGCAATTTGCTTTGCCAATCGATTTCCGCCGCCGATATGGCCGGACAACAAACTGATGGCATATTTTCCAGCCACGTCAACGCAGACCACTGCCGGGTCAACAGTTTTATCCTTTATAAGAGGCGCGATAGCGCGCGCAGCGATTCCGGTTGCTGCAACGAAGATGAAAGCATCGGCCTTGTGCCATAAACCATCAACTGTTTTTTCACGACGCCCGCATAGCGGCTCTATTCCCTTTGCTGAAAACCGCTCCGGCGCAAAAACATCGCAGCTCCATTGCGGTTCAAGCGCCACTTTGATTTTTTGGCAAGTCTGAATCCCTTGCTTTGTATAGGTGAAAATACAGGCTTTCATGTTTTTGACGCTTTTCGAAAGGCGGTAGAGAAAGCGGGGTCATAGAGTTGCGAACGCTCATACCCGCCGCTTAAGAAATCTCCCACAAGAATAAGGGCGAAGTTCCTGATACCATGCTGGTTTGCAGTTAGTGCCAAGGTGGATACGGTGCAATGAAATATCTTCTCATCCGGCCAAGACGCTTTATATACGATGGCGGCGGGGGTATCAGGGGAATATCCGCCTTTAGTCAGTTCCCGCTGCACCTCTTCAAGCAGACCTGAGGAAAGAAACAAAACCATGCTGGCTCGATGGCTTGCTAAAGAAGCCAGGTTTTCTTTTTCCGGAACAGGAGTTCTTCCGGACATGCGGGAAATAATCACCGTCTGCGAAACCCCGGGTAATGTGAACTCGGCTTTTAAGGCGGCGGCGGCTCCGCAAAAAGAGCTGACGCCGGGACAAACATCGTAGAGGATGCCTAAGTTTTCAAGCGCGTCAAACTGTTCACGGACGGCTCCATAGATGCTGCCGTCGCCGGTATGCAGCCGAACGGTCGTAAGCCCATTTTGTTCCGCTTGTTGTATCGTTGCAATGACTTGCTCCAGCGTCATTTCGGCACTGTTATGGATTTGAGCTTCAGGTTTTGCGTATTCCAACAACTCTGGGTTGACTAAAGACCCGGTATAAATAATGACATCCGCATCCGATAGAAGCTTGGCGCCCCGCACCGTAACGAGGTCTTTGGCTCCGCTGCCTGCGCCTACAAAATGCACCATAATCATTTCTCCTTTTCGTGCTTATAGTTTAAGGCATGTTGATAAAAATTCACGGCAAAATCCGGGTTTGCATAGAACGGAAGGTGAGGAAAGCCAGCATACAAGCTGTGCGTGCTGTGAACGCAGGGCCAATTACGTCCGGACGACTTTTCGGCAACGAATCCGTTTCCGTTGTCCGTGCAATCGTAATAGTGAAACTCATGCCCTCTGATTGATTCGCCTTTTTTGCACAATAAATTGTTTTCGTTTGCGGTGAGGGTGAGGTATCCAAAACGCTGCAATTTTCTGGTATTATAGCATTTTCCCGGCAAAAAGCCGACCATGGGGTGTTCGTCTATTGATTCCGTCAGGTACATAAAGCCTCCGCACTCGGCAATGCAAGGCAGACCGCTTTTCAAAGCTATTTTGATGGATTTCAGCATGGAAAGGTTCTTTGAAAGCGTTTCCGCATGTAGTTCCGGATAACCGCCCCCAAGATAAAGGGCATCGCAATCCGGCAATTGCTGATCTTTCAAGGGGCTAAACGGAACGATTTCCGCGCCCATATCTTTAAGTAAATTTAGATTATCTTGGTAGTAAAAACAAAAGGCGCGGTCTTGGGCAATGGCGATACGAATGGGCGCCATGGTATGCACAAGGGGTTTGGCATGCTGATGATTAGCGGGTGCTGTGCTCGCTAATTGTAACAAACCATCCAAATCAATGCTGTTTTCTGCTTGTTTAGCGAGCATGTTCAACTTTTCTTTGATATCCTGTATGTCGCATGGCGCAACCAAGCCAAGTTGTCGGCTGTCAAAGACTGCTTCCGGCATGGGCGGTAAGTAGCCCAAAACCTTCAAACCTTGACCAAGGTGTTTTTCGATGGAGGCTTTCATCTGTTCATAGGTGTGTGTGGTTACTTGATTGAGAATCACTCCCTTGATGCAGCTATTGGGAATGGCATCGACAAAGCCTTTTAACAACGCGACGAGCGAGTAGGCCATGCCCCGGGCGTTTACCACCAATACAGCGGGAGTTCGGGTAATCCGAGCAATATGGTAGCTGCTTTTTTCGCTTGAATCAAAGGCCCACCCGTCATAATATCCCATAACCCCTTCTAAGACGGACAGGTCTGCTTGCTCACCATGACGGGTCAGTAAAGACAGCAAGGTATCCTCATCATAAAAGAACAAATCTAAATTGGAGCCCTTAGCCCCTATCACTTGCTGATGAAACAAAGGATCAACATAATCCGGCCCGCATTTGAAAGCGTGTAACTTAAGCCCCCGATTGCTCAGGGCCTGCATGACCGCGCAACTAACGGTGGTTTTTCCGCTGCCGCTTTGTACGCCGGCAAATAAAACTCGGGGGATACTCATGATTTTTCTTTCCTGCTTTCGCTACTGATCTTGTTGATGAATGATTCCTTTGAAAGAATATCTTTTCCTGCTGACTTGGCATATTCCAGCAGCTCCACGCATCTTGCGTTCTGCTCTCTGATGGGTGTCCCTGAATGCACAAATAGCGGGGCCTGGTCAATGAATTGCTTGGCCTTGGCAACATGCGCATCGTTGATGAGAGAAAAGGCGGGCACCATGACAACCTTATCTGATAAAGCGGTAGCCACATGGCTGTCGGCATCATTTTCAAAAAGAATACCGGTTGAAAAAGGGAGTCCATGCTTTTGCATCAGCCTGAATAGGGGGATTCCCGTACCGTTACCAGCAAGAATGAAGGCTTGGGATTGGCCTTGCGGCTGCACCAATTCTACGCTACCAAATAAGGTATTATAACTGCCTTTGTGCAGGTCGTACAGTTCGCACATGTTGTCGTCTGTAAATACTGTATCCGGTTGACCTGCCAGTTCAATGCGGTCTCCCTTTACACAGATTAACCAGTCTGAAATTTTTGCTGCCAAATCAATCTCATGCAGGGAGAGCAATATGGCCACTTGTTTGCGAGCGGCTAAAGCTTGCAGGATATCCAACAACTCTATTTTGTGGCGAATATCCAAGTAGGAGGTGGGCTCGTCCAACACAAGCACTTCGGGCTGCTGGCAAAGGGCCCGCGCCAACAGAACCCGCTGACGCTGTCCGTCGCTGATTTGGGTAAAAAGCTGATCCACCAAGTGTTCAACACGCACCAAACGGAGGCTATCCATGACGATGGCTTCATCCTCCGGGGTGAGCTTTCCAAAAGCATTGGTATAAGGATAGCGCCCTAAGGCCACCACCTCATGGCAGGTCATTAATTCAGGAGCAACTCTTTCTGTCAGCATGACAGACATACGCTTTGCCAGTTCCTTACTGCTCCATTTTTCTACATCCAGCTGATCCAGCATAACCACTCCGCCGATTTTTGCCAAATGACGGGTAATGGTTTTTAAAATCGTAGATTTACCTGAGCCGTTTGGCCCAATGAGAGTAACGATTTTTCCCTTCTCAACGCCTAAGTCGATATCATTGATGAGCGATTTTTTGTTATAGCCAACTGTCAATTTCCGGGTTTCTATGGGCATACCTAAATCCTTTCCCGTTTGCGGCTGATCATCATGGCAATAACAATGGGAGCGCCAAACAAGGAAGTAACCGTGCCGATGGCCAACTCTGTTGGGGCAAATGCGGTGCGGGCAATTAAATCACAAAACAGGCAAAATACCGCCCCGCACAGGAAACAAGTGGGGATGATGACAAGCGGCTTGCCTGATTTCATTAAAAGCTTAGCGATTTGCGGAACCGCGATACCGACAAAAGAGATGGGCCCCGCAAAGGCGGTAACGCAGGCGGAAAGCACGCTGGAGATTACAATCAGCATCGCTCGAAATAGTCTGATGTTAATGCCCATGCTTTTTGCATAGCCTTCTCCCAAACGGTAGGCGTCCATGGGCTTAGAAAGCAGAATGGAGAACAATAGAGAAACGCCGACAATGATGCAAATGATGCCTAAATTCCCCCATGCTGCGCCCGAAAAACTACCCATAGACCAGGATGTAAGGTTTGCAATGTCATTATCTTTCGCGAAAGTGATAAAGAAGTTGGTGATGGCCGAGCAGATATATCCAACCATTATGCCGATTACCAGCAGCATGGGCATGCCTTTTGTGTATCTGGAGAAAATCAAAACAAAGCCCATGATAAGCATGGAGCCTGCAAAAGCAGCTAACACCAGAAGATAAGGGGGAAGGGTACCGTAGGCACCCACCACAAAGATGATGACAAAACCTACGACCATCTTTGCGCCGGAGGAGATGCCCAAAACAAAAGGGCCAGCAATGGGATTGCGGAAAAAGGTTTGCAAAAGAAAACCGCTAACCGACAGAGCACCGCCTAATATGGCGGCAGTCAAGAGCCTTGGCAAACGAATTTTCCAAATAATATTGTGCTCCATACTGCCTGCGTCAGCGTTACTCAGAATGATTTTAAACACTTTGAACGGCGAAATGTTCACGGTGCCCGTGTTGACATTCATCACAATGCCCAGTGCAAACAGAGCCAGTAGACCAAGAATGACAATTTGATATCTGATCATGGTCGCGAGTTTAGCCTTTCTCATGCCAACTCCTTCAATTATCTTTATTATCAATGTGGTTTTAGTCAGGAATTTTTTGAAAAAGGCTGTTGGATAAGTTGCTGGAACCTTGCGTGAATATATCATGCAGTTCTTTGATTGCATCCCCGAAGCGATGGGAGGATTGGTATAAGGCTCCGGACGCGGCATAGACTTTGCTTTCTTTCACCGCTTTAAAATCGCTGAACAGTTCATTTTTTTCTAAAAGCTCTGATAAGTCTTGGGGAGCAGCTTCTATTGCCGCATTATAAATTAGGAAATCCGCGTCTTTGGCAAGCGCATAGAAGGTTTCCATGTCCATGGTGACGGAAGCGGTGCTTGAGGTCCTGCTTTCCGGACCAAGATATGTTCCTCCTGCTAAACCAATCAGGGCAGGGATATAATCCTTGGCAGGCTTCGATACCACTGCTCCATTGGAATTAACATAGAAATAGGCGACGGTTATGGCTTGAGTGGCGTCTATCGTAAGGGCTTCAACGATATTCTTTTGCGCTTTGAATATTTCTTGTGCAGCTTCTTCTTTGCCAAACAATGCACCGTATACTTTGATCCATTCGGTGCGGCCTAAAGGATGGCTTTCAAGTCCCGACATGTCAATGAACATGGGAATGCCAAGCTCTTTGAACTTTTCCTGCACTTCCGGTGCCTGTAATACCATGGTTGATTGTACAGTCAGGTCGCAGCCGCCGGAAAGCAACAACTCATAGTCCGGCGTACTGTATTTGCCTGCGTATAGCAAAGAGCTGTCTTCCAGCGCTTTTTGGGCTGCCGGAATATGCCAACCATCCGCCTTGGTGCCTGTAAATTGCAAACAGGGCAGTGCGCCGATGGAATCAATCAGACACATCGCAGCAGTGGCCACCAGATACACTTTATCAAGCGGTTGGTACAGGGGAATGATATCTTCAGGCAAATCTTCAGGCGGTGTTTGTCCTTGCGGTATCACCAAATAATTCCTGCCGTTAGCTGTTTGGATTAGCCGAAAATCATTCTCATACAGCCGGATTACCATATTGTGGGCGTATTCCAGCTGCATATCATCAAGATAAGTGAGGCCAGAAATACTCGGACACTGCATGGTGGAGGAAGGCGCTTGAGTCTTTTCTGGCTTGTCCGGATTTGCTACATACTGCGCTGCGTCTGTACCGTCGGTGTATAGATACAAGGTGTAGTCAATCCAGCGGGGTTTGCTCATGGCCACCGTTTCTGCGCTGATGAGGGTCTGACCGTTCACCGTGAGCGTAAGGGTGAAGGTGGAATCGCCGGACGAACTTTCGTTTAGATAAATTTTTTCATTTGTTTTTACTTGCGTATAGTTGGAGGAGCTGAATGAAATGGTGGCCAGCCCGGTTGTTTCATCAAAGCTTTGCAGGCTGATGGTCGTTCTGCCCGATCCGCCAGCAAATGCGAAAGAAGTATCTGTCTGTGCTTTTAGAGGCTCTAATGTGGAAGAATCAAGCCGTATTGTTCGGTCGTACCATAGTTTCTTCTTTTCGGACCAAGTGGCCAAGGGTAAGTCTTCGTCCAGCGCGTCAATAGGAAGGACGGCGATTGCTTTGCCATGATCATCCGGACACAGGGCAATGTGCTTGCTTGTATCGGCCTGCAACGCGTCTTTGGCTAAGCCAGAAAAGAGAAAACCGTATTTGCTGTCTTGAATGGTGATTTCCGCTTGCATCTTTCCGTTTGTGACGGTCAGGACGCAGCGTTCGATTTTCAGTAAAGGAGAGTCCGTGCCGACTGTCACCAAGTAGCATCCATCGTCCACTGCAATGGGTGTGCTTTTGGGGGCTGTTTGTTCTTCCGGACGAAGGCTGCCGGAAAGAAAGGTCAATTGCCGTTCATACCATTTCTCGTACTTTTTGGACCAGGCTGCAACTTCTACAGGCTCATCAAGTTTTGAGATGGGCACCCGAAAGGTGTAGACGGGTTGAAAACTGTCTTCCGGCGGTATCCAGTTGTCCCGTGGGGCTGCATCCGCCTGCGCCACAGTGCCCGGATATAAATAACCGTAACTGTCACTGGACAAGGTTAGAATGGCGGTCATCTCTCCCTGCTGCACCTGAAGCAAGCAGTTGGTAACGCGAAACATTTTGCTGGAGGACTGCACGCCGATGCTGTATAAGCCATCTTCCAGCCCCTGTTGCGTCGCATAGACGGGAGAAGCGCCAAGGGAGATGAGTAAAGAGAAAGCAACAAGCAAGCTGATTATTTGTTTCATGCTAATGAACCTTCTTTCGATAGTGAGGCGGCAGCATTCGCTGCCGCCTCAGGGGTTTGATAGGAACAGGCTTATAGTCCGGCTTCTTTTATCGTAGCTTCTAAGTGCGTAAGGATCATTTCGACAATGGCTTCGTTTTGGGCAAGGCCTACCAAACGGTTTTCCACTTCGAAACCGGCTTTCGTGAACAGCGTGGTCCATGAATCCTCTTCATCGCCCGCCATGTCGTTATTGGCGTGGTCGCCCGCAACAATCATGAAAGGATACTGTATCACTTTTTTGGCGCCGAAGGCGGTTACGTTGGCAATGACTTGGTCTATGGTGGGAACCCCTTCTACCGTACCAACAAATACGTTTTCGTAACCTTTGGCGTGCAATATATAGTCTAAGGCGGCATATGTTGCATTGGCGAAGTGGTGTGAGCCGTGTCCCATCAATACCACAGCGGTATCTTCCTTGCCGATTTCCGGAATGGCGGAGACCAAAGCGTCCACGACGGCGTCATAGTCTTCATTGTAGTAAATGAGGGGTTTGCCTATCGCGACTTTCTCGAACTTGTCTAAGTAAGGGGTTACCTCATTTACGATATCGTCGTATTCATAGCCCGGCATCACCAGGGTGGGCTGTATAACCAGCTCTTTCACACCGTCTGATACCAATCGCTCCATTGCTTCGATAACGTTGTCGATTTTCAGTCCGTCACGTTTTTCTAAGATATCAATGATCGTTTGTGCAGTGTAGGCTCTGCGCACATCCCAATCGGGGTAACGCTTGGCAACGGCTTCCTCGATGGCATCCAAGGTAAGGGCTCTGTTTTCGTTGTAACTGGTACCGAAGCTGACCACGAGGATAGTTTTCTTGGGGGCTTCTTTGGCTAACCCCGGAATAACCGCGCCAACAAGCAGCATGATAACCATGAGGAGGGAGAATGTCTTGTTCATCTTTTGACTTCCTTTCTTGAATTTGTTATGGGATAGAATCAATCTTTATTGCCCCACTACCCGCTCCGGCCGAAAGCGGATATGTGCGAAACAAAGTCAAAAACACCTGCTTTTCCAAAAAAAGCAGGTGCACACAAAACGCCAACGCCTAACATGCGGCTATCTGGAGCAAAACACTTTCTTCGGAAGCATTGCACCGGATGGTTCAGCAGGTTTCCTGGCTCTCGACTCTTTGCTTTACCGCGCCTTCTCACAAAACGCAATGGCTGCTGCGGTTAGCTCCTCGATTACAGTGACCGGATCGCTCGGGATTTGCACCCGATTCCCTATTACCTTGGTTTTCACCAAGCACTGAACATCCTCATTCGGATTAACTTCATCTTAGAGCATTTTGAGTTAGATTGTCAAGCATGAAGCGGCAATTGTTGCGTTTATAAATTCATAACTTGAATTGAAAAATCAAGTGCAATAGCTAATTTTTATGTTATTCCTCACTCTGGATAGTATAGAATGCGTAGAATATCGTTATCTTTAATCACTCGTGCTGCGACATCGTAAACATCACGAATGGTTTCTTTTGTTAACACTTCTTCAGGTGTGCCAGATGCAACGATATTCCCATTCTTTAGGATATAGATATAAGTACAATACATGGCAGCTATGTTTAAATCATGGATGGCAGCTATGACTGTTCGGTTAAGCCCCCGAACAATATTCATCAACTGCAATTGATATTTGATATCCATGTGATTGGTTGGTTCGTCCAATATCAGGCAGGGAGTTTGTTGAGCTAAAGCCCGAGCTAAAATCACCCGCTGCTGTTCACCACCTGATAAAGTAGAAAAACTGCGGTGTATAAAATCAGACATATCGACCATGCGAAGGGTTTCTTGAACAATTTGGAAATCCTCGGCGTTGTCGGATTCAAAATAACGTTTATGAGGAGAACGCCCCATTAGAACGACTTCCTGCACGGAAAAATCGAAATTATAATGGTTATGTTGTGCCAACACTGCAATGCGCCGAGCAGATTCCTTATATGTGTACTTATTGAGCAAGCGATTGTCTAAATAGACAGCTCCGCCTGAAGGCTCTAAAACACGGTAAATACATTTAAGAAGAGTACTTTTTCCGCTACCGTTTGGTCCAATAATCCCGATAAAGTCCCCACCCTTGGCATGGATATCAACACCCTTTAAGATGGACATTCCACTTAGGACTACTTCAATATCTTTCGAGTGTATTGTCACGCTGGTTAACCCACCCCTTCAAGAAAAATATCAACATAATAAAAAATGGAGAATTGTTATCCCTTGTATCTGTTTCAACCTTAGTTTCCTCCAAAACCATAGCGTTTCTTAATCATCAAGTAAATAAAGCAGGGGGCGCCTATCATACTGGTTAACACTCCAATGGGTAGTTCCCTGCCCGGGATAATAGTACGACAGGCGACATCTGCCCAAACCATAAAAACACCGCCGACAAGAGAGCAGATAGGGATAAGTTTTTTATGGTCTGTGCCGACAAGCATTCGAACCACATGAGGAATAACAAGGCCTACAAAACCAATCATACCAGCAGAATAAACAGAAAAACCAACGATTGCAGCAGAAACAAGCAGATAAAGCTGCCGCCATTTGTGTAAATTGGTGCCCAGGGTAATCGAAACTTCGTCTCCTAATAGCATCAGATTAAGCGTCCGGTATTGTGAGATAAAAAATAAAACACCGCAAATAACGATGGATAACACAGCTCCGTTCAATTTCCACGTTGCCCCGCCCAAAGAACCCATGAGCCAGTAGGCGATTGTCCGTATCCCTTCAGCATCATGAGCAGTGTAAACAATAAAACTTGAAAACGCACTACAAACAGCACTCAGTGCTGTACCTGCTAGCAACAATTTAATAGAATTTGCCTTCCCGCCTACATTTGCAAGAGCAACGACTGCCACTGAGATGACAAATGCGCCTATGAAGGCCATGATGCCAATAGAGTTTTGCCCAAAGGATGTGCCAATCCCCAGCATAATAGCACTTGTGGCGCCCAAAGAAGCACCGGACGAAATCCCCAGTACATAAGGGTCTGCCAAGGGGTTTTTAACGATGGCTTGCATTACCACCCCACAAACAGATAGGCCCATACCAACAGCAACGGCAAGGATGAGCCTGGGAAGACGAATAAACCACACCACACGAAACAGACTACCATCTCCCCAAAGGCTATCACCTAAAAAAAGTGAATGGTAAATCTTGCTGACGATGACCTGGTATACCTCTCCAACAGGGATGTCCACCGTGCCAAAAGTGACAGCTACAAGTAAAGAAAAAATCAAAATAGCCAGCAGTGTCACCAAAATAAACCCAAGGGCTGTAGCGTCGCGGATACTCTTCCTGTTTTTTGTTTTGGATAAATTCATGAAATCACCTGTATATTTGGAAATAAGGCTGTAGCTCTAAGAGGCTTGGTAAACGGAGGGAGGTAAAACTCCCTCCGTTTTTAAAAGCACTTCTTACCATGTTACCGCAAAGCGAATGAATTGTTCCCACGGTCTATTCGTCATTATTTTGCCAATTCAGGATACATTCCTGCAGCAAAAGTTTGGATGCCATCCAGAGAACGGACGGATGCTGCGTACATGTCACCAAGCATAATACTGTATACGCGTGTTTCCTTGACCGCTTTCAAATCAGCAAAAGCCGGATCATCCAGCACCATAGCCATCTTTTCCGCTTCTACATTTTCAGTTCTCGCCATATAGACAACAAAAATCACATCGGGATTTAGGGCGACGATATCTTCTTTGCCTACTTTGCCTGCATTTGGCTCAGCAAGGATGCCTCCCAAGGCCTCTACCATATTGCCTCCCAAGGAGGAAGCGCCGTAGTTGGTGATGTTGTCTCCCAAAAATTCAATAACGGATACCCGCGGTGGTTCTTGTCCCGCGGTTTGGGAAAGCACATTCTCGATTTCAGATTTCATATCATCTACGAGGGCCTGAGCCTTATCCTCAACCTGAAAAATCTTGCCAATGTTTAATAAATCAACATATTCGTTTTCTAGTGTTCTGTTGTGTCCGCCCCTGCGGGTATTGGTGCTGATATAGGGATTCACACCATTTTGAATCCATTCTGTTTGATTGCCCAAGTTCTTTTCGCTAAACAAAGAACCCCAGCTGAAAATCATGTCGGGCTCCAACATCGTGACGGTTTCTTTGTCGGGGGCAAAAACATCATCTTTATAGTTCATCTTCCTAAGTCCCGCTTCCCATTCGGGTTTGACCGGGTTATCAAGGCCATAGCAAGCCACTACATGGTCTTCCAGGCCTAAGACAATCATGGTTTCAATGCAACCCTGATAAACAGCAATCACTTTTTCGGGTGCTTTTTCATAGGTGGTAGTGATTTCGTTTCCTTCATAGTCATATGTGGTAACGGTCACAGGATAGCCTTTGCTTGCCAAGCTCAAGGGGGCGACAAGCATAGAGAGTGCAAGGGTTAGATAGAGCAAGGTTTTGAGTCGTTTCATGGGTTCATTCCTCCCAAATTATATTTGCATCACCGAGAAGCTTCCCATAAAAATCATCCGCTTCCTTGAATCTCTCGGAAAGCGGATGAACTGAAACTGTACGATTTATGACGGCCGACCTGACAAGCCTATAAAGCAGTGCCTTTCAGATGAGTTGCTTTCTTCGGAAGATACCTCATCGTTCCATCTAAGCAGGCTTCCTGGCTTACGCATCACAGCTTGCTGTGCCTTCTCACCTTACAGGCAATGGCTATTACAGCAGGCTCATCGTTTACAGTGACCGGATCGCTCGGGATTTGCACCCAATTTCCTTTTAACCCAAACAGGGCACTCAGATAGTCCTATTCAATTACAATCATTGTACCTGTTGATGCCAGAACAAGTCAAGTGACTGAAATCACTCTTTTCCCTCCTAAGTTGCACAATACGATTAGCTGACCGCTTTGCTTTTCCTTATATATTCAGTTACAGTCAAAGCTTCTTCATATTTTTTAGTGCGTTCCTTATCTTTTATTATAAGGTCTTGTTCGATTATTGCCTCTTCTTGGCTTTTATAGCCAGTACAAGAAATATACATTGGAGCGCTATCTGTATCATCATACAAAACTTTCATCTCACCAGATTCATTTTTTATAATTTCCTTAATTATCGCATTATCCAGTAAGTTGGCCGTATGTATCGTAATGTTTTGTTCACAGATAGTATATGTGACTTTTCTTATAAAAGTTAGAGCAATTTTTTGTCCTATTTCCGGGATATACTTATCAGATTTAATTGTGATTCCTGTTGTTTCTGTCGATGTGAGCTTTCCATCCTCCCGAATAGCTTTTTTCTCAATCAGCAATAGATACAGTTCTTCCACATCTTGTACATTTTCTTTTATGTTGCCAATTTTGGCAGGATCAAAAGAAACGTTTATTTCGTCTTCTATTAAACTTAATTTTCTCCAAAACTCGTATGAGTATTGGAAAATCCGCTTCATTGTGTGTAACGAATTTGAATCGTCAGAAGGTTCTTGCTCAGCATCAGACCTAAAAAGCTTATCAAATATGCCAATGGCAATACCAAAGCCCTCAACCACATCTCTTGTCTTGTTTGCATATTGAGACTGTAATCGATAAGTGAAATGAACCTTTTGAGTCTGTTTTCCAAATTCGAACTTTAAAAACACAATCTCCTCGTTTTTTGTTCTAATAATAACATTATCGGCTGTTGTATAACGTTCTCTTCCCAAAAACAGTATCAATCGTCAATTCAACAGGTTCAATTGAAGGGCCAATCATCACATGATCCACTACATTTTCTATCATGAGCGGATACATTACATCACCGTCTTTAACGTTAGTACAAATAGAAGATATTCCTTTGACTTCAACAGCACGACCTTCATCTTGTGCGATTTTAAGTGCATTAAGAAATTCATCATGTGCTTCTTTATCTAGGAAGTTTAGGCTTAAACCCATTTCAAACATCTTGTTAGAAAAAATATTGCGAAGTTTGTTTGACACTCTACCAATCCTTTCTTATTTCGTCCAAAACCAAAATCTTACTAATCAGGATATGTCGTTCACGCCTCGCCTGTTCTGGCACATGAAATTGAGAATCAGGAATAGACATAATAGTTTCTATGATATTTATTCTCGCTTGAATATCGGGAACAATAATATATCGCACATCATCATAACAAAACTCCAACCATAGTTTCCTGTAGTGCTCAGATGCTATACTCCGGTTTATCTCCAAAAGATCATCTGCAACCATTAATATATTAGGGTTGGCAATAATTCCTTCAATCTTTGCTTCCAATAAATCATCAACGCCGGGAACATATCGCCATTCACGTTCATCATGGAAGTTCTTAATCAATTCAACTTTGAGTGGGTTGGCATTTTCTCGTTTTATAGTTCTGCTTATAGTGCCACGCAACGGTTTGATATAGGAAATTCGGCGCAAAATATCATTAGCGTAAATGTCAAGAAGATTCTCGGCACTAATTACACTCGATAGCATTTTCGAGAATTCCACAGCATATGTTGATTCTTTATTAACATATTGTACCGGTTGCAAATGATGAATTTCGCCCCATCTTTTTGAAAACGCGATGGCATACTGTCCATAAAAATCCGGATGACTTTTTTGGGTTGTTAGTTTCATTTTTTCGGTCTCAGACAATGCATTGAAGGCTTCGCCTACCCCTTGCACTTCGAAAGTATCTGCCAATTTATGAAATGGAATATCGCAAAAACATTTCTGAAGGATAGCTATTTCTTTAAACATCTGCTCCCCATCATGAATATTAAGATATTCAAAATTTTCGATACAATACCTAGGAACTATTGCACGATTCTGTAGAATGGATTCCAAGTATGCAGATTCATTCATAAAATGAAAGAGTGTATTTGCGCTTTGAATATAATCGCTATATGGTAATGCAATAGAAATATCTGTCATTATCTGCCCTCCAATAGAGTACAGCCATATTCATTTTTAATTAAAACCAATATCCTCTTGATTAAAAACCGCAGACCATTATTCCCACTCTATACTTGCCGGGGGCTTTGTTGTAATGTCCATCAGCACGCGGTTGACGCCGGGGACTTCGTTGACGATGCGGCGGCTGATGTGGGCCAGGGTGTCGTAGGGGATGCGGGCCCAGTCGGCGGTCATAAAATCGTCGGTGGTTACGGCGCGCAGGGCGACGGCATTAAAGTAGGTGCGCTCATCCCCCATAACGCCTACCGAGCGGACGCCGGTCAGCACGGTAAAATACTGGTTGATGCTGCCTTCCAGGCCGGCGGCGGCGATTTCTTCCCGCAGGATGGCGTCGCTTTCACGGACGATGTGAATCTTCTCCTTGGTTAAATCGCCAATGCAGCGGATGGCAAGGCCGGGGCCCGGGAAGGGCTGGCGGAACACCATCTCCCGGGGCAGGCCCAGCACCAGGCCCAGTTGGCGCACCTCGTCCTTAAACAGCATGCGCAGGGGCTCGATGAGGGAGGTAAAACCCAGCTCCTTGGGCAAGCCGCCTACATTGTGGTGGGATTTGATGACATTGCTGCCCTCCACCGCGCCCGACTCGATCACGTCGGGATAGATGGTGCCCTGGGCAAAATGATCCAGCTTGCCCAGCTTGGCGGCTTCCTCGCGGAACACCGCAATAAACTCGGCGCCGATGATTTTGCGTTTGGTTTCCGGGTCGGACACGCCCTTCAGCTTTTCCATAAAGCGGTCGCCGGCATCCACGCAGGTTAGGGACACGGGGAAATGCCGGGTAAAGACTTCCTTTACCATTTCCGGCTCGCCCTTGCGCATGAAGCCATGGTCCACAAACACGCAGTGCAGCCGGTTGCCGATGGCCTTATACAGCAGGGCGGCGACGACGGCGGAATCCACCCCGCCGGACAGGCCCAATAACACTGTGCCCTCCCCCACCGCCTGCTGAATCTGCTGAACGGCCGTCTCGGCATAGCCGGACATCTCCCACTCCTGGGTGCAGCCGCAGACGCGGCGCAAAAACGCCTCGATGACCCGCATGCCGTCCACGGAATGGGTAACCTCCGGATGGAACTGGAGGCCGTAGAACTTGCGGCTGTCATCCCCCATGGCCGCAATAGGGCAGGAGGGGGTATGGGCAATGGCAGCAAAGCCGGGGGGCAGCGCAACCACCTGGTCGGTATGGCTCATCCAGCAGGGGCTGGAAGCGGGCATATCCTGAAAGAGGGGGCTGGAAGTATCAAAGGAAACATCGGCAAGGCCGTATTCCCGCTTGTCCGCCATGTTTACTTCGCCGCCCAGCATTTTGGCCATCAGCTGCATGCCGTAGCAGATGCCCAGCACGGGCACGCCAAGGTTGAACACCCCCGCGTCGCAGCGGGGCGCGTCCTCCAGGCGCAGGGTAGCGGGGCTGCCCGATAGGATGATGCCGCTGGGGTTCATGGCGCGGATTTCTTCCGCCGGGGTTTTATGGTTGACTACATAGGAATACACCTTGTTTTGCCGGACGCGCCGGGCAATCAGTTGGGTATACTGGCCGCCGAAATCCAGGATGATAATGCGTTGATTCATGGTTCCCTCCTGCTTAATGGAATGAAAAACAGGCGCCGGGCGCCTGAAGAATGTTTACTCAATTTCGCTGCCGTCGGCTTTAAACAAAGGCAGCTTTTCCAGATACAGAATATCCTCGCGGTTTTGCGCCGCGCCCTCGGCCAGGATGGCCATCTTGCCAATCACGGTGCCGCCCGCTTCGCTGACCAGTTTTTCCACCGCCTTTAAGGATTCGCCGGTGGAAATGACATCGTCCACAATCAGCACCCTTTTGCCGCGCATATAGTCCGCGTCGTTCTGGTCGATGTGCAGCATCTGACGGTTGGCCGTGGTAATGGAAGTAACCTCCGTAGAGAAGATGTTGCGCATGTACAGTTTGGGCGCTTTGCGGGCAACAACATAGCGGTTTTCGCCGTGCTGGCGCGCCATTTCGTACACCAGGGGGATGCCCTTGGATTCCGCGGTAATCAGCACATCATGCTGGGGGGCTATTTTAAGCAAATCCCGCGCACAGGCAGTGGTCAACTCCACATCGCCAAAGATAACGAAGGCGGCGATATACAAATCGTCGTTAACGCGGCACAGCGGCAGTTGTCTTTTTAGGCCCGCCACATGCAGGGTATAGTCCATAACGAACACTCCTTTTCATTTCGAGGATTACTTTACGATTGTACGGAAAAGCCTAAGGATTGTCAATTGCCATACAATGGAAATATCATCCTCGCACGCCGTGATTGACTCATATATTGGCACATGCTATCATTTACCCAGCAAATATACTTGATAACCGTGTACACGCTGAAAGGATACACCATGAAAAAGAAACACATCCTGTGCTTTGGAGACTCCAACACCTGGGGATACGATGCCGCAAGCGGCGGACGGTATGACGATGATGTGCGCTGGACCATGCAGCTGCAAAACCTGCTGGGCGAAGACTATCTGGTGATAGAAGAAGGGTTGAGCGGCCGCACCACCGTGTTTGAGGACCCGCTGAACGAAGGCCTGTGCGGGTTTTCCGCCCTGACAACGACATTGATGTCCCACTGCCCGCTGGACTTGATGGTGCTGATGCTGGGTACAAACGATTGCAAGGAACGCTTCAGCGCCAACGCCACCAACATCAAGGACGGCATGCTGCGGCTGGTAAAAAAGGCACGGCAGGTAGAGGCCTGGGCCGGAAAGCCAAACATTCTGGTTGTGGCCCCCATCATCATTGACAGGCAAATCTACACCTCTCCCGTTAATGGCCCAGGTATGGGAGCAGGCTGCGCCGAAAAGTCAGAAAAACTGCCCGCGCTGTTTGAACAGGCTGCTAAAGATTTTGGCTTTGCCTATATGGACTGCAACCCCTATGTACAGGCGGCGCAGGGGGACTTTATGCACTTTGACTTGGAAAGCAATGCCCGTTTCGCCCAGGCACTCGCGGGAAAAATACATGAGCTGCTAGATCATTGACGGACGAAGCCCATTTTTGCGGTCAGCGGGGTGCTAAAACAAAGAGCCACGCAACAAACATCCCCGGGTGAACTTATCCTCCCGGGGATGTTTGTTTAATTTTCTTCATTATGCTACGCTTCCAAGGCGTCTACAAACTCCCATAGAACTTCCCGCACTTCCTCCAGCGTCTGCAAGTGGTTGATGCGTGTACGTGCCTTGGCGGCGCCGCGCATGCCCTTTAGATACCAGGCGAAATGCTTGCGCATTTCCACCACGGCGTGCTTTTCACCCTTCCAGTTGACCATCATCTCGCCATGGCGAAGGGCGGTCTGCACCACTTCCCGGGGAGAGGGATGCCTGGGCGCCTCGCCCGTAAGAGCACCCTTCATCTGCCCAAACAGCCAGGGGTTGCCCAGCGCACCGCGGCCTACCAGGACGCCATCACAGCCTGTGACCTTCAAGATGTCCACCGCGTCCTGTGCGGTAAACACGTCGCCATTGGCATATACAGGGATAGACACCGCCTGCTTAACCCGGGCGATGGCCGCCCAATCCGCCTTGCCCATATACTGCTGCATGCGGGTGCGGCCGTGAACGGCTACAGCGTCCATGCCCTCTTCCTGGGCCATGCGGGCAAAGGTGTCGGCAGTAAAAGAGTCCCACCCAAGGCGCAGCTTAACAGTAACGGGGCAGGCAACTGCCTGGCGCACAGCACGCATAATCTTTCGGGCGGTCTGTTCATCCTTCATCAGGGCGCTGCCGCTACCGCCACCGGTGACTTTATGGGCGGGACAGCCCATGTTGATGTCCAGCCCGGCAAAACGCTTCATAGCTGCCAGGCGACGGGCGGCCTCCTCCATATACTCGGGCACCGTGCCGAACAGCTGCGCCACCACCTGCCCTTCCCCCGGCCATACGTCGGTTAAAAAGCGGTAGGCGTTCAGGTCCTTCGGCGCCTGGAGCAGGCCCTGGGCGCTGATCATTTCGGTATAGGTGATATCCGCTCCCTGCTCAGTACAAAGCAGGCGGAACGGTGCATCCGTCACGCCTGCCATGGGAGCCAGCATCAGCAATGCTCTATCCATCAGGGCGTGTCCAGCGCGGCCAACAGCGTCATATTTTTGATGCGCCAGCGCCCATTCTCCCGGGAAAGAATCACATCATAACGGCCCGACTGCCAGCGGGGCACAGCCCACTGTTCCTCAGGCAAGGTGGCGCGGTAACTGGACAGGATGCGGCCGTCAATTCCGGGCACCCTTTCCACCACGGTAGCCCGGGCGGTATCCTCCCACGGCCAGCTCCACACCCACTCCAAACCCAGGCGATGGTCGATACCGGTAATCTGGTAGCGGCTGTAGGGATTGGTGCCGTTGCGGGTGGTCTGCAAAACAGGGTCCCGCGACAAATAGGTGGGGGAAAAATAGTTTTCCAGGGTTTCTTCTCCTTCCCCCATCATCACCACCTGGGCGCGGCGCGCCATGCCATCCTTAAGAATAATCTGGATGTTGGAGGCGTTCATGGAGAAATAGAAGGCGATGGTCATCAGCCCCAAAACGCCTGTGATAATCATCAGGCGGGTGGCACCTGGCTTAATTGTTTATCTGCGCACATGGCAAAGGCGGACATGTCCATCACCTTCAGGTTGCGCTTGATGGCTTCGGCATAGGAAATGCTGCGAATCAGCGTGGCGCTGGGGTCGATTGCCGGGTCGGCAGTGTAAACGCCATCCACACTTTTGGCCAGCAGCAGGGTATCGGCCTGCACTTCAATAGCCCGCAGCACCACAGCAGTGTCGGTGGTAAAGAAAGGGCTGCCCAGGCCGCCGGCAAAAAAGACAATTTCGCCCTTAGACAGGGCTTTGCGCGCCTTGTCGGCGCGGAACACATCGCACACGCTGGGCATGGGGATGGCGCTCATCACCCGGGCTGTTCCGCCCTGGCGCAGCACGGCGTCCTTCATGCACAGGCAGTTGAGCACGGTGGCCAGCATACCCATCTGGTCGTCCATACCGGATGCCTGGCCCTTGCGGCCGCGCCAGATGTTGCCGCCGCCAATCACCACGGCCAACTCAAACCCCTGCTTGACGACCTTGCACAGTTCTGCCGCTACCCGGTCAATCATGCCGTGGTCGTACAGCCAGCCGTCGTTTCCCAGGGCTTCGCCGCTAAGTTTCAGCATTACACGCTTTGCCATAGTGCCTCCTTTATTTGGAAAAAGGGTGTACGCATTGCACACCCTTTTTGTAACATTGTTTGGTTGTATCCGTCAAGCCTTCTTGGTCATCTCGCTGATTTCAGCAGCCAGGTCGGAGACCTTCTTCTCGATGCCTTCGCCGCGCTCGTAGCGGGTGAAACGGCGGACGCTGATTTTTTCGCCGCTGGCCAGGGTGGCTTCGTTCAACAGCGCCTGAACGTTGATGTCGGGGTTCTTAACAAAGGGCTGCTCCAGCAGGCAGACTTCCTTGTAATACTTCTCGATGCGGCCTTCGACCATGCGGTCGACAATCTTCTCGGGCTTGCCTTCGTTGAGGGCCTGGACGCGCAGAATCTCGCGCTCTTTTTCCAGGTTCTCCTGGGGCACGTCTTCCTTGGACACAAAGAGGGGGTTGCTGGCCGCAATCTGCAGGGCAATGTCGTGGCACAGGGTCTTGAAGGTTTCGGTCTTGGCAACGAAGTCGGTTTCGCAGTTGACTTCTACCAGCACGCCAATCTTGCCGCCCATGTGGATGTAGCTGTCCACCATGCCTTCGGAGGCGACACGGCCGGCTTTTTTATTGGAAGCAGCCAGGCCCTTCTCGCGAAGGTATTCCACGGCCTTTTCCATATCGCCCTGGCTTTCGATCAGGGCTTTCTTGCAGTCCATCATGCCGGCTTGCGTACGCTCGCGCAGCTCTTTTACCATTGCAGTTGTAACTTCCACAGTGATTCCTCCTATTAAATGATTCTTACTGCGCCATGTCTTCGGCGGCTTCTTCGCTTTCAGCGCTCTGCTCGCCCTGGCGGCCTTCCAGCACAGCGTCAGCCATTTTTCCGGCGATCAGCTTCACCGCACGGATGGCGTCGTCGTTGCCGGGGATGACATAGTCAACTTCGTCGGGATCGCAGTTGGTATCCACGATGGCGACGATGGGAATATTCAGGGCGCGGGCTTCGGCAATAGCGATATGCTCTTTCTTGGGGTCTACCACAAACAACGCGCCGGGCAGGCTCTTCATTTCGCGGATGCCACCCAGGTTGGCCTGCAGCTTCTCCCGCTCGTGGTTCAGCTTGGCTACTTCCTTCTTGGGCAGCAGGTCAAACTGGCCGGTCTGCTCCATCTTGTCGATGGCGTTGAGGCGGTCCACACGGGTGCGGATGGTGCGGAAGTTGGTCAGC
>CAZCBC010000012.1:30229-32777 GCA_964496775.1 uncultured Oscillospiraceae bacterium
AAGGGATTTGCCTTCCATCGCCAGGTTGCGCACGAACATGTAGGCTTCATCGATTTTGCGTACGGTTTTCTGCAGGTCGATGATGTAGATGCCATTGCGCTCTGTGAAGATGTAGGGCGCCATCTTGGGGTTCCAGCGACGGGTCTGATGACCGAAGTGCACGCCTGCTTCCAGCAGGTGTTTCATAGAGATAACTGCCATAGGTTGATTTTCCTCCTTGTTTTTATCCTCCGCGGGGGTCTTATGACCTGCCACCCTTTCGGGCACAAGCGGCCCATCCGCCCGCGTGCGTTATCCGCTAAATTATATCATGCTCAGTCAACTTTAGCAACCGATTTTCCCTTTGAATATCGGTTTTCGTAAAAAAACCTCCCCGAAGGGAGGCAAAAGCGTTTGGCTTATTTAGAATACTTGGGACGCTTGGTGTAGTGGGTATGCAGCAGGTAATGCGCCTTGTGGCTGTTGGGCTTCTCGAGGAACTCCTCATACAGCTTTTTGATGCTGGGGTTTTCGTGGCTCTTGCGCAGCTTCATTTCGGCATCGGCATTGTACAGCGCACCGGCACGCACCTTGCGGGGATCCACCGTCAAACGCACTTCGGCAGGGACAACGGGCTGTCCGCCGCCAGTGACACAGCCGCCGGGGCAGCCCATCACTTCGATAAACTGGTAGGACCTTTTGCCGCTGCGCACATCATCCAGCAGCTTGCCGGCGTCGGCAGTGCCGTTGACTACGGCCACATTGACCTTGAGGTTGCCGATTTCCACGCTGGCTTCCTTGATGCCCGCTACGCCGCGGACGTCTTTAAAGTCAAGCTGCTTTAGCTCTTTGCCGGTGATGGCCTCATAGGCAGTGCGCAGCGCAGCTTCCATGACGCCGCCCGTCGCGCCGAAGATAACGCCGGCGCCGGAGGCTTCGCTGAGCAGCGGATCGAATTCGCCTTCGGGCAGGTTAGCAAAGTCGATACCTGCCGTCTTAATCATTCTGGCCAGCTCCCTGGTGGTGATAACGGCATCCACATCGGGCACGCCGTTGGCAGCCAGCTCAGGGCGCTTGGCTTCAAACTTTTTCGCCGTGCAGGGCATCACGGATACCACGCGCAGCTTGTCCAGCGGGATATTCATGGTTTGGGCATAGTAGCTTTTGATGATAGCACCCAGCATCTCATGGGGAGATTTGCAGGAAGACAGGTTGGGGATAAAGTCGGGGTGATAGGTTTCGCAGTACTTAACCCAGCCCGGGCTGCAGGAAGTAATCATGGGCAGCACGCCGCCGTTGTTGATGCGGTCAAGCAGCTCCGCCGCTTCCTCCATAATGGTTAAATCGGCTGCGAAGTTGGTATCAAACACCTTGTCAAAACCCATGCGCCGCAGGGCTTCCGCCATTTGGCCTGCCACATTGGTTCCCATGGGCATGCCGAACTCTTCGCCCAAAGCAGCGCGCACAGCGGGCGCCGTCTGCACAACGACGTGCAGGTCGTCATCAGCCAGCATATCCCACACTTCACTAATCTGCTCTTTTTCGTAGAGAGCGCCTACCGGGCAGTTGGTAATGCACTGGCCGCAGCCGATGCAAGCCATTTCGCTCAGGTGCAGGTTCCAGGGAGACTCGATAGAGGTTTTAAACCCGCGCTTGACCGGGCCAATCACGCCGCAGCCCTGATATTCCATGCAGGTGGACACGCAGCGGCGGCATAGGATGCACTTGTTGTTATCCCGCACCACGCAGGGGGAAACATCGTCCACATCATAGGTGTTCTGCTCGCCCTTGAACTCGTCGCCGTTTTCGATGCCCAGCTCCACCGACAGCTTCTGCAGTTCGCAGTTCTGGCTGCGCACGCAGCTTAAGCACTTTTTGTCGTGGTTGCTGAGAATCAGCTCCAGCACGGTACGGCGGGCTTCCCGTACTTCAGGGGTATTGGTCTTGACAACCATGTTGGGGGCAACCTGCAATACGCAGGCGGCCTGCAGGGCACGGGCACCGTAGTCCACCACGCACATGCGGCAGGCGCCAATCTCGTTGACATCCTTCAAGTAACACAGCGTGGGAATTTTAATATGGGCTTTCTTGGCCGCCTCCAGCACCGTGGTGCCCTCGGGCACTTCCACCTTGATGCCGTCTATCATCAAAGGAATCATCTTTTGTTCCATTTCTTCCTCCTGTTACACCTTGACGATGGCGTCAAAGCGGCATTTTTCGATACAAGCATAGCACTTGGTGCACTTCTCAGTATCAATGATATGTTTCTGGCGCACTTCACCGGAAATGGCATCCACAGGGCATACGCGGGCGCAGGCCGTGCAGCCGCGGCAGTTGTCGGTAATTTCCAGATGCAAGAGGCTCTTGCAGTGGTGGGCCGGGCATCTCTTCTCGTTGATGTGGGCCTCATACTCATCGCGGAAATAGTGCAGGGTAGACAAAACAGGGTTAGGCGCTGTCTGCCCCAAGCCGCACAGAGCAGTAGCCTTGATAGAATGGGACAGGCGTTCCAGCTTTTCGATATCCCCTTGCTGGCCTTTACCCTCTACAATGCGCTCTAAGATTTCCA
>CAZCBC010000013.1:0-8776 GCA_964496775.1 uncultured Oscillospiraceae bacterium
GCCGGGGTGGATAAGAAGGACGGCCAGCTTATCACCAGCGGCGGCCGCGTGCTGGGGGTAACAGCCACGGGCGGCACCCTTCAGCAGGCCATCGACAACGCCTATCAGGCCATGGACAAGGTGCATTTTGACAACAAATACTTCCGCGGCGATATCGGCCAAGCGGCGCTGAAAGGTTTGGAGGAATAGCATGGTTTTCAGGGTTTATGTGGAAAAACGCCCCGGTTTCCGTCAGGAAGCCGCCGGTCTCCTGCGGGAGATACACCAGTATCTGAACATCAGGGGGCTTTCCTCCCTTCGAATCATCAACCGCTACGACGCCGAAGGCATCAGCCGGGAGGTGTTCAACCGGGCGGTGGAAACGGTGTTTTCCGAGCCCCAGCTGGACACCTGCGACCATACGCTGCTGTGGCCCAAGCAGGCTCGGGTGTTCGCCGTGGAGGCGCTGCCCGGCCAGTTTGACCAGCGCGCCGACTCGGCGGAACAGTGCATCCAGCTGATGACGGCAGGCGAAAGGCCGCTGGTGCGCTGCGCCAAGGTGTACATGCTGGAGGGGGAATTAACGGGAGAGGATGTAGACAGCATTAAAAGGTATGTCATCAACCCCGTGGAATCCAGGGAGGCGTCCTTTGCGCTGCCCCAAAGCCTGAAAATGCATTTGCAGCCGCCGGAAGATATCCCCGTGCTGGAGGGTTTTCGGCAGATGGACCATCATCAACTGAAGTCCCTGCTGGAAAACATGGCGCTGGCCATGGACATGGACGACATTCAGTTTGTGCAGCAGCATTTTATTCATGAGCAGCGCGACCCTACCGAGACGGAAATCAGGGTGATGGACACCTACTGGTCGGACCATTGCCGCCATACCACCTTTTTAACGGAACTGACCGATGTGCGCATCGAGGAGGAAGCGGTACAGCAAAGCTATAATAAGTTTCTGGCTTTGAAGGACAGGCTGGGCCGCCAGGCGCCCCCTACCCTGATGGAGGCAGGCACCATTGCCGCCAAGGCGTTAAAGAAAGACGGGCTGCTGCCCCACCTGGACGAGAGCGAGGAAATCAACGCCTGCACGGTGCGCATCAAGGCGGATACGCCCAGGGGCGAGGAAGACTGGCTGCTGCTGTTTAAAAACGAAACCCACAACCATCCCACCGAGATAGAGCCCTTTGGCGGCGCGGCCACCTGCATCGGCGGCGCCATCCGCGATCCCCTGTCGGCGCGCAGCTTCGTGTACGCAAGCATGCGCGTAACCGGCGCGGCGGACCCCAATCAAACGCTGAATGAGACCATCAAAGGCAAACTGCCCCAGCGCAAAATATGCACCGGGGCGGCGGCGGGCTTTTCCAGCTACGGCAACCAGATTGGTTTGGCTACCGGCCTGGTGAAGGAGTTTTATCACCCCGGCTTTGCCGCCAAACGGCTGGAGGCGGGCGCCGTGCTGGGCGCCGCGCCCCTGCACCATGTGCGCAGGGAGCGTCCCGCCCCCGGCGACATCGTTATTCTGCTGGGCGGGCGCACCGGGCGGGACGGCATCGGCGGGGCCACCGGCTCTTCCAAGGCCCACACGGTGGAGAGTGTGGATACCTGCGCATCCCAGGTGCAAAAAGGCAATGCCCCGGAGGAGCGCAAGCTGCAAAGGCTGTTCCTGAACCCCCAGGTAACGCTGCTGATTAAGCGCTGCAACGACTTTGGCGCGGGCGGCGTGTCGGTGGCGGTGGGAGAGTTGGCCGACGGGCTGGATATCGACTTGGATAAGGTGCCCCGCAAGTATGAGGGCCTCAACGGCACGGAGTTGGCCATCTCAGAATCCCAGGAGCGCATGGCCGTCGTGGTGGAAGCCAAGGACGTGGAGGGTTTCTGCCTGCTGGCGGAAAAAGAAAACTTGGAAGCCACCCCCATCGCTGTGGTTACGGAAGAAAAGCGCATGGTGATGCGCTGGCGGGGACAAAAGATTGTAGATTTGGACAGGGCGTTTTTATCCTCCAACGGCGCGAAAAAGACCATGGATGTCCATGTAAAAAAGGCAGAGGATTGGCAGTATCACCCCAAGGGCAATTTTAAACAGGAAATGGAAGCCTTCATGGGCTCGCTGGAGGGCTGCTCCCAGCGGGGCCTGGGGGAAAGGTTTGATTCCACCATCGGCGCCGCTACGGTGCTGATGCCCTTTGGCGGAAAACATCAGGATACGCCGCCCTGCGCCATGGTGCATACCCTGCCGGTGCCCGGCGGCACCCAAACGGCATCCTATATGGCGTATGGGTATAACCCTCATATCAGCCAGAAGAGCCCCTACCACGGTGCCTACTTGGCGGTGGTGGAAAGCGTTGCCAATTTGGTGGCGGCGGGGGCGGATTTTGAGCATGTATATCTAAGCTTTCAGGAGTACTTCCCCCGTCCCGGCGATGATCCCCAGCGCTGGGGACTGCCCCTTGCCTCCCTGATGGGCGCCTTGAAGGCGCAGATGGAGCTGGGCGTGGCTGCCATCGGCGGCAAGGACTCCATGAGCGGCACCTTTGACAACCTGGACGTGCCCCCCACGCTGATTTCCTTTGCCGTCACCTGGGACCATATGGACAAGGCCATGGCCCCGGCGTTTCAGTTTAATATAGGCTTGGGCGTGGTATGGTTAAGGCCCGAATTGGATGAGGACGGCCTGCCCACGGCGGACAGCCTGAAGGCGGTTTTTGCCAGGGTAAAGGAATTAAGAAAGCAGGGCCGCCTGCTCAGCATGTGCGCGGTGGGCGCAGGCGGCGCGGCAGCGGCGGTGGAAAAAATGTGCCGCGGCGGCGACGCCGGGTTTGTGTTTGAGGACAGGTGGACGGTGGAGGAGCTGTTCCAGTACGCCTATGGCTCCATCGTGGCGGAGGTCTCCTTTACAACGGGCCTGGAGGATATACTGCTGGGCACCACGCAAAAGCGCAGGGTGATGGAGCATTTGGGCAACAGCGTGTCGCTGGATACCCTGAACAAGCTGTCGGAAGAAAAACTGGAAGGCGTCTACCCCGTGAACGCCCTGACGCCCGAAAGCCCCGTCAGCAACTACCGCTACGAAGGCAGGCGCATGAAGGGCATGCCCCATGCAAGGCCAAGGGTGCTGATTCCGGCATTCCCCGGCACCAACTGCGAGCTGGATACCGCCCGCGCCTTTGAAGAGGCAGGCGCCCAGCCCGACATTTTGGTGATACGCAATTTAACCCCTCAGCATGTTGCCCAATCGGTAGAGGAAATGGCCCGCAGGATAGAGAAGGCGCAGATGGTGCTGATACCCGGCGGCTTTTCCGGCGGCGACGAGCCGGAGGGCTCGGCTAAGCTGATTACCTCCTTCTTCAGAAGCCCCAGGGTGCGCGAGGCGGTGGAGGAGCTGCTCAACACCCGCAAGGGGCTGATGGGCGGAATCTGCAACGGCTTCCAGGCGTTGATTAAACTGGGCCTGGTGCCCTATGGCCGCATCATGGATACCGATGTGGACAGCCCCACCCTTACCTATAACCTGATTGGCCGGCACCAGAGCCGGATGGCCAGGGTAAAGACCTGTTCCAACCTGTCCCCCTGGTTTTTAGAGCAGCAGGTAGGGGACATCATGCCCATTGCCCTGTCCCATGGCGAGGGCCGGTTCGTGTGCGCCCCCAGCCTGCTGGAAAAACTAAGCCGCAGCGGCCAGATTGCCGCCCAATATGTGGACGATAACGGCGAAGCCACCATGGACATCCGCTTTAACCCTCCGGGCTCCGCGGGTGCGGTGGAGGGCATCACCTCCCCCGACGGCCGGGTGCTGGGCCGCATGGGTCACTCGGAGCGCATCCGCAAGGGCCTGTATAAAAACCTGCCCGTCTATAAGGACGATCCTCTTTTCCGCAGCGCGGTTAAGTATTTCGAGTAACGGAGAGCGTTGCCTCGTCGGGGTACATTGCGCTACCTTTCCCGCAAGCATAGCTTGCGGGAGGCGTTCGCTCCATGACCCCTCCTCTCTATCGAAAGCAGGCTTTCGATAGTTTTGGCTCCGGAAACGCGTCGCAGCGCCAAAAAAAACGCAAGCGAGACGGCGGCAAAGCCGCTCGTCGCGCGACAAACCAAACAACAAACATCCGCTCGGAGCCTTCAACAAGACTCCGGGCGGAGCTTTATATATATTCTATTGTGAACACATGAAATGGAGTGTAAATTGAGAAGGTGCAAAAAAGGAGGGAAATGCCAGTGATATCAAGGAACATCGTCAAGCAAGGTAATGTATTTCGCTACTATTCTTGGGTTGCTTGCTTGGGCTCGGAGGACAGTCTCATAAGTTTCTAAACCGTCAAGAACACCATAAATTGCAATATAGTCGTCGTCCAAAATGCGACTATCTCGAATATTTGAGCGACGATATTCAACATAAATAATATCGTCTGTTCGCTGATATTCCTTATTTAACTTAACTCTTAGTGTTGTGTCCAAGCCTTTTTCTATAACTTGAATGACACTTCCAATAAAGACCGCCTTTTTACCAACATAATCATAGGGGTTTCGTGCTACCTGCTTGTATGAGATTTCCTCACATTCCCAAAAGATATAGTGCAGTTTGTCCATAGATACCAACTGATTTACCATATCAGAAGAAAATACGGAAACATTGTCTACAGAAAGCGTATGAAGGACAGAAGATACGAAAGAATCCTGAATCAAACTGTTGAAAAACGATGAGAACCAAAGCGCAACGGGACCCTTGGATGTATAGAGCAAATATCCATCCGAAACAATCTCAAAACTGTTTTCTGGATCAAAGGAGTAATCCTGTGTATGAAAAGCATAACCAATATTTGTTTGAATTGTACTCTGTAGAGGGACATGACAAACGGGATAGTTAGACTTCATTTCCCGCACCCATGCCTGAAGTTCAGCATACGAGTTATCTGCATCTACTTTGTTTTCCAACACTCCTGGTTTCAGATACTCAATCGTAAACACTCCGCCAGAAGAAGGTGCAAACACAAAGCAATCACTGGTGAATTCGACGGTTTTACCATCTACACCGAGTACGAAAGAGATCATGCCATCAAAAACAGTTGCCTCATCTTTAGAAACAACAGGATTAGTTTGGGCATTGCCTAGTGAAACAAATATGAAGGTTATTATAACCATATACAACAGGAGATATCTTTTCATGAGGCACCTCTTTCGTTTAACAGTGGTTGCGAAAACATAGGCAAGATGTAAAGATTATTATTAGGTGAGAATACGTGCTAATAAGTGAATAAACGAGAAATAAGCATATGTATCTGTTTTTATAACCTTTCACTTGCCCAGTCGGCGATATCCTGTATTACTTCCTCGGGCACGGGGGTGGGCTGCATGTACTCTACCGTCATCAGCTGGGACATAGGTACCTGCTCGCCTTTATACTTGCCAAACAGATGGTTAAGCCCGGGATAGCTCTTAAATACTGCATCGGGGTGGCCTTTGAGGGCTTCCTTCCACAGTTCAAAATCCTTCATGTAGACCTGGCGGTCGCCTTCGCCCTGCAACACCAGCACGGGCTTCTGGTCGGCCATATGCAGCTTGGCGGCGTCAATCTGTTCCCAGTGGCGCAGGTACCAGGCGCTGATGGTAAAGGGCGCGTTTTCCTGCTTCAGGGCATCCTCATCGCTCAGGGTAAGCAGTGCCTCTGCCTTTTTGATTTCTTCTTTCAGGTTAAGGCGCAGGGGAGTTGCCTGTTCTTCGGGCAATTCTGCCAAAATCAATTCGTTCTGTTCTGCAATAATTTCCCATAGCTTGCGCGGCGTGCCTGCCAGCAGCACATAGCCCGATGCTTCGGGCGTTTTGGAGCCGACGTAGGAGGCCAGCATGCCGCCCATGGAATGCCCCAGAAGGAACACCTTTTTCCCTTCAAGCTCTGGCTGGCTTTGCAGAAGACGGACGGCCGCGGCGGCATCCAGCGCTGTTTCCTCATCCACCGTCAGTTTTTCAAAATCAGGGGCTTTCTCCATTTTAGCGCCATGGGTCAGGGTGCGTTTGTCGTAGCGCAGCACGGCAAAGCCCCGTTGTGCCAGGCCCCAGGCTAAGTCCCGGAAAGGTTTGTTGGCGCCGATGCTTTCGTCCCGGTCATTGGGGCCGGAACCCTGCACCAGCACAAAGCCTGCCAGAATGTCGCCCTTGGGTAGCGTTAACGTGCCGGGCAGGGGATAGGCTTCATCCGCCATGACGGTGATGTCCCTTTCGATGAGGCCCTCCGGTAGCGTAGCTTCTACCACATTTTCCGGCTTGGTGGCGGGAGTATACAGCAATCCCGCCACCTGGCCGTCCTGTGTAAAGGTGACGGTCTGTACCAGGTACATGTTCTTAAAGTACAGCCCGGTTTCGGTGACATAGAAGCCGTTCTTTTCATAGTCTTTCTGTTCGCCGATTTTTTCAAAGGCGCCGGCCTGGGTCTGTATCTGCATCCAGACCATGCCCACCTTGCCTTTTAAATAGTTGACCATTTCCTCCGTCATGTCTTGAAGCACCTTTTCCTCGTTGACGGCACGGAAGTCCTCAAACAGTTGCAGGGAATAGGCAAGGCGCTCGTCCTCCGTCATGGCGCCCAGGGCATACAAAGGCAGCAGCGTCAGGCAAAGCAGCAGCGCAAGCAGTTTTTTCATCATATTATTCTCCTTATTATAGGGGCTGTCTGTTTGGTGAATCAGAGAATGGTCATCAGCAGGCCTTCCACCAGCCATACCACCCCCGCGCCGCCCAGGGCGACGGTCATCATGGATTTGCCCTTCAGGGATAACAATAGCGCGGCCAGAAAACCGGCGGTTGCTCCCCAAAAAGACTGGGTGGAGGTGAAGATGGCAGGGATGGTCAGCGCTGTCAGCACGGCATAGGGGATGTAGTTGAAGAATGCCAGCAGGAAGGGGCTGCGGATACGCTTGTTAAGCAGCGCCAGGGGCAGCGCCCTGGGCAGGTAGGTGGCCAGGAACATCAGCAGTATGCCCAGCAGAAGACGGCCTGTATCCATTTAGCTCCTCCTTTCCTTCAGCGTGCGCACATCGTGCAGCGCCATCATGGCGGAAGCAAAAAGGGTACAAATAATGACCCGCCACCCCATCGCCACAAAGGAAAACTGGGGCAGGTAGGTAAGGGCTATGCTAAGCCCGGCGGACAGCAACACGGTTTTCAGGATGCGGTTGTCTTTGGTGGCGGGGGGCACCACAATGGCAATAAACATGCAGTACAGCGCAATGCCCAGCGCTGCCGTTACAGAGGCGGGCAGCAGCTGCCCCATCAGGGCGCCAAACAGCGTGCCGCCCGTCCAGCCCAGCACTGGCAGTACCACCAGGCCGCTAAAGAAGGCAAAGCTCAGGTCTCCCTCCTGCTGGATGGCGGCGGCGTAAATTTCGTCGGTGACGCCGTAGCCCAGTATCAGCTTTTGCCACCGGGGCAAGGCAATCATTTTCTGGCTCAGCGACAGGCTCATCAGAATATAGCGCAGGTTGATAATCAGCACGCTGAGCACCAGCTCCACATAGGTGCCCCCTGCGGCAAGAATTTGAACCCCGGCAAACTGCCCGGAGGAAGACAGATTGGTAAGCGAAATTATGGCGGCCAGAAAGGGCGGAACGCCCGACTGGACGGCGGAAATGCCAAAGGCGAAGGATACGGCGAAATATCCTAAGGCGATGGGAACGCTCAGGCGCATCCCCTGTCGAATGTCAGCGCGGGTAGTAGTCATTGTTACTCCTTCAAGGTGATGCCTGTATTATAAAAGTTTGCCCGGCTTTAGGCAACTGAAAATGCTGTAAGAAAACTGTAACAACGGGAAAAAGACAAGGGGCTGTTTCTTGACAATGTTTTTAAAACGAGGGAGACAAAAGTAAAGGCGGATGCTAATCCAAAGAACTTTTGCTTGGTTGACGGATATCCCTGCATTGGATAAAATACAACAATGCGACGGCGGGTATGCTGTTGCCATGAAAGGAAAGCGTATGCAAACGATATTTTCTGCCCTCATGGGCATCATTCAGGGGCTGAGCGAGTTTCTGCCCATCTCTTCCAGC
Source organism: uncultured Oscillospiraceae bacterium (assembly GCA_964496775.1). Taxonomy (GTDB): domain Bacteria; phylum Bacillota; class Clostridia; order Christensenellales; family Aristaeellaceae; genus DTU024. The sequence goes on from CAZCBC010000013.1 coordinate 8,016, forward strand.
GGCCACCTGCTGCTGGGCGAAAAGCTGCTGGCCCTGGTGGGCTACGATGTAGCCAACACCAAGGGGCTTATGATTATGCTGCACATGGGTACGCTGATTGCCGTAGCCGCTGTGTTCTTTAAGGACTGGCTGCAGATGCTGCTGCATCCCATCAAAAACAAGACATTGCTGCTGCTGTTTATCGCTTCTTTGCCTGCCCTCATAGCCATGCTGCTGCTGGGCGACTTTGTGGACAGCACCTTTACCGGCTGGTTTTTAGGCCCCGCCTTTCTGATTACCGCGCTGTTTCTGTATATCGCTGAAAGCCTCAGCCGGAAGCAGAAAAACGCAAGCGAAGAGGTTACTGTGGGCCGGGCGCTTACCATGGGCACCTTCCAGGCCATCGCCCTATTGCCCGGCGTCAGCCGCTCGGGCTCTACGCTGCTGGGCGGCATTGCCGGAGGGCTGACCCGCTCCATGGCGGCAAAGTTTTCCTTTATGATGAGCGCCCCGGCCATCCTGGGCAGCTTCCTGGTGGAGGCCAAGGACGCCATCGAAACGGATGGCCTGCACACCCTGTTTTCCTTTGACATTGTGGTGGGCATGGTTTTTGCTGCCGTCAGCGGGTTTCTCGCTATCCGCTATATGCTAAAGCTGATTGAGAAAATTTCCCTCAACCGCTTTGCCGTGTACCTGGTGGTTGTTGGTATTGTCGTTATTATTTTTCAGATAACGGGCTTTGCCGGATTCCCGCCCCTTAAGTTTCCCGCCGCGTAGGAGGT
>CAZCBC010000013.1:8786-22654 GCA_964496775.1 uncultured Oscillospiraceae bacterium
GTTTCGTGAAGCGCTTTTTCCTGCTTATATTTATTTTTGTACTGCTAATTTCATCCTCTTTGGCCCAGACCGCCCAGGAAGTGTCCCCCGCCCTGAACAGCCTGTGGGAAGGGGACAAGGTGATCCCCGGCAGCGTCCGGGTAGGTCATGCGGGGTATTGGGAAACGCCCATGGATATTGCCGACGAAGAAGCGGTGTGGGCAATGCTGACAGCGCCCATCACCGTGGTGAAGGGCAACCAGAAGCAACAGACCGCCTTGCTTGCGGAACCAAGGGTGGATGCCCAGCCGGTGGCGGATATCACCCTTGATTCCCAGGGCTTGCACATACTGGAAACTTTGGACAACGGCTGGAGCAGGGTGGAAGCCTACTCTTCTTCCTTTGCCGACAGCAAACTCAAACGGTGGAATGAATTGGTGTCGGGCTACATCCGCACGGACAGCCTGGAAACCATACAGCCCAAGACCAAGTACGGCATGGTGGTGGATAAGTTGACCCAGCGCCTCTATGTGTTTGAGGAAGGCAAGCTGCTGGATGTGCTGCGCATTTCCACCGGCCTTGCCAATGATAAGCAGCCCTACAACGAAACCCGCTCGGGGGAGTTTCTTTTTGTCAGCCGGGTGGGGGATTTCCGCAGCGATAACCTGGTTTGCGCCATGGGCATACGCTTTAATGCCGGCGATATCCTCCATGAGGTGCCCCATGTTATGCGCAATGGCAAAAAGTATTACGGCGTTAATGAGGAAAAACTGGGGGAAAGGGCCAGCCATGGCTGCATCCGCGTGCAGCGCAAGCGTAGCGACCAGGGCGTAAACATGGGGTGGCTGTGGAAGGCCATCACCAATCAGCAGCTGGACACCAAGATCGTTATCTGGGAGGATGTCATGGGCCGTCAGATGCCCTACCCCAAAGACGACACCCTGGTGTATCATGTTCCCGGCCGCAAGGGCTGGTATCATGAGGCGGAAACGTGCTATAATGTGCGCAGCGCGGATGAGCCCATGCAGGCCATCCCCTACAGCGATTTAGAAACGGATACCTTTAAGAAATATAAGCCCTGTACTTTTTGCGTACCGCCCCTTCGCAGGGAAGAGATTGACCGCATCAATCAGGGCCATCAGGCGAAGCCGTAATCATATCCCAACCATGTTTTGTATGCCAAGGAGGTATGGCGGTGTTTCTTACAGCTCCATTGTCCGGCGTCCACAGCGCGCTGCTGCTGGTGGCGTCCTTTGTGGCGACCTATCTGATGATACGCTTTTTCAGCCGCTTCTTACCCCGGGACAGGGGACGGGAACTGGCCTTTGAGGGAGAAAAGTCCCGGGGCAAGTTTACCAGCACCGGCATCCTGTTTGTGTCGGGCTTCGCCGTCCTGAGCGTTATCACGCTGAAGCTGCCGCTGGAAATCTATTTGTACATCCTGGCCATTCTTTTTGAGATGGTCATGGGCTTTCTGGATGACAACGCCCGCAAGCCCTGGGGGGAACTGCGCAAGGGTTTGATGGATTTTGTCGCCGCGGCCTTTGTGGCCTGGGCATATCTGCGCTATAATGGCAGCACCATGCTGCTGCCCCTGTTTGGCCTGTCTTTCACATTGCCCGCGCCGCTGATGTTTGCGCTGATTGTTATATTGGTGTGGGGCTCCATCAATGTAACCAACATAACCGACGGGGTGGATGGGCTGAGCGCCACCCTGGGCTCCATCACCCTGCTGTGCTGGTGTTCCTGGGGGCCTTGCTCTGCTACCTCTGGTTTAATATAGGCCCCCGCACCCATCTGATGGGGGATGCCGGTTCCCGCGCTATGGGCATACTGTTTGCCATCACTGCTTTAAAACTAAGGGCGCCCTTTTTGTATATTCCCTTCGCCCTGGTGTTTGTGCTGGACGGCGGATCCAGCCTGGTGAAGCTGACGGTGCTGCGCACCCTCAAAATCAAAAAATTTATGAAAAATATCCGTACCCCGCTGCACGACCATGTGCGTAAAAACTTGCAGTGGTCAGATACGCAGACGGTGCTGCGGTTTGCTGTTATACAGGGGATTGTTTCTTTTGCCGTTCTTATGATGCTGTAAAAGCCTGTAACCGCATTTTCCTAAGGAGAATGCTTGCTTTGTCATTAATCTGGCAATCTGCGGTTGCCAACGCATTCCTCGCCTTCCAGGCTTTTTGAGCACCCGTTGGGTGTGGCATATAGAATATAGGGGGTATTTTATGTCTTTTTGGAAACGCATGATGATTCTGTTCGCAGCCCTGATGCTGCTGTTGCCCGCGGCCCTTGCCCGGGAGGAAGGCAGCACCCTGCGCATCCGCGCCTTCAAGATTGGCAAGGCGGATGCATATTTGCTGCGTACCGATAACGCGGCGGTGCTGCTGGATGGCGGCGAATTGGATGATGGCGAGGAAATCCTGGAATATTTGGACGAAAAGGGCATCAGCAAGCTAAATGTGCTGATTGTCAGCCATTTTGACAAGCGTTCCATCGGCGGTTTGCCGGAAATTTTAGGCAAGGAAACGGCCGACAGGGTGCTGGTACCCGACTACGTTAAGGATGGCAGCAAAGCCCGCCTGCTGTTCGCCGCCCTGGAGGGGCTAAAGGTAGAAAAAGTATCCAAGGAGCTGAACTTTGAACTGGATGGTATGTCCTTTACCCTTTATCCTGCCCGCAGCGACAGCTATACGGAAGATGACGACAACGACTTTTCCCTGGTGGTATCCCTGCGCCACGGCGAGGGCAGCTTCCTTTTTCCGGGAGACATCATGTCTGAACGCATCAACGAGATGCTGGAGGATAAGCAGCTGACCCCCCACCAGGTACTGAAAATGCCCTGCCATGGGCAGAACATCGACGGCATCGACAAGCTGCTGGACGCCGTGCAACCCGCCATCGCCATTATTCCTGCCAGCGAAAAAAATCCGCCCGCCGGTGCGCTGCTGAGCAATTTAACCAACCGGAATATCCGCTGGTACGCCACCATGCACGGCAGCGTCAATATCACCAGCGACAACTACAATGTTACCGTGCGTCAGAAGGTGAAAGCCCCCGCAGAGGATATAGCGCCATGAAGGCTTTGCTGATTGGCGGCACGGGCAACATCAGCCTGTCGGTTACCCGGCAGCTTCTTTTGGATGGCTGGGAGGTGGTGCTGCTCAACCGGGGCAGCGCTTCGGTGGAAGGCACCCGTTCCTATGTGTGCGACATCAACGCCCTGACAAAAGAAAAGGAAGAGGAATTGCGGGGCTTTTTGACGGCCGAAAAGTTTGACGTCATCGCCCAGTTTATCGCCTATAAGCAGGAACAGGTGCTGCGGGATGTCCGCCTGTTTTCAGGGCACACCCGGCAGTATATTTTTATCAGCACGGCGTCGGCGTACCAGAAGCCGCTGTCCCATCCTGTCATCACCGAGGGGACGCCTCTTTCCAACCCCTTCTGGCAGTACAGCCGCGACAAGATTGCCTGCGAGGAGGCCCTCATGCAGGCGTATCGTACGGAAGGGTTTCCCATCACCATTGTACGGCCCAGCCACACCTATGGCGACAGCCGCCTGCCGGTGGCCCTTCATGGCGGCAACCCCTGGCAGGTGGTTAAGCGCATATTGAACAACCAGCCTGTACCCATTCCAGGGGACGGCACCACCCTGTGGACCCTTACCCACGCCGAGGATTTTGCCCGGGGCTTTGTGGGGCTGATGGGCAATGCCCGTGCTCTGGGGGAGAGTGTGCACCTGACCAGCGACGAGAGCCTCACCTGGAACCAGATTTACCGCACCATTGCTGAGGCGCTGGACAGACAACTAAAGCCTGTGTACATCCCCTCCGAGGTGTTGAGCCAGGTTTCCTCCTACGATTTCCGGGGCGGCCTGTGGGGCGACAAATCCAATACCGTATTGTTTGATAATAGCAAGCTAAAGCGTCTGGTGCCCGGCTTTGTGGCGCGTATCCCCTTTTCTCAAGGCGCCCGCAGGGTGCTGGACAACTACATGCAGCACCCCGAACTGCAAAAAGAGGATGCTGTCTTTGACGCCTTTTGCGACAAGGCCGTAGCGCTGATGGAAGGGCTTGCCCGGGAGTTTTCGAAGCTGTAATAGTTTTTACGCATGCTTTAGGGGCTGTAGCGGAAAGCTAATCCGCTGCAGCCCCTTTTCAATGGGTTTTATTCTATTCTTATTTAAACAACTCGATAGCCGCCCGGGTTAGCAACTCTACGCCCACGCCTGTAGCGCCGGCGGGTGCCTTGGCGTTGGCAGCTTCATGGTAGGCGGTGCCGGCGATGTCCAGGTGCCCCCAAGGTTTGCCGAAGGCGAAAGCCCGGCAGAACAGCGCCGCAGTGGCGGTGCCCGCCTGACGGCCGCCGCTGTTTTTAATGTCCGCCCGCTCCGACTTATTGTGCTTAGCCAGCGCCGGGTCGTGGGGCAACCGCCAGACCTTGTCGCCGCTTTCCTGTGACGCCTGGTTGATAGCCTGCCAGATGCTTTCATCATCGGCCACCACGCCGGTCATATCCTCGCCCAGGGCGATAATGGCCGCTCCCGTCAGCGTGGCGATGTCGATAATTTTATCTGCCTTCAGCACCGTGGCGGCATAGGTGATGGCGTCCGCCAGCGTCAGCCTGCCCTCGGCGTCGGTGTTAACCACTTCGATATATTTGCCCGACAGGCTGCCGATAATATCGCCGTTGCGGTAGGCGTGCCCGGAAATCATGTTTTCGCAGGCGGCCACCACGCCCACCACGTTTACCTTGGCCTTCATGGCGGCCAGCGTGCTGAGGGCGCCGATAACGGCGGCGGAACCGCCCATATCGCAGTGCATGGTCACCATGCCTGCGGCAGGCTTAACGGCATAGCCGCCGGAATCGTACGTCAGCCCCTTGCCTACCAGGGCAAGCAGCTCCTCGGTATCAGGGTTGTTCATGTAGCGCATCACCAAAAAGCGGGGCGGGGTGTCTGAGCCCTTGGCTACGCTCCAGAAGGCTTCCATACCCATCTGCTGGATCTGCTTTTCGTCAAACACCTCGATAGAAAAACCGTGCTGCTCTGCCAGATTGCTGGCTTCCTCCGCCAGGCGCTGGGGGCTCATCACGTTGGCGGGTTCGTTTACCAATTTGCGCGCTGTACGGATGCCCATGGCCAGGTGCCGGGCGTTGTTTAGCTTGCCTTCCTCTGCCTGCATATCCATGCTTTCGGGCAGGTACAGGGTAAAGGCAGGCGCAAAGGTTTCCTTTTCAGGCGCGGGGGCGTCTAAGTCAATGGGGGCAAGCCCCGTTGTCTGGTAGCAGGTAAAACTGTCGTCCATCAGCAGCAGCTGTTTATAGAAAGCGCCGGACAATTCCTTTAGGGCGTCATCGCCCAACAGGATGTCCACTTCCTTTGCTTTCAGGGTTTTCAGCTCCTTCAGCAGTTCCGCCGACATCTCTTCCAGCGCGTCATAGGTAAGCTCCTTAGGTACAAAGCCGTACAGCGTGGTGCGCACGGCGTCTTCCACAAGGGCGCTCAGGCTTTTAAAGGCGCCGGGCTTGGGGGCAAGCACAGCGGCCTTGGCCCTTTCTTCCTTCAGAATATCGTTTTCCCTGCCCTCGTCAAACAGCACAACCTGCACCGGGGCCTTGGGGGTTTCTAAGTTCAGTTGTTGGATGGTCATGTTTTCTCTCCTTTTCTGTCCGTTAAAAAAGGGCCGCCGCCTTGGCGGAAGCCCTGTTGGTTAGTCCTTTACCACATCCGGGAAGACTTCCACCTCGCTGGCGGCAATCCACTGCTGCACGGTGTTTTCGTACACTTCGTTCTGCCTGGCGCTCAGCAGCTCTTCCTGAATCAGGTCCTTCACCTCGGTCAACTCCACCGCGCCCTCCTTAACGGGGCCAGCGTACTGCACGATGTAGTAGCCGTACATGCCCTTGGAGGGCTCGGCCACATCGCCGGGGTTTTCAAGCGCCATGGCGGGGGTTACAAAGGCATCGTCAAAGTCGGTAAAGCCTTCGCGGATGGCATAGCCTGTTTCGGGCTGGCCGGGGTCTTCGTTGTACTCCTTTATCAGTTCGTCAAAGCTTTCGCCTTCCTGGGCGCGGGTGTAGATGCCCTGCGCCTTTTCGGCAATGCTGGCGTAGCCCTTTTCTGTGGCGGCCTCCCGGTTCTGCTGAGCCATGGCCACGGCGCTTTGGGCTTCTTCCAGGGCGCTTTGCAGCTCTGCCTTTTTGTCGGTCAGCGCCTGCAGGTCTTCGGTGGACAGGCCTTCCGCCTTCAGGGCTTCCTCGTTCTGGTCAAAGGCGGTCTGGGCTTCGGTGACGGCGGTGTTCAGCGGGGCCAGGGCGCTACGGGCGGAATTGATGGCCTCCTGATCCTCCTCGGTGAACTTGATCAGCACCTGCTTTACATACCGGTAACCGGCGGGCACAAAGTAGGCGGTTTTGCCCTGCAGCATGGCCTGGCCGTAGCCATTCAGGTTGTCGGCAAAAGCCAGCTTGTCGTTTTCTACCCGGGTGTTATATTCTGTCTGAATTTCCTCGGCGCTTACCGTTACATCCTTGATAGCTTCGGTGCGCAGCTTGTCCATCACGGTGCGGCTGACGCTGCTTTGTATAAAGGCTTCCTCCGTTACGCCTTCCTTGGCGGCGCGCTCCTTCACCGCAGTGTCCAGCGCTTCCCCTTCCAGGGCGGTGCCCGCAAAGAACTGGGACTTAACGTAGTTTAACTCGCTTTCATACTGGTGCTTGGCGTCTTCCTCAGCGGCTTTCTGCTCGTCGGGCGTCAGTACATCCAGCTTCAATTCCGCTGCCTTTTGCTCCATCACCATCTGGCGCGCGGAAGCGTTCAGGGTGTCTTGCAAAATCTGCTTTTCATCGGTGGGTGGCGCCTGCATGCCATAGGCCTTGTACATGGCGGCCAACTGCTGCTGTCGCAAAAGAGCAGCGTCATATTCCTTCATGAAGGTTTCCTTGTTCTTGATTTCGCCATTCACTTTGATAACCGTGCGGGCGGCATCCACCTTGGCATCCTTTACAATCAGGCCGCAGCCGCTTAACAGCATCAGGCAGGCCAGCATGAGGGCGATGATAGCGCTTTTTTTCATGGGTTACACTCCGTTTCTATACTAAGATACAATCATTCGTCACAACGTATCCAATTATACATGATGCCGCCAAAGCGGGCAAGCGGGGGCACCGTGTTTTTACGGACTGTACATATTCCTATATATGCTTTGTTTGCCCGGATTGCCCCTTCGTCACAATTCTGTTATAATTGGGCTGCAGGGCAGCGTCCCGGATATTTTTTGGAGGCATATGGTTCATTATTTTTGCAGAAGGTGCCAGCGGCCCAGCAGCCAGCCCCAGTGCGTAGGCTGCGGCAAGCCCATACCGGCCAATTCAGTGTGCAATGTGTGGGAGGATGAGCGTTACCCCATCGCGGATTTATCCAAGGTGGGCTTTGTTTTGCGCGTCATGTTGTTTGTGGTGCTGCTGTTGTTTTTTTCCATGCTGATTCTGGAGTTTATTTTTAACACCTCAGGGGAGAACGCCATCAGCGTATTTCTAACCCGTAGCGGCGTAATGCCCTTGCTGTTGCAGGTGTACGTGTTTGGCGCTTTGGCGGGGTTGCTGCTGCTTGTTATGCAGGGACGGGAAACCGCCCAATACCTGCTGGAGCCGCGGGGCATCTTAAAGCGCACCTGGATACAGCCAACCCGCCTTAAGTGCTGGAGCCGCATGCTGCGCTATGACAAGCTGGCCATCCGTGAAAACAACGAGGGCGTGCCCTTTATGCTGGCCCACGAGGAATACCTGCTTTATTCCGATGTTATTCGCTACTCCCTGCACCCCAGGACGGGCCGCGCCAAGCTGTACCGCCCCTACGCCTTTTTGTTTATGACCCTTCACATTCCCCGCACAGACTATGACGAGGCGGCAGCTATGTTAGCGGCCAAACTTAAAAAGAAGGGCACCCGGTAAAGCGGATGATGGCTGTAAGCGGAAACGCGGGCATACTCTATTTAACTGCCGGTGCCTGATAACAAGTTTTTTTGATGTAAATTCTGTGTGAAACAGCGGGAATAATTGACATTCCGGCAGGAAATCGCATATACTGAAAGAACACAAAGAACGGAGGACCGCATACATGCTGATGAACTTCATCCTATGGCTGCTCTTTGGTGCTTTGGCAGGCTATCTGGCCGGGCGGCTGATGGGCAGCGAAGGCAGCTTGATGACCAACATCGTTCGGGGTATTTCGGGCAGCGTCGTAGGCGGTCTTTTGGCCGGCTTACTGGGCATTTCCACCAGAGGCTTCAGCATCGGCGCGTTAATGGTGTCCGTAGGCGGCGCCTGCCTGGTGATCTATATATTCCGTAAATCAAAATATTAACCCGGAGGGGGAGCGCATATGATTATCACGATGACTCTGAACCCGGCACTGGATAAAACCCTGGTGTTGTCGGAATTTCATCCCGGAATGGTCAACCGCGTCAAGTCCATCAGGCGGGACGCGGGCGGCAAGGGATTGCTGGTGTCCAAGTCCATCGAGTCGCTGGGCGGCGAAAGCGTCGCCATCAGCATTGTAGGCGGGGCGACAGGGCAGTTTATCCGCAGCCAGCTGGACAGCATGGGCATCCAGAATGATTTGGTAGAGGTGAACACCGAAACCCGCACCAACCTGAAGATCATTGATAATTTAAAGAAAACCTACACCGAGGTGAACGAGCCGGGCGCCCCGGTGCACCAGATGGTGGTAGACGAGGCGGTCTACGCCCTGCAAAGCCATGCCCGCAGGGGCGATACCGTGGTGTTGGCAGGCTCCTTGCCCGAAGGCTGCAAGATGGGGATTTATGCCGACATCATCCACTATTTAAAGGATATCGGCGCCCGCGCCTATCTGGACTGCGACGGCGAAGCCTTTAAGCTGGGCGTGGCGGCCAAACCCTACCTGATTAAACCCAACAAGTACGAGCTGGCCGAGTTGTGTGGCTGCGACCCGGAGGACGACATCGCCTGCCTGCAGGAGGCCAAGCACTTGGTGGCGGAGGGCGTAGGCAATGTGCTGCTGTCCCTGGGTTCCTACGGCGCCATCTATGTGGGCGAAAACTTCTGCCTGCGCGCCCAGGGGCTGAAGGTACCTGTGATTGGCCGCAGCGGCGCGGGCGACGCCATGACCGCCGCCATGGCATTGGGCGAAGAGCGGGGCATGCCCCCGGAGGAGCGTCTGCGTTTCGCCATTGCCAGCGCCAGCGCCAAGATTATGGTGGCCGGTACCCAGCCCCCCGAGCGGGAGACGGTAGAAGAATTGTTGCCCAAAGTAGTCGTTTCCGACATGAAAGTATAACGCGTATCTTAAATAACGACTGTATCTAATCCCCTTTCCCTCTGTAAAGGAGAATTCCTATGCGAAAACATATCATGCGTTTTGTATGCTTGCTCCTGATGGTTGCCGTGCTGGTGCCGTTCAACGATGCCCACGCGAGTTGTTCGCATAACTTTGTACCGAAAAACATCCCCGCCACCTGTACCCAGGTGGGCAGCAGCTATGAAGAGTGTACCCATTGCAAAATGACGCGCAACTGGGTAACTTTGCCTATGCTTGCCCATACCTGGAGCGGATGGTCGGTGGACATTGCCCCCACCTGCGCGGTGGAAGGACGGGAGAAGAGAACCTGCACCGTCTGTAGCACGCCGGACTATCGCAGCCTGGGCTATACAGGGCATACCTGGGGTGGCTATGTTGTTACTACGCCGCCCACCTGCTTTGCTGCGGGCCAGGCAACCGACACCTGCTCGGTATGTAAGACGACCCGGTACCAGTCTATTGCGAAGCTAACCCACAACTGGAGTGGCTATGTTGTTACTACGCCGCCCACCTGTACCGTGGCGGGGGTACAAACTTCCACCTGCTCTATTTGCGGCAGTACCCGCACCCTGCCTATCAATGCACTTGGTCACAACTGGGGCGGCTATGTGGTTACCAAACCGCCTACTTGTACCGATACCGGCCTGGAAAAGCGCACCTGCTCAACCTGCGGATACGAGGAGTTCCGCATGATTAATGCCACCGGCCATACCTGGACGGCCTGGGGCGATGTCAAGGCGGCTACCTGTACCGACATGGGCGAGCAGAAAAGGGTGTGCACTGTTTGCAGCGCTTCCCAGCTGCGCTATGTGAAGGCCCTGGGCCATAACTGGGGCCCCTGGTCGGTGTCGGTGCCGCCTACCTGCACCCAGTACGGGCAGGAGAAGCGCGCCTGTACCCGCTGCAGCGCAGAGCAAACCCGCCGCCTGTCCCGCGCCAAGCATCAGCCCCGTCCCGGCTGGTTTGCCATGCCCGAGCCTACTTTGGAAAAGCCCGGCCGCAAGGTGCAGTACTGCTCCGTGTGCAACAAGATGATTAACTCCAAGGAGTACGCCCCCGAAAACTACCGCTACAATATGCCCGCCACGGGCTTTGGCCCCTTTGCCTATCAGTTCAACACCCGGCTGGTAGGCTCCAGCGACAGGCTGATTCCGCTGGACTTTGCCTCCGGCGATCCCATCACCCTGCCCATCGTCACGGCGGATAACTACTATGTGGGCGATTTGCATGTGCGGCTTAACGAGCATGTGGTTACGGTGGACTATCAGATGAACGACAGCCGCACCGTGGTCAGCAATGCCTCCTACCTGCTGTTTACCTCTCTGGATGAACTGCATTCCGGCAGCATTGGCTATGGCACCCAGGGCTATCCCATGGAATCTGCCGTGCCCTTTACCGGGGACAAGGGCATCCTGGCGGTGCGCATGACCATCAATTACGACAGGAAGAACACTGCCAACCGTCCCTTCCCCGAGGATGGCATGTATGTGGACGGCAGCACCCTCAACTCTGAGGTATTGCGCCAGATGGTGCTGAAGCTCAGCGAGAGCGTTGCTCCGCAGCAGGCGCAGCCTGCGCCCTACCAGCAGCCGCAGTATCAGCAGCCTGTGGAGGAACCCCAGTACCAGCAGCCGGCGGAGGAGTATCTGTATCCGCAGCCTATGGAAGAGTACCAGTATCCACAACCTACTCCAATACCCTACCAACAGCCGGTACAACAGATGCCCCAGTACCCCCAGCCCACCCCGGTACCCTACCAGCAGCCCATGCCCCAGTATCCGCCGCAGCAACAGTATGACCCCTCCAACGGCAATGGATAGTTATTACGGAAATGTAAAAAATGTTATGAAAAGATTGACACAATTTCTTTCCCGACTTATACTGTATCTTACGGAACAACCATTGTTTCTCCATCCTCAGCGGCTCCGCCGCGCGGGTGAATAATACTTCTGCAAATAAGAAAGGAGTCCTGAAGGATGAACAGGAAATTACAAAAACTGGCAGTATTTGGGCTGTTGGTTGTGGTGTTGGTGACGTTTATGGGCGCTGCGCTGGCGGCAGAGCCTCACACCCATCAATGGGATGATGGGACATGGGTGACAGAACCTAAATGTACCACAGGTGGAAGGAAAAAATTCAAATGCACTGTAAGTGGTTGTAGTGAAGAAAAATACGTGGATACCGATCCGCTAGGACACGACTGGGGTCAGTGGAGCATTACAAAAGCTGCAAACTGTACTCAATCAGGGACAAAAGAGCGTATTTGCAGCAGATATGCAGTATGTGGCGGGAAAGAGACAGATATAGTTATGCCTACCGGTCACAATTGGGGACCATGGCTTCCTAAGTCCGGAAACGAAGCTACTTGTATTGCTGGTGGCAAAGAGGTAAGAAATTGTGGCAACGCTGGCTGCCCTGATGGATCTGAGACAAGAGATGTGGGCGCGTTAGGGCACAATTATATGTGGGCTGTTACGACACAGCCGACCTGTACTCATAACGGCGTAAGAACCGGCAAATGCAGCCGTTGTAATGATACAAAAACTGAGACAGTCCCCAATTATGGTGGCAAAAACCAGTCGCAGGGCCATACATTTACTGCGTGGCGTGATCCGACAGAAACCGAGGTTGAAAAATCTAAAATTTGCACAACCAAAGTGCGCACGTGTACTGAGTGTGGGCGTTTTGAAATTGCCAATCGTGAAAAACCAAAGCACGTTGTGCGCAAAACCACTAAGAATGGCAAGACCTATGAGTGGTTTATGCGTGAGCCTGCCACCATGAACGGCCCCGGCCGCGCTGTGCAGACATGCAAATACTGCGGCAAGGTTATCAAGTCCCGTGAAATCAAGTTTGAAGGCGGCCGTTACAACATTGCCGTTACCGGCTTTGGCCCCCGCGCTTCTGCCGTCAACTCCGCCCTGTTTGGCCTTAACGACCGTCTGATTCCTGTAGATCTGACTGTGATGGAAGACCAGGTTTTTGCCCTAGTTACCGATGACGGCGTGCTGGTGGGCGAGATGCATGTTTCTGTGATGGAAGAAACGGTCTCCGTCAGCTATCAGATGAACGACCCGCAGACCATTGTGTCCCAGGCAGTGTTCTATATGTTCCCCGATGCTTCCAGCATCACCGCTGCAGACCTGTCTGATCCGTCCCGGGCTATGCCCTTTGGCTCCACCGTGCCCCTCAACGGCCAGACCTTTGCCGTTATTGCTGCCCGCCTGGTTATTAACTACAACGCGGAAAACAACGCCAACCGCGCCTTCCCCGACAGCGGCATCTACCTGGACGGCGCCACCAACAACGCGACCATCCTGCAAGAGATGACAATGAACCTGATGGACTAATGCCCGCGCGTTGAAAAAAATGTACCTTTAGGGAGAGCGAAGGCTCTCCCTTTTATGTTTAAGTTTTTGGGATGAGGGTTATGGGGGAAGGGGGTTTTTTCAAAAATCCTCTTCCCCGTAAATTGTTGAGTGGATTCTATTTGCATACCCTGTCAGTCGCAAAATACGCTTCGCTGTTTTGCTTGCGTTGACATGTGGTGCTTTGCCCCACACCCCACCAAAGGGCATGATGCCCTTTGGAATCCACAATAAGTATTTTTTTATTGCGCCACATCATAGAATTCCTTTCCCTTGGCCTGTTAAACTGCCCGTGTAGGTGGTACAATAGTAAAAGGCGCTAAGCCTTTTTAATAAGGAGGGATTCCATGCTGGAATTACAACATATATCCTGGTCCCTGCCTGAGCGCAGCGATATTCTGCGGGATGTGAACCTGACGCTTAAAAGCGGCAAGCTGACCGTGGTAACCGGCCCCAACGGTGGGGGCAAGACGTCCCTGGCCAAGGCCATCGCGGGGCTGATTCCCTCGGTAACAGGCCGCATTCTGCTGGATGGCGAGGACATCACCGGGTATGATATTACCCAGCGCGCCCGGGCGGGCATCAGCTTTGGTTTTCAGCAGCCCGTGCGCTTCAAGGGCATTACCGTGCGCATGATGCTGGACATTGCCGCCGGGCGCACCCTTTCCATGGACGAATTGTGCGACCTGCTGGGCAAGGTGGGTCTGTGCACCGTGGACTATATCGACCGCGAGGTGGACGGCAGCCTGTCGGGCGGCGAAATCAAGCGGGTGGAGATTGCCACCGTGCTGGCGCGGGGCACCAAGCTGTCCATATTCGACGAGCCGGAAGCCGGCATTGATATGTGGAGCTTTAACGGCCTGGTGAATGTGTTTGAGAAGCTGAAGAACGAGCGTGAAACCCTGTTGGTCATCTCCCATCAGGAGCGCATTTTGAACATCGCCGACGACATCGTGGTGATTGCTGAGGGGCACATCCGGGAGCATGGCCCCCGGCTTAGCGTGCTGCCCCGGCTGTTGGAAGGCGAAATTGCGGGCCATTGCCCCGTAGGAAGGAAGGCACTGGCATGAGCGATTTGCAATTAAAGGACATTACCCAGAGCCTGCTGCAAACGGTAGCGGGGTTTGAGGGCGCTTTCCCCGGCGCCTACAATATCCGGGAGGACAGCGGCTGCGC
>CAZCBC010000013.1:22664-32086 GCA_964496775.1 uncultured Oscillospiraceae bacterium
CCGTTCTGACGGAAAGTCCGTCGGCAGGGAATCCACCGAGAATATCGAGATCATGCCCCACCGCGAGGGCCTGCCGGGGCTGGAAGTGCATGTAAAGCCGGGCACGAAGGGGGAAAAAGTGTTCATCCCTGCCATTGTGACCCACGGCAATATCAACGATATGACGTATAACGACTTCTACATCGGCGAGGACGCTGAGGTGGACATTGTCGCGGGCTGTGGCGTGCACAGCGATGACGGGCACGAGGCGGCGCATAACGGCATCCATCGGTTCTTTATCGGCAGGGGCGCCAAGGTAACGTATGATGAAAAGCATATCGGCACTGGGGGCAGTAACGGGCAGAAGCGCATCGACCCCATCAGCGATATCTATCTGGATGAGAACGCCAGCCTGACCATGGATACCGTGCAGCTGGGCGGTGTGGACAGGACAGACCGCAAGACCAAGGCGGTATTGAAAAAGGGTGCCAAGCTGCTGGTGCAGGAAAGGCTGATGACCAGCGGCGAGGAGTACGCCAAGACAGACTTCCATGTGGTGCTGGAGGGC
Organism: uncultured Oscillospiraceae bacterium; assembly: GCA_964496775.1. Classification (GTDB taxonomy): domain Bacteria; phylum Bacillota; class Clostridia; order Christensenellales; family Aristaeellaceae; genus DTU024. Next base: position 23,212 of record CAZCBC010000013.1, read on the forward strand.
GAGGATTCGGCGGTGGATATCGTGTCCCGCTCGGTGGCGCGGGGCAAGTCGAGACAGGAATACTTTAGCCGCATTATCGGCAAGACCAGGAGCACCGGGCATAGCGAGTGCGACGCAATTTTGGCGGAGGATGCCGTGGTGATTGCCCAGCCGTCGCTGGACGCCCTGTCCCCCGACGCCAGCCTGATTCATGAGGCGGCTATCGGTAAGATCGCGGGGGAACAGATTACCAAACTGCGTACCCTGGGCCTGACGGAAGAGGAAGCGGAACGTAAGATTATTGATGGATTTTTAAGATAATTGTGGGTTCCAAGGGAAATCATTTCCCTTGGTGGGGTGTGGGGCGAAGCCCTCGTCGGAACGCATTCCGCTTCCTTTCCCACAGGCAAAGCCTGTGGGAGGCGAACGCTGCATGGTTCCTCCTCTCAAACGCAAACGGGTTTGCGTTTGTTGTGAGACCTATGTTGCGCAGGCGAAAAAACAATCGAAAGCCTGCTTTCGATTGAGAGGAAGCGTCCCGTAGCGCATGCTCCCGATGGACTTGTCCATCGGGTAAGGAGCGAAGGGCACGGTGACGAAGCAGCGAAGCGTATTTTGCGGCTATCCACGATTGCAAATAGAATAAACTACCAAACTTACAACCCCCCGACGCACCTGTCGGGGGGGTTACGCTATATGAACGTCCAAACTTTATGAATACGGGCGATATCGAACCTTAAGACGGCAGAAAGATAACCGTCGCGCCGTAAAAGGCCAGGAATAATCCCGGGTACAGCAGCGCCAGGGACAGGCCCTCCACAACTTTCTGTAAACAGGGTAAGGGGGGCTTATTGCCAGGCAGGCCCATCCACAGAAAGGCCCAGGGCAGGCAGTCCACCCAGTAGCGGGCGCCGTACTGGAAGCCGCCCCCCGTGCGGTGGCACAGCAATAGCGCCATGTGCAGCAGGAAGAAGGAAAAAATCATCGCCTTTTCCCATGAGAAGCGTTTAGTCAGCACGCTGAACATGGCCCACAGCATGAGGCATAGCAGCAGGGGATTGGCGAGAAAAAGGGAAAAGCCGAATATCTTCAGCTTTATTTCCTGGCCTTCGGGATGCTCAAAGGGTAAGCCCCACAGGAAGGTGGGGGCGTTTTTACCGATATGCTCTAAAGAAAACTGCACGCCGCCCTGGAAGGAAAATTCCGGCAGGTGGTTGTGGCCAAACTCAAAAATATTGTTAAAGCGGATGTAGTTATACCAGCCGTAGGCGGCGGCTATCAGCAGCCCCAGGGCGATGCCGGGCAGCATGTTGCGAAGGGCGGGCAGGAAGGCCTTTTTTTTCACCATGTACAGCGCCATCAGCACGGGGCCGTACAGGGCGTTAAAGGGGCGGCAGCCTACCGCCAGGGCATAAAGCAGCAACGCCAGGGTGGGTTTGTCGGCGTCCATGCGTTCAATGGCGGCGACAATAAGCAGCAGTCCCAGCACCTGGGCCTGGTACCATACCGCGCCGTTTTGCAACAGGGGCAGGAGGGACGAGGCGAAACACCCCAAAAACGCCCAGATGGCCGCCTTGACGGGAGTCGTGCGCCGGGCTAAAAAAACATAGAGCAGCAGGCAGGCAAGCAGGGCATAGGCCTGCACCAGCAGGGTGTCGGGCACCCTGTCGCCAAACAGGAAGGTCAGCAAATAGACGGGCATCGTAGGCACCGGGGGAAAAGAGACGAAATACTGCCCTTGATAGATGGCAAGCTCCAGGTGGGGTACGTCCTCATCCAAAGCCACTTTGCCCTTGCGCCACTGCATGGCCTGCCGGGTGTAGGTGTTGTACCCCGAGGGCGTAAAGGGCGAAGTGCCCTGCTGGATATGAATCAGCGCGAACAGCAGCAGGCACAGCAGGGTCAGCACCAGCAAAGCGATGCGCGTGTTTTTTGAAGTCGTTTTCATTGATTGCTCATTTCATAAAGAAAACGCGCCTGTGCAGGCGCGCTTTTCTTGTCGAAGTCAGTCCTCGTCGTCCTCTTCCAGCATCTTGATGAACTTGTCAAACACCTGCTGGCCGATTTCCTCATCGTCGAAGGACACGTAGATGTCTTCGCCCTTGTCGTCCTCGTCAATTCTGAGGATGACAACTTCGCCTTCATCTTCGTCGTGCTCGTCCTCTTCCTGCTCCAGGGCCATCAGCACCACATAGCTTTCGCCCTCGTGGTCGATGGTGGTCAGGTACTGGAACTCGGTTACTACGCCTTCTTCATCCGTTAACTCGATGATGTCGCTGCCGTCTTCCATTTCTTCCAGTTCGACTTCGACTTCCTCGTTCATGGGTTTATTGTCTTGGCTCATGGGGTTTCCTCCTTCAAACAAAAGGCGCAAGCCTTTCTGTATCAACATCGTGCAAGCACGTTGTTTACTGTTGGGGTTTCGCGTCCAGGTAGCTTTGCAGGATGATGGCTGCCGCCACCTGGTCTACCGTCTGGCGGCGCTGCGCCCTTTGCATGTTGTCTTCCAGCAGCGCCCTTTCGGCGGACACGGTAGACAACCTTTCATCCCACAGATGAATGTCAAGGCCTGCTTCCCTTAACTTTTGGGCAAAGGCTTCTATCTTTTCAGCCTGGAAGCCTTTGCTGCCATCCATGTTGAGGGGCAGGCCGACAACGATGAGGGCGGCGCCGGTTTCCTCCGCCAGGCGGCTGATGTGCCGCACATCCGGCCCCCAGCCGATACGGGTGTATACGCTGTGGGGGCTGGCAATCAGGCGCAGGGAGTCGGACAGGGCGATGCCAATGCGCTTATCACCCACATCCAGCGCCAGGATACGGCTCATCAGGCAGTGAAATTGCTGCTGACGTAGAAGCGAACCAGTTCTTCGAGAATCTCGTCCCGCTCCAGGCGGCAAATCATGCTGCGCGCGCCGTTATGGCTGGTGATGTAGGTGGGATCTCCCGTCAGGATGAAGCCAACCAACTGGGAGATGGGGTCGTATCCCTTGTCCTGAAGGGCACGGAATACATGGTATAGGATGTCGCTGGCCGTCTCCGACCCTTCGGTGATGGGGCGCATCTGGGTGGTGTTGAATGTGTCTTGCATGGCGATTCCTCCCTTCTTCGGGTGTTATTATACCCGGTAAAACATGATATGGCAAGCGAATGCGCACATTTCACACAGATTTATACAATACTGTTACAAAAATTTATAAAACAAATGATTTCCGGCTGTTTCCGCCCTGTTTCACATACCGGTGAAGCCTTTTTGCGCTTCATAGACAATTTTTTGTCCCGGTACCCAGATAAAGCGGTCCTCCTGCAAGGGGAAGCGCAGGGCGGAATTGGTGATGGTTTCCCCCCTTGCCAGCATGTGCGCTAATTGCAGCGCGGCGGCGCCCTGTCCCACGGCGTCATTGAGCACGGTGCCAATCAGGGTACCCTGTTTTAAGGCTTCCCGGGCGGGGGCGGTGGCATCCACCCCCACCACAGGCATGACGCGGCCACCGGAAAAGTACCCCGCCGCCTTCAGGGCGTCGATGGCGCCCAGGGCCATGTCGTCGTTGTTGCACAGCACACACTCGATGCTGTCGCCAAACTCGCTTAAAAAGGCGGCCATAATCTGCTGCCCCCGGCCCTTTTCCCAGCCGCCTTCCTCCTGCGCCAGCTTCACGGGGCGAAGGCCTGCGTCCTCCAATGCCGCTACCGAATGGGTGGTGCGCTCCTCGGCGTCCTGGTGGCCCGGCTCCCCCTTGAGTAGCACATACTGCACCCGTCCGTCGCCGTTTTTGTCAGCCTGGGGATGGGCTTTAAAATAATCCGCCATCAATTCGCCGCACATCCGCCCCTGCTGCCGGGGCTGGGTGCCCACATAATAGGCCTTGTCGTACAGCTCCATGTCTTCCCTCAGCGGCTCGCGGTTGATAAACACCACGGGAATATCGGCTTTTTTGCACATCTTAATCATAAACAGCGCGGCGGTGCGGTCAACGGCGTTGATAATCAGCGCGTCCACCTTTTGTGCAATCATTTCCTCCACCTGCCGCATCTGCACATTCTGGTTGTTGGCGCCGTTGCGCACCAATAGGATGGTGTCGTCCGCCTGGTTGCGGATTTCCTGGACAATGCTCATCATAAAGGTGTCGGCGGTATTGTAAATCAATACCCCGATGGTAACGGGCTTTTCCCCCAGGGCGGGGGCGGCAAGCAGGGTGCATATGACAAATAAAATAAAAAACCGCTTCATGACAACCTCAGTCTGTTTGGATCAGGGGGAATACCAGGCGCACGTTGCGCGACAGGTACATGGTGCGCCGGGTAATGACCCGGCCGTAAGGGGCGGGGCGCAGCTGGTTGGTGATGGCTGCCAGGGCGCCGTTGTAGCCCAGGGTGTAGGGCTCGGGCATCAGCATGGCGTAGACGGCGCCGCTTTCCAAATCCCTGACCCTGTTTTCTTCGGTATCGTAACCAAACACCAGCAGGGAAGCGGGCAAGAGGCCCTGCTCCTTGGCGGCGACAACATACTGGGTGCTTTCTTTGTCCAGCGCCAGGCAGGCCCTGGAAAAGTGCATACTGCCGGGCAGCGGGTCGCCGGGGATAACCCGTACAGGGGAACGCTCTCCCATAGCGTTGAGGGCGCCCTGCATGCGCTCGGAAATGGTGGCATCCTGCCGGTGATACACCGTAATCAGGCTGTGGTTGGGCGGGATGATGCTGCTTAAGTGCTCAGCGCCTTTTCTTTCATCCATGTGGATGGTGCCCTCCCCGCCGTCCAGTATAACCCGGTAGGGAATTAGGTTGTATTCCAGGGCTTGCTGGGCCATCTCCCGAAGGGGCTGGTCGGCTATGATAACAAGGGCTGCATCGGCAGCCGCCTGGCTGACCTGCCTTTCCAAAACATCCTCCGCCACCACCATGGTGCGCAGCACCCCGTTCTGGCTCTGGCAGGCGGCCTGTGCGCCCTCCCTCAGCTGCAGGAAGAACCAGCCCGTATCGTCGTCGGTTGCCAGCAGCAGGATTTTTTCCTCCGTTTCGCTGCGCTGATGCACTGGCTGGGGGCCCCAAAGCATCAGCAGCACAAAGACAGCCAGCAGGAACAGTGAAAAGATAGTAGTTTTTCTCATGGGTTACCTCCACCGTGGCGGGGCAAGCGGATGATGATTTTGGTGCCCACATCTTCAATGCTGTGTATGGTAAGGCCGTAGGGCTGCCCATAGGTCAATTGAATGCGCTCGTGCACATTGCGAAGGCCGATGCCGCTTTGCCCGCTGGGGGCGGTCAGCAGGGTATCCAATTTTTCTTTAGGGATGCCCACGCCGTCATCCTCGATGGAAAAGCACAGGTCTTCCCCGTCGATAAAGGCTCTGATTTGAAGGTGCAGCTGCTCGCCCAACACTTCGTCGATGGCGTGGTTCAGGGCGTTTTCCGCCAGGGGCTGGATAATCAGCTTCACCGTGCGCAGGGGCAGCGTTTCCTCCTCAGCGTCGATGGTATAGACAAATTTTTCCTGAAATCGCATCTTCTGAATAATCAGGTAGTTGCGCACATGCTCCAGCTCCTCCCGGACGGAGATGATGTTGCGCCCCTTGCTGATGGAGATGCGGAACAGCCGGGCCAATGCCGATACCATGCGGATGGCATCCTGGCTCTTGCCCCTTTCCTGCATCCAGATAATGGAATCCAACGTGTTATACAGAAAGTGGGGGTTAATCTGCGCCTGCAAAGCGTTCAATTCGTGCAGGCGTTTCTTTTCCTGCTCCTGCACAATCTGGTTCATCAGTTCCTTTAACTGGGACAGCATGGCGTTGAAGGTATCGGAAATCAGGCTGATTTCCCGGAAGCCCCCTTCCTGCATGGTGGCGTTCAAATCGCCGTGCTGTACCCTGAGCATGGTTTCGCCCAGCACCGTCAAGGGCTTTGTAATCAGTCGGGCGAACATAAAGGCAAGCGTTGCCGCCAGCAGCGCCGCGCTGATTAAGGCTACGATAAACATGCGCCGGAAGGAGGATTGCAGCTGGGAAATTTCATCCACAAAGGCAATGCCCACCATGCGCCAGCGCGTCCTGTCCAGGGAGTGGATAACGTATACGCAGTCCCGTCCTTCTTTTTTGGCGTCTGTCAGGCCGATGATGGTATCCTCCACCGGGCTTAGGTTTTCCTCATACAGCCCCAAGTCGATTTGGGACATGCGGGGGTGGGTGATGATGCTATCATCGGGGCCTACCACAAAGGCATACCCGCTGTCGCCCAGCTTAACCCGGCTGACCAGGCGGCTGAACTGCGTATAGTTGATATCCATCATCAATACGCCCAGCCGCTGCTGCCCGTTTTCCTGGTAGCGGACGCCGCGGGACAGCGTGATCACATAGGCGTACTGGTTTTCAAACAGGGACTGCACATGGGGCGGCGAAAAATAGGTGATGATGCCCTCCCGCTCCCTGGCCTTGATAAACCAATCTTCCTTGTTTACCTCAGGCTGGCGACTGCGCAGGCCCCCCGCGCTGGTGTAGAAAAGCTCCCCCTCCTCGCCAAATACCGCGATGGCGGAAACTTCAGGCATGCTTTCTTTTAAGAACCCCATCTTGGCGTGCCACGCATCGCTTTGGCCGGGGTCGTCTGGCAGGATGGACAGAGCGAACTGCATGATGCCCTGCAGCCTGTCTGTGTACTGCGTAAAGCCCGAGGCGCTTTGCTGCACCGTTTCCCGTATGCGGTCCACAGCGTTTTGACGCATTAAAAAGGACACCCTGGGCCCCAGGGAGACAAACAAAAACAGCAGCACAGTAAAGGCCACCACCAAAAAGGCGGCCAGCAGCGTGATATACAGGCTGTTCCTGCTGCTTCTTTTCAAGGGGCGCCCCCCTGCAAACGGCGCACCTGGGAGGGTGAAATGCCATGGTGCTTTTTAAAGACGTAGCTGAAATAGCTGGGGTCGGGGATGCCCACGCTGCGGGCCACCTCGCTGGTGCGCACATCCCCCTGGGCCAATAGAGTCATGGCCTTGTCCATGCGCAAATCCGTCAGGTACTGATGGAAGGTCTTGCCCGTTTCCTTCTTGAATACCATGCTGAAATAGCTAGAGGAAATGTGCAGTTCCCCGCACAAAGTGTCCATGTTCAGGTTTTCCATGCTGTAGTTTTCGCGCAGGAAGGTCTGCGCGTCATCGGCGATGCGGGTGCCCGTATCCGCCCTGCGGGCGGCAATGTCTTCGCCCACCCTGATATAAATATCTTCCAGAAGGCGTTGCGCCTGTTCCGGGGCGGGGCAGTGCATCAGTTCCCGCAGCACGTTCTCATAGTCCTGTTCGTCCACGTCCATATCCCGGATAATATGGAACAATGCCACCATGATTTCCATCAGATAGGCGCGGTAGGTTTTCAGCGTTAATTTTTCATCGGCGCACACCTGCAAAAGCAGCCGCAGGTTTTCCCTGATGGAGGGGGCGTCGTTGGTTTTCAGCGCACTCATCAGAGCGCGCATCAGGCTGTCGTCGGGCACAATGGCCTGGCTGCTGCCCGGCTCGATGTCGGTAATGCACAGCACTTCGTTGGTATCGTACATGCAGCTTTGCTGCAAGGCGGAGGCTGCCTGCAATGCGGCAGTGGGCAGCTGGGAAAGGGAAGGCGCGGCGGCGCTTAAGCCAATCAGCAGGCTGGTTTCCAGATAATGCTGCACATTGCGCCGTGCCTCGTCCAGCGCGGCGATTATTTTTTCCTGCTCCTTGGCGTCTCTTTTTTTGGCCAGGAACAGCGCGGCCAGCATGCCGTCATAGTGGAACACATACGCTGTACCCTGCTGTCCCAATATTTCCCGCAGGATGTTGACCACGGCAAAGCTCAGCAGTTCCGGCTCCTCCATTTGTTTGAGGATATCCTGAGCGGTATGGTCCATGCGCATCAGCGCTAAAAAATAAAAGGGGCTTTCCAGCGGCATTTCGTAGCCTTTGGCTATATCCATCGCCTTTTGCGCGGTTACACCGCCCGTAAGGATAGAGTTCAGCAGCATTTCTCTCAGCAGGGGCAGGCTGTTGTGGTAGTGGCGCCTTAACTGTACCAGGTCGCGGCGTCTTGCAAACTCCTCGTCCAGTTTTTTGCGCATGTCGCTCAGCATTTGCTTGAATTCCTCAGCGGCAATGGGCTTTAAAAGATATGCCATGGTGCGCAGCTCAATGGCCTGCTGGGCGTACTCAAAATCGTCATAGCCGCTTAAAATCATAAACTGGGTAGCAGGCAAAATCTTGCGGATTTCGCCGCACATCGTCAGCCCGTCCATCAGCGGCATGCGGATATCGGTGATGATTAAATCGGGACGCAGCTCCTCTGCCTTTTGAATGCCCTCCAGCCCATTGGCGGCTTCGCCCACCACCTGAAAGCCGTATTCCTCAAAGGGGATAACTTCCCGCAAACCTACACGGATTTCCGGTTCGTCGTCTATCAGCAAAAGCGTATACATGTTTTCACCTCAACGGTATTATCCCTGCATCAAAGGCATCTGTCAACAGCACGATTTTGATGGAGAAGAGGATTTTTATACTTTTTCGGAGGTATTTGCCTTCACATCCAGGGGACGGCACCTTATAATGAACATAACTAAGCAGCGACGCTGCACAATACAAACAAGGAGAGTCTATTTATGAAAAAACTGTTATCCCTGTTGCTGGTTCTGACCATGGTGCTGGGCCTTGCGTCCGTTGCCACCGCTGAAACCAAAGCCCTGAAGATTGGCGTTTGCATCTACAAATATGACGACAACTTCATGACCCTCTACCGTACCGAACTGGAAAAATACCTGAAAGACCTGGGCCACGAAGTCACCGTTGTGGACGGCAAGAACGACCAGGTTGAGCAGACCAACCAGATTAACTCCTTCATCGCTGACAAGGTCGACGTGCTGATCGTCAACCTGGTGCAGTCCA
>CAZCBC010000014.1:0-3608 GCA_964496775.1 uncultured Oscillospiraceae bacterium
TCTGCGTCAGGCTGTTGCCTGCCTGAGCGCCCGGCCCAAAGATACCGCTGGGAAATACCATGGCGGCATTCAGCCCCTGGTTAAACACGGCCTCCACCACCAGCGCCGCCGCTTCCGCCTTGGTTTTCGCGTAGCCGCCCACCACCCAGGCAGGGTTAAATGCGCTGACCTCCTCCATGCTGTGTCCCCTGGGTTTTTCCTGGATAGCATGGACAGAGGCGACATGGATCAGCCGCAAATTGTGCTTTAAGCACCCGGCAATCACCTGACGGGTCCCTTCCACATTTACCCTGCGTACCTTTTCCTGCACCTTCCAGGCAATGGACACCATGGCCGCGCAGTGAATAATCGTGGCCTTTTCCCGAGCGGCGTCATCAAAAAAGCGTTCCATGTCCTGCGGATTGAGCAAATCCCCCTCAAAAATCCGTGTTTCTTTGGGCAAAAGCGACGCCGCCGGATCGCCCGGCAACGTCAGAACGCAGACCTCATGTCCCTTTTCCAGCAAGCTCTGAACAATATGACTGCCCAGGTACCCGGCCCCTCCTGTTATATAAAACATCATACGCTTTTCCCCCTTTCATGGACAAATGCCTGCATGTTATTGGTGAACAGACAGCCCCCAACAACCAAGAAACATAGGGAAATTTACTCAGGCTGCGTGCTTTCAACCAGGCCGCGGGTTTCCGCCAGGGGCTCGATGTACATAATCCCCTTGCCGGGAGCTTCGATATCCATCCTGACTGCTATGGCATCAAACACCTGCTGCGTAATTTTTACAGGCGTCAGAATAATAATAATTTCCTTTTCCGGTTCGATTTCCATGCCGAAGATGGTGCGGGCATCCTTACCGGTGGAACCGCGTCCATGAAGGATGGTGCCGCCCCGCGCCCCCGCTTCCCGGGCTGCCTCCATGACTTCTTCTGATTTTCCGCGTTCCACAATAACGGTAATTTTATGATACATGCTTCCCTCCGGATTCAGGCTGGCGGTTTCCTCCAGCGATATTTGGGTGCCGTTATGGGTACCGATGCAGGCAAGCACATCCGTCAGATACGCGATGCCATGCCCCGGCTTGTTCATCTGCAGTTTGTCGTGAAGAATATTCAAAAACTCTAACGCATCGTCGCGGGATAACAGAATGTTGACCATTTCCCTCCTGTCGCTGGTTATGCCCAGGCGCTTAAGAAAATGGCTTGCCACAGTACCCTTCGCAAGTATCTTCGTGGCACTAATATGATGCTTGCGCGTCTGCTTGGACAGTGCGGCGCATTGCTCTGAAGTAAGTATCAGCGTCAGCACCTGGACGCGGGAATGCTTCGTAGGCATATGTCCTCCTTATGTTTTGCGCGTCTTAATGTTGTAAAGTACACCCAGCACCTGCAAGGCAATGACTGGCATCATGGCGACAATGGCAATCATGCCAAAGCCATCGGCCACAATATCCGCCGTGGGGGTCTGTATGGCAATGCCCTGTACAAAAGCCAAGCTGAAGGTAGCCGTCATGGGCCCGGATGCTACGCCGCCGGCATCAAAGGCCATGCCCACAAAGAGGTCTGGGGTATAAAAGGCCAGGGCAACAGCACCGCCAAAGCCCAGGATTAGATACATCCACAACTCAATTCCAGAAACCAAGATGCGCAGGGTAGCCATAAAGATGGCCAGCCCCACAGCAATGGACAGAAAGATAAGCACCAGGGGACGGCGGACATAGCCGCCGGTAATATCCTCCACCTGATGGGTAAGCACAATAACGGCCGGTTCCGCCAGCACGGTAACAAGCCCCAACAGGAAGGATACCAATAGCACCGGCAACTTGCTGTCCATGCTGGCAAGGCGCATGCCCACATTACGCCCCACCTCCATAAACCCGCCGTTAACGCCCGTTAAAAACAGCACAAGCCCCAAATAGGTCATCACCAGGCCTTTGCTGATGGAGGATACGGTGTCCCGGCTTTGCTTAAGGAACACGACTTGGAAAAAGTAATAGGACAGCGCAATGGGCGCCAGGGACAGCAGGGTGGACCGGCCTTCCTTTAAGAAGAGGCTGCCGTATGTGTTCAGCAGGCCTTGAGCGGCTGCTTCCGCCTGGGGCATTGTGCCAGACAGTTTATCGATCCCCATCATCAGCCCTGCCGCCAGTACGCCAATAATAGCGCCCGTGGAAGACATGCCTACCAACCCAAAGCTGTCCACCTCACTGGATTTGGTGTCCTTCTTCATGGCGGATACACCGGCCGCCAGAGCCAGCATAAAGGGGGTCGTCAATGCCCCGGTGGTGGCGCCCGACGCGTCAAAAGCAATGGCCAGAAAGTCGCTGGAAGAAAAGATGGACAGCACCAAAATAAGTCCATAGGCCATCAAAAAAGCGTATTTTAGGGCTACGTTCTTCAGGATGCGCAGCATGGCCATGGTCATCATGACGCCAAGGCCGATGGATACGACTACCACCATCAGCATGTGAGGAAACTGCCCTGCTGTAATGGCTGATACCTGGCCCGCCAGGATATGTAAATCAGGCTCAGCAAAGGAAATAAAGAACCCCAGCACCAAACCTACGACTATCACCAGCACGATTTTCCCCGACTGGGCCAGCATACTGCCAATGCCCTGGCCAATGGGATCAATGCTTTGGTCAATGCCGAATAAAAAAATGGTCAGGCCAAGAATAATCAGCAGCCCGCCCACCAAAAACTTGTAGATTAGTTCCTCGCCAAGTGGCGCAATGGTCACATGCAAAATCAGCACGATGACCATAACGGGCAACACCGCCGCCAGTACTTCCTTTAGTTTGTTGCGAATTGGGGACAAAACATCACCTCATGTTTTTTCTTATCATACCGAAGACAATTCCTATCCGTCAAGAATCAGAATGCGTTCAATAAAAAATAATAGACCACCGGCCCCAGCATGGCAGGCAGGTAGTCCGCCACTTTGATTTTAACAATATCAAGCAGGTTTAGCGACAACGCCATGATGAGCAAACTGCCGATGGCACTGATTTCCACTACGATTTGTGGCGTCAGCGAAGGCGACAGGAAGCCCGCCGCAAGATAAATTGCGCCCTGATACAGAAAAACCATAGGCCCCGAAAGCAGCACGCCGCTGCCGTAAATGGTACCGTACACCAGGGTAGATGTAAAATCCAGCACTGATTTAAGCATCAGAATGGTGCCGTCGCCCTTCAGCGCCGCGTTGATGGGCCCTAAGATAGCCATGGAGCAAAGCCCAGGCTGAAACGAGAATCCCTGCTTTTTGCCAGGCTTTTCAACTTTTCTCCCAAACGCTGAAAGCCATCATCAATGCCCAAGGCTGTACCGATTACCCCACCCAAAACAGCGCTGAGCAGCATCAGCATCATGTTATTGGTGGCGATGGCGCCCTGTATGCCCACCACTAAAATGCACAGGTTGGCGATCATCCGGGCTGCGTCCACCTGGCGCATGGGCAGCTTCTTGCGCACAAGCAGGCTGATAGCACCTCCTGCCAGAATAGCAGCTAAGTTTAGCAGATTATACTGCATGCTTACTCCTTGATAAGACTGCTTAATTCCTGCGCAATCTGTGTTTCGCAGGAGCGCATGGCCTGCAGCGTTTCCTGAAAGAGAACAT
>CAZCBC010000014.1:3618-21110 GCA_964496775.1 uncultured Oscillospiraceae bacterium
AAAGAAGTTTAAGGATAAGGCTTTTGCTGCCGGCGATTACATCCCGGGAACACCCGGCAGCAAAAGCCTTATCCTTAAACTTCTTTTTCAGGCTCTTGACTTCCATGTCCTGCACCGATTTGGAAGGACGCATCAGCGCCGCCGCCCCAACCAGGCCGGTCAGCTCATCCACGGCATACATGATTTTTTCCATATGATGCACAGGCGGCACATCCACGCAGATGCCCGTACCATGGCTTTGCACGGCATGAATCAATTCCTCCGTGGCACCGGCGTTCTTCAGCAATTCATATGCCTTTTTGCAGTGCTCTTCCGGCCACAGTTCAAAGTCCACATCGTGCAAGAGGCCTGCGATGCCCCAGAATTCTTCCTCCTCTTCAAACCCCTGGTCTTTTGCAAACCAGCGCATCACCCCCTCCAGCGTCAGGGCGTGCTGGATATGAAAGGGCTGCTTGTTGTATGTAAGTAAAAGCTCCAGGGCTTCTGCTCGCGTTAATCCTGCTTCCATAATGTCATCCTCCTTTTATTTCCATTATTGTACCATGTTTTGTCCGCTTTATCTGCCTTTTCTTTGTGTGAAAAAGCCCCCTCTTATAGAAAGAAGGGGCTGGGGTTGGGGTACCTTGTTGATTTACTGGGCAGGGACCTCAAACACGGGGATGACGCCGCCGCCAAAGTCTTCGTTGTTTTCGATGAACTCCTTCACCTTCTGGGTGTACAGCACCTTTTTCAGGGCTTCCACAAAGGGCTCGTTCACCTTATCCTGGCGTACGATAATGTAATTGATGTAGGTCTGGCCGCTGGTGCCGTCCACCGGCTCCAGGAACAGGGCGTCCTTGGCGGGGCTGAAGCCTGCGGCAATGGCGTAGTTGCCGTTGATGGTGGCGTAGCTGGCGTCTTCCAGCATGGAGGGAATCAGTTCCGCGTTGACTTCCACAATTTCCAGCTCATAGGGGTTGTCCACCACGTCCAGGGCAGTCAGCTTGTCGGTAAGCTGGGCGTTCTCAGGCAGTTTGATCAGGCCTTTGTCCTGCAAAAGGAAGAGGGCGCGGGCTTCGTTGGAGGGGTCATTGGGTACCAGCACGCTGTCGCCCTTGGCGATGTCGTCCAGAGATTTCTTGGTGCCGGGATAGATGCCAAAGGGCTCGTAATGCACACCGATTACTTCGACCAATTGCTCATTCTCGGGCACTTCGGCGTTGAAGGCTACCATGTGAGGCTTATGCTGGAAGTAGTTGGCGTCCAGTTCCCCTGCGGCAGTCGCTTGGTTGGGCAGCACGTAGTCGGAAAACTCAACCAGTTCCAGGTCATAGCCCAGTTCCTTCATGTCTTCCTTGATGAAGTCCAGAATGATGTAGTGGGGGTTGGCAGTAGCGCCGATGGTGAGTTTCTCGCCCGCCAGAGCGGTGACGGCGCTAAGCGCCAGGATGAGGGTAAGTACCAATGCGATGGTCTTTTTCATGGGTTTTCTCCTTTCAATTTAGAGACTTCTGTGATCTATTTTTTTCGACACACCTGTGCCGGTAACAGTGATGGTTTGAACCAGCAATACAAGCAGGATGCTGGCCGCGTACATAACATCCAATTTGCGGATATTGATGCCCTTGATGATGGCGATGGAGCCAAGTCCCCCGCCGCCTGCCGCGCTGGCCATGGCGGTATAGCCCAGGATGTTCACCATGCTGATGGCTGCGCCGTTAATGAGGGAAGGCATGGCCTCGGGAATCAGTACCTTAAAGATAATCTGCCTGTTGGTAGACCCCATGGACTGGGCCGCTTCGATAATGCCCCTGTCCACTTCGATCAGCGCGCCCTCCGTCATGCGGGCGACATAGGGAAAGGCGCTGATAACCAAAGGGAAGATGATGGCGCGGGTCCCGATGGCGCGCCCCATGACGACACGGGTTACAGGGAACAGCATCGCCAGCAGGATAATAAAGGGAATAGAGCGCAGAAAGTTGACAACGGCGCCCAGGGCGGCATTCAGCTTTGGGTTGGGCATGATATGGTCCTTTCGCGTGACCACCAAAAGGACACCCAGGGGCATACCAATGAGGTAGGAAAACACAGTCGCCGGTATGGTCATCTCCAGGGTTTCCAATAGACCAGTCCACAACAGCGGAATCATTGTTTCCATGCTCATTTTTGCCTCACCTCCTTTACCGTTAATCCCTGCTGCGTCAAATATTCCGTAACCAGCAGTTTTTCTTTTTCATCCTTCGGCGTTTCTATCAGCATCTGTCCGTACATTTTTCCGCCCAGGTGCTTCATGTTGGCAGAGAGGATGTTCACCATCACGCCGTGCTGTTTAATCAGGGTTGCAATAATGGGCTTCTCCCTTGCGGTGCCGTCAAACACGATGCGAATGGCGGGGACACCGGGGTCTTCATCGGGGTGCTCAGGCAGGATGCCGAACAGCCGCTTGCCCGCGTCGGACTTGGTGTTAAGGAAAACCTCATCCACCGGGCCTTCTTCCGCTACCCGTCCCCCGTCCAGAATGGCTACACGGGTACAAATCTGCCGGATGACCGCCATCTCGTGGGTAATGATGACAATGGTAATGCCAAGGCGCTGGTTAATGTCCTGCAGCAGGGAAAGAATAGACTGGGTAGTCATGGGGTCCAGCGCGCTGGTGGCTTCATCGCACAAAAGCACCTCGGGATTGTTGGCCAGGGCCCTGGCAATGGCTACGCGCTGTTTTTGTCCGCCGGATAGCTGGGCAGGGTAGGCATTGATCTTATCCTCCAGGTCTACAATGCGCAGCAGTTCCCGTACCCTCTTCTCGGCCTTTTCGGCAGGCATACCGCTTAGTTCCAAGGGGTAGCGTACATTTCGGCCCACCGTTCGCTGCATAAAAAGGTTGAATTGCTGAAAAATCATGCTAACCTTACGGCGGGTAGCGATCAATTCGCTTTGATTCATTGTCAGGATGCTCCGCCCCTTAAAAAGAACATCACCGCCGCTGGGGGTATCCAGACGGTTCATGCAACGTATCAAGGTAGATTTGCCCGCACCGCTCATGCCGACAATACCGTAAATTTCCTTCTCCCTGACCTCCAGGGTTACCTGGTCCAGTGCTTTGATTTCTCCATCGGTTCCCTGGTAGGTTTTGCTCAGGTTTCGGATGGCTATCAGGGGCGTTTTCTTTTCAGAAGCCAATGGTTTCTCCCTTCTGTAAACAGAAAAAACCCGCTGTCGCACTTCGGCGAAGCGGGCTTATATCCACAAGAATTAAGCGACGCAACAGAAGAAGCGCGGGGAAGCCTCGCACATCATCATGGACATTCGCATCATCATGGTGTACATGTGGAAGCCTCCTTTCTCCTTCAGTCATGGGTGCATTATAATGCATAAAAAATAGTTTGTCAACCGCTTCAAACAAAAAGGAACGGGCTTACTCCTCTTCAAAACTGAGCAATGCTTCCTCGGCCTTTTCCCATAGAGAATATGCTTCTTCCGTATCCTTTTTTGCCGCTTGATAGGCTTTCGCCACTTCCGCAGCCCTGTCCGGATTGCTATAGACGTCCGGGTCCGCCATGCTTTTTTCCAAAAGGTGTTTGGCTTCTTCCGCCTGCATAACGGCCTTCTCCGCTTCGGCAACATCATGTTTCAGGCTATTGTATAGGTTTTGTTCTTCGCGGCTTTTCCTGCGCTGTTTCACCAGTTCGGTTCGGGTCATGCCGCTGGCGGCACTCTCCGCCCCCTTTTGCTGCCTTTCTTTTTGCAAAAGATAGTCGTCATAGTTGCCCTCGTAAACCGTAAGACCATCCTTCTCCATCACCACTACTTTATCAGCCAGGCGGTTAATAAAGTACCGGTCGTGGGATACTGCCAGAATGGTCCCGTCAAAATCCTCCAGGGCTTCCTCCAGCATTTCCCGGCTGTCGGCATCCAAGTGGTTGGTAGGTTCGTCCAGGATTAAAAAATTATCCTTGCGCAACATCAGCTTGGTTAGCGCCACCCGGGCCCTTTCCCCGCCTGACAAGGTGGATATCTTCTCAAACACCTCATCGCCGCTGAACAGGAACAGGCCAAGAGCGCTGCGCACCTCCGTCTGATTCAGGCGCGGGAAATCGTCCCACACCTCGTTGATAACGCTTTTTTCATCATGCAGCCGCTGCTGCTTCTGGTCATAATAACCTATGTCGGCGTTGGCACCAAAATCCACCAGCCCCTTATCGGGTTGTTGGCGGCCAAGGAGGCACTCAAGGAAAGTGGTCTTCCCGATACCGTTTGCGCCGATCAATATGGCGCGGTCGCCCGACTCAAGAAACAGCGAAGCGTTCTCAAACAGCTTTTTGTCGCCGAAAGACTTTTCCAGCCCCTTCACCTTCAGCGCCTCCTCCCCCATGCGGCGGCGGGCAGTAAAGCGGAAATGAATCTGCTTTTCTTCCACTGGCTTGTTGAGGCGCTCCATCCTTTCCAGCTTTTTCAGGCGGCTTTCCGCCGCGCGGATGGATTTTTCCCGGTTGAAGGAACGGAAGCGCTCAATGATGGCTTCCTGGCGCTCAATCTCTTTCTGTTGCTGGTCATAGGCACGGCGACGGGACTCGAACCGTTCCACCCTTTGTTCCATGTAACGGGTATAGTTGCCCCTGTACTGTTCGCTTTCCCCCACCAGCAATTCCACCATATCGGTGCAAACCCTGTCCAAAAAATAGCGGTCGTGGCTGACCAGCATCACCGCGCCGGGGTAGGTGGAAAGGTATTCCTCCAGCCACTTGAGGGCTTCCAAGTCCAGATGGTTGGTAGGCTCATCCAGCAAAAGAATGTCGGGCTTTTGCAAAAGCAGCCGCCCCAGGCTGAGACGCGTTAACTCACCGCCGCTGAGTTTGGCAGCCTCCTGATGCTGCGCTTCTAAAAAACCCAGGCCGGTAAGCACCCCCTGCACCAGGGAGTGCCGGGCATAACCGTCACCTTCTTCAAACAGGTGCATGGTGCGGGCATAGTCGTTGCCCAGGCGCTGCAGTTCCTCCGTGTCCAGGGTATGGGCCATCTGCTGCTCCAGCCTGCGCATTTTTTCTTCCAAAAGACGCACCGGCTCAAACACTTTTTCCAGTTCTTCCAGCACCGTACTGCCCGCTTCGGGCCGCCAGTTCTGGGCAAGATATCCTACACGCATGCCCTTTTGCAGGCTGATGCTGCCGCCATCACAATGCAGCTCCCCGGTAATCAGCCGAAGCAGCGTGCTTTTCCCGGAACCGTTAACGCCCACCAGCCCCATGCGCTGCCCTGTTTGCAGCACAAAGCTGACATCCTTCAGCACCTGATGGACGCCAAAGGCTTTGCTGACATTTTGAGCACTGAGAACAATCAACGCGCTTCTCCTAAACAGACGTAGTTACCAAAAAAAGGCTGACGCTATGCGTCAGCCTGTTGAGGCATATGGGTTAGATGAACAGCATGACCAGCGTCAACACAATGAACACGCCGGCGGATACCTTGGTTAACTGGGCCAATTTCCCCTGAACGGACTTATCCTTGTTGCGGCCAAAATAACTTTCACCCGTGGACCCGCCCAAGGCAGCAATGCCTTCGGCATCGCCCTTTTGCAGCAATACAGACAGAATCAGCACAAGGGCTGAAATCATCAGCAGAATGGTCATTACCAGTTGAATACCGGACATAGTCAATCCCTCTCTTTCAAATCAACGACATAAATCATACCATAAGTACCCATAAAGCGCAAGGCTTGTATCCATCACAATTCTTTGGTGTACACCCGGTAGGTGCGGTAGTGCCTGCCGCCCGCAAGAAGGGTATTGTTAATGGAGCCAACGTCGTCTTCCGGCACGGTGGAGCCTTCAATACGGGTATAGCCCAGGCGTTTCGCATTGCTGATGGCGTGGTAAATCATGGCCAGGTTGACAGCCTTGTTTTGATATTCCGGCACCACTGATTGCATAGGGCAGCGCACGGTAGTAACATTCCGCATCGAGAAAACAGCCTTCAGCGTCCTCAGCGGCGTTTCTATGCCGTTCAGCGCCTGCAAAAAGGCAGTATCGTCAGGAAAGGCCAGCACCACGCCGATGGGCTTTTCGCCCGCATAGGCCATCACGCACAGTTCTTCCCGGTAGATGGTTTTCAGCCTCTCCAGCAAAAGCTGAATGTCATCCGCTGTGGGCACATCCTCCCCCGAAGCCTTGTAGGCCTGGGCGATAACGCTGGCTATTTCCCGCGCAAGGCGTATTCCAAAACGCCGGGCGGGGATTTGCTCTATCCTGAAATGAAAACGCTGACCAACCTTCCTGGCAAGCTGTTCCATTCGTTCAAGGGGAACATCTTCCACCGGAATATCATAGGCCAGATAATCCCTCTTCTTGACAAAGCCATAGTTCTCAAGCAATTTGGGGTAGTAAGCCTTATTATAGGGGTTACGCAATACGGGAGGGGCATCAAAAGCGTCCACAAGCAGGCCGCGGTTCAGCATATCGTACATGGGGGCAATGGGCCCAACTACCCGGGTGGCGCCCTTTTCTTTTAAATACGCACAGGCGGCATCCAGCACCGCACGCACGCCGTCCATATTGTCTTCGCTTTCAAACAGACTGAACCAACCCACACCCTCGCCTAAGTGGTCATCAATGCCCGACAGCACGCGGGCAATGGGCGTATCACCCTGATACGCAAGGAAAAAACGCGGCTGGGAATGGGCCAACAAGTCATTCTTGTCGCTTGTCAGGCAATCCAAAAGTTTTCTGCGCACCGGCGGCGCCCAGTTGCTGTCCCCTTTATACAGGTCGAAGGGCAGTTGCACAAAGGGTTGCAGTTCCTTTATGTTTCGATGCAAAATTTCTACATGCAGCATATATACACCCCTTCCGGATGATTATCTATGATTATCATACCACGGGTCTGGAATCGGCGCAAACAGTCAAATATATTCTTCCATTTTTTTCAGAATAGCGTCGCGCCCTTCCCCCGTCTCCGCTGACCAGGGAAAAATCTCCCAGGGCTGCACCGCCAGGGTACGGGCAATCAGGTGCAGGGCACGCTGGCGCTGGGCCTTGGACAGTTTATCCGCCTTGGTGGCCGCTACAATAAAGGGAATGTCATGGTCCCGAAGGAAGTTGACCATCTGCACATCGTCCCGGGTGGGCTCGTGGCGGATGTCCACTAACTGCAGCATCACCTTTAAATCCTCCGCCTGGCCAAAGTATTCGCCCATCATGTCGCCCCAGCGTTCTTTTTCACCCTTGCTGACCTTGGCATAGCCATAGCCGGGCAAATCTATTAAATGGAAGGCATCGTTGAGCAAAAACACATTGATCAGCCGTGTTTTGCCCGGCGTGCCACTGGTCTTTGCCAGCCCTTTTCGGCGGCACAGGCCATTGATGAGGGAGCTTTTTCCCACATTGCTTTTGCCTGCCACGGCAATCTGGGGCAACCCCTTGCCAGGGAAGGAGCCGTACTTTGGCAAGCTGATAACAAACTCCGCACTTTTAACGTCCATTCTTCTCTTCCTTTACAAGCGCCACATCGATAACCTGCTGGATGCGCTGGACATAGTGGATGTCGAATCGGGTGCGGATATTTTCCGGCAGTTCCTCCACATCCTTCTTGTTTTCCTCGGGCAGGCACAGGGTATTGACGCCCGCCCGGAAGGCAGCCAGCAGTTTTTCTTTAACGCCGCCGATGGGCAGCACCCGGCCTGCCAGGGTAATTTCCCCCGTCATGGCCACATCCTGCTTTACCTTGCGGCCGGTCAGGGCAGAAAGCAGCGCCGTTACCATGGTAACGCCAGCGGAGGGGCCGTCCTTGGGGATCGCGCCTTCGGGAACATGGATATGAATATCGCTCTTCTGGGAAAAATCATCCGACAAGCCATATTCCTTTCCATGGGCGCGCACCCAGCTTAAAGCAGCCTGGCCGCTTTCCTTCATCACATCCCCCAGCTGACCAGTCAAAGTAAATTTGCCATTGCCCGGCATAACAACGCATTCCACCGCCAGCATTTCGCCGCCCACCTCGGTGTAGGCCAAACCGTTGACCACCCCTACCACAGGGTCTCTTAGCAATTCGCCTCGCAGGAAGCGCTCCGGGCCCAAATAGGTGCGCACTTTCTCTTTGTTGACAGTTATGTATTCCGCCCCGGTGTCCAGCATTTCCACTGCGGCTTTGCGCACAATTTTCGCCAGCGCGCGGGAAAGGGAACGTACCCCCGCTTCCCGGGTATAGCCCTCGATGACCATGCGGAATGCCGCGTCATTCATCCGTACGCTGCGGGGAGGCAGACCGTTTTCCGCAATCTGCCGTTTCAACAGGTGCTTCTTGGCAATCTGGCGCTTTTCTTCCTCAGTATAGCTGGACACTTCGATGATTTCCATCCTGTCCAGCAGCGGCGCGGGGATTTCCCCTGCCGTGTTGGCGGTGGTAACAAACATCACCTGGGATAAATCGAAAGGCACCTCCAGATAATGGTCGCGGAAATGGTTGTTTTGCTCGCTGTCCAATACCTCCAGCATGGCGCTGGCGGGGTCGCCCCTGAAATCATGTCCCATCTTGTCAATTTCGTCAAAGAGAAACACAGGGTTCATGGTGCCTGCCCGCTTGATGTTGGAAATGATGCGGCCGGGAATGGCCCCGATATAGGTGCGGCGATGGCCGTATATTTCCGCCTCGTCCCGCACGCCGCCCAGGGACATCTGGACAAACTTGCGGTCCATAGCCCTTGCAATGGCCTTGACAATGCTGGTTTTACCCACGCCGGGCGGGCCCACAAAGCACAGGATGGACCCCTTCATGGCGTCATCCTTGCCGCCCTTCATCTTCATGCCGCGCACGGCAAGAAACTCGATGATGCGTTCCTTTACCTTGTCCATGCCAAAATGGTCTTCGTCCAGTATCCGCCGCGCACGATCCAAGGACATGCGGTCCTTGGTGTACTTGCCCCAGGGCAGGTCCAGCAGCCACTGAATATAGTTTTCACTGACCGATACTTCCGGCGTGCCGGGGGTCATACGGCTCAGGCGTTCCAGTTCCTTTTCCGCCTTTTCCCGGGCTTCCTCATTCATCGGCGTCTTTTCCAGACGAGCGCGCATATCGTCCAGCGCCTGCTGGTCGTCTTCGCCCAACTCCTCCTGAATAACCTTCAGCTGCTCCCTCAGATAGTAGTCCTTCTGGTTTTTATCAATCTGCATCTTGACGCGCAGCTGCACCATTTTCTCGATGCCCGCTAACTGGGTTTCCTTGGCCAGGTACATGCAAAGCTGCTCCAGACGGTCAGCGGCTTCCCGCACATCCAGCATGCTCTGCTTTTCAGCCAAATCGTTGATTACATTAGATGCAATGGTGTCGGCCAGGGTATCCGGATCCTCTATCCGCTTAACGGAACGCAGCAGCTCCACGGAAATCCGGCCGCTGCTCTGCGCGTAGTTTTCAAAGTATTCTTTTGTAAGGCGCACCAGCGCGGCAATTTCCGGGGTTATTTCCGCCGTGTCAAAGGCGGGAATGGGGTCGTAGGTGCCTACCCAGCCCCCTTCCTCGGAAGCAATATCCACCAGGCGGGCGCGGCTTACGCCTTCCACCAGCACCCTCAGGTTATTGCCCGGCAAATGAAGCACCTGCCGGATTTCCGAAATGGTGCCTGTTTCGTATAAATCCTTCAGGGTGGGCGTTTCAGCGTCCACTTCCTTTTGCGCCACCATCAGCACCTTGCGGCCTTCCTGCAGCGCACGCTCCACCGCCGCCACGCTTTGCGGACGGCCCACATCAAAATGCAGCACGGTGTGCGGAAATATCATCATCCCCCGCAAAGGCACAAGCGGCATGCGGTGTACGGATTGTTCTAACATGATTCCTCCTGTGATAAAAATCCTCTTCTCGCCGCGGGCGGGAAGAGGGTACGCCGAATACATCGGCTATGCTCCTTGAATGCTCTTACGAGGCATCCCCCGCGACAGGCTGGCTGTCGGCGGCTTTCAACCGCTTTCTGGGTGCCCCGCCCGATACATTCTTGATCAGCTCGGGCTGCGCGCCCTGTTCAATGACTTCCTTGGTTACGATACACTTTTTATAGTCCTGATGGCTGGGCAAGTCAAACATGATGTTCATCAGGGCGCTTTCCAGGATGGCACGCAGTCCGCGGGCGCCTGTTTTGCGCTCCAGCGCCTGGCGGGCAACTGCCTCCAGCGCTTCGTCGGTAAAGGTAAGCTCCACATCGTCCAGTGAAAACAGGTACTGATACTGTTTCACCAGGGCGTTCCTGGGTTCTTTGAGGATGCGCACCAGGGCGTCCTGATCCAGGGAGTCCAGGGACACCACCACAGGCAGGCGGCCTACCAACTCGGGTATCATGCCGTAGCGCACCAGGTCTTCAGGCTGCAAATGCTTCAGCGTTTCGCTTTCTTCCCGGGCGCTGTCATCCTTTTCGGCAGAGCCAAAGCCCAGCACACGGCTGCCCAGCCGGGTTTTGATGATGCTTTCCAGCCCATCAAAAGCGCCGCCGCAGATAAAGAGAATGTTGCTGGTGTCGATGTGCAAAAACTCCTGCTGGGGGTGTTTGCGGCCGCCCTGGGGCGGCACATTGGCAATCGTGCCCTCCAGGATTTTAAGCAGCGCCTGCTGTACCCCTTCGCCGGACACATCGCGGGTGATGGAGGTATTCTCCGACTTGCGGCCGATTTTATCTATCTCATCTAAGTAGATGATACCCTGCTCCGCCGCCTTAATGTTGCCATCGGCTGCCTGAATGAGGCGCAGGAGGATATTCTCCACGTCTTCCCCTACATAGCCGGCTTCCGTTAAGCTGGTGGCATCGGCGATGGCAAAGGGCACATTCAGGATGTCTGCCAGCGTTTGCGCCAGGTAGGTTTTACCGGTGCCCGTACGGCCCGCCATCAGAATGTTGGACTTTTTCAGTTCCACATCCTTGTTGCGCTTGGTGGAGCGGATGCGCTTATAATGATTGTATACCGCCACGCACAGGGCGCGCTTGGCGCGGTCCTGGCCAATGACATACTCGTCCAGGGCTTCTTTCAGTTCCCGGGGCGTAGGCAGTTTATCGCCCAGCATGGTTTTTTTGCCCGGCTCAAAACTGCTTTCCCCCAGAACATCGCTGCACAATTCCACACATTCGTTGCAAATATAGGCGTTGGGGCCCGCGATGAGCCGCTCCACTTCGGTCTGGGTTTTTCCGCAGAAACTGCAGCGATGCAGTTTGCGCGGCTCATAGGGTTCTTTAGGCATCCTTACCCTCCTGCTTGGAACGCGGCTGATAGATTTCGTCGATGATGCCGTACTCCAGCGCTTCCTTAGCGCTCATAAAATAATCGCGCTCAATGTCCCGGGCAACGCGCTCAACGCTCTGTCCGGTCATATCCGCCATCATGTCGGTCATCTTTTTCTTGGTTCTCAGCAGCCATTCCGCCCTGATGGTAACATCCGTCGCCTGTCCTTCGGCACCGCCGGAGGGCTGGTGAATCATCACTTCGCTGTTGGGCAGCGCCATGCGCTTGCCCTTTTCCCCCGCCATCAGCAGGAACGCTCCCATGGAGGCCGCCATGCCGATGCACACGGTGCGTACCGGGGCTTTGATATACTGCATGGTATCGTAGATTGCCATGCCTGCCGTAACAGAGCCGCCGGGGCTGTTAATATACAGGGAAATATCGGCGTTGGGGTTGTCCATCTCCAGAAACAAAAGCTGGGCCACCACGGTGTTGGCCATAGCGTCATGGATGGGACCGGAGAGGAAAATAATCCTGTCCTTCAACAGCCGGGAATATATATCGTAAGAACGCTCGGCGTTGCCGCTGCGCTCGACTACATAAGGGATCAGATACTCAGCCATGTGTTCTCCTTCCAGTCGGAGGGTTTATTCTTTGGGTTCCTCCGTCTTTTTTGCTTTTTTCGCCTGCGGCTTGGCAGATTCTTCTGCCGCTTCCTCAGCTTGTTCTTCGGCTTCTTCCGCCTTCTTGGCGCTCTTGCGGGCAGGTTTCTTGGCAGATTTCTTTTCTGCCTTTTCGGCCGCCTCTTCCGTCGCCTTGATGACTTCTTCGGCGTCAATCTTGCCGGGTTCTTCGTTCTTCACTTCGACCTTGGCTTCCTTCTTCAGGATGTCGATCACCTTGCGGATGGCGGCCAGGTCCTTGAAGTTTTCCTTCTGGGTATCGCTGAGGGAGGCACGGTACTCTTCCTTGTCGCGGCCAATCTCCTCAGCGCGCTTGTCGATTTCTTCGTTGACCTCATCCTCGCTGGCTTCTACTTTTTCCTGCTTGCGGATGGCATCAATCACCAGCTGGGTCTTTACATTGTTGGCGGAATCTGCCCGGTGCATGTCGCGGAAGGCTTCCTCCGTCATGCCGGTGTACTTCAGATAATCTTCATAGCGAAGGCCCTGATAGGCCATGCGCATCTTCATGTTGCGTACCTGGGCGTCAATCTCCCGCTCCACCATGGCGTCAGGAATGTCGCAGTCGGAGGCATCCACCGCCTGCTGAATCAGGTTGTTCTCCACCGTTACTTCGGCGTTCTTCTCCGTGATTTCTTCCAGTTCCTTCCGGATGGCATCAAGGTACTCCTGATAGGTCTGGTGCTCAGAGACGTCCTGGGCAAAATCGTCGTCCAGTTCCGGCACAACTTCTTCCTGGATGGCGTTCACCTTTACATGGAAAACGGCGTCCTTGCCGGCCAGTTCTTCCGCATGATACTGCTCGGGGAAGGTGACGGTGAGGTCCTTTTCTTCGCCGATTTCCATGCCCACCATCTGCTCCTCAAACCCGGGGATGAAGGAACCGGAGCCAATCTTCAGCCGCTGGTTTTCAGCGGTGCCGCCCTGGAACTTGACGCCCTCCACAGAGCCGGAATAGTTAAGGTTGACGGTATCGCCTTCCTTCACTGCGCGGTCGGACACATCCTGGGTGGTGGTTACCTTGCGCACATCCTGCTGAACGCGGGCATCAACTTGCTCCTGCGTGACGGGGGCCACATACTTGGTGGCTTTCAGACCCTTGTATTCGCCCAGTTCCACGTCGGGGTACACATACACCGTGGCGGAAAAGACCAAGTCTTTGCCGCTGCCAATTTCTTTCAAATCGACCGAGGGCTGGTCCACCACATCTGTTTTCTCCGCTTCCACGGCTTCAGAATAGACTTCGGGGAAGATGATATCGAAGGCGGCGTCGTAAAAGACCGCTTCGCCGTACATATTTTCAATCAGCTTGCGGGGCGCCTTGCCTTTGCGGAAACCCGGCACATTGATACGGCCGCGCTGCTGCAAATAAGCCTTCTGCATCGCTTCGTCAAACTGCTCTGCGGGAATGGTAAAGTCGAACCGCACCTGGTTGCCGGAAATCTTTTCTGTGGTATAAGCCATGGGTACTCCTCCTACTTCGAATCAAACATATCATTGTTCAGGTATAGTATACCCAGAACAATACACTTTATCATACCACCTGCCGTCAAGCCTTGCAAGCAATATGCCGGTAATTATTGCATAAACCCGTTTCTTTCTCATAAAAAACGAACATTCTTAAAAACGCATGGTGCAACATTCGTATCTCTATGGTATGATATAGGGCGAATTTGGAGGGATGAGCATGGACAAAACCAAGCGCACCGAGCGCATTGCTGCCATTACGCGGCTTTTGACGAACAGCCCCAACAAACTGTTTACCCTGCCGCAGTTTTGCGAACTGTTCGGCACGGCAAAATCCACCATGAGCGAAGACATCGCCATTGTAGAACACGCGATGCAAAAGCATGGGCTGGGCCAGATAGAAACCTTGGCAGGCGCAGCGGGGGGCGTCCGGTTCCGCCCTGTGTTGTCGCGGGAAGAAGCATACCGGCAGGTGGAAAGCATCAGCCAAACATTGTGCGATCCCCAGCGCATGCTTGCGGGAGGGTATCTCTACTGGTCGGACATCCTTTCTTCCCCCGACATTGCACGGCGCATGGGGCACATCATCGCGGGGGAGTATTACGATACCGGGGTAGATTTTGTATTAACCATGGAAACCAAAGGCATTCCCTTCGCGCTGATGACGGCGGAAGCCCTGGGCGTTCCGCTGATTATTGCCCGGCGCTCCAGCAAGGTGTATGAGGGCAGCGCCGTCAACATCAACTATGTCAGCGGCAGGGGCAACATAGAAACCATGGCGCTATCCCGCCGCGCCGTAAAAGAAGGCCAAAAGGCCCTGATTGTGGATGATTTTATACGCGCCGGCGGCACAGCCCGGGGCATGATTGCTTTGATGGAAGAGTTTAATGTAGAAGTCATCGGTCTCGCCTTTATGCTGGCCCAGGAAAACCCGCCGGAAAGGCATATCAGCGGCGACAAGTCCCTGATGCTGTTTTCAGAGAACGGTTCCGACTGCCTGTTGGTGCGTCCCGCACCATGGCTTGCGCAGGAGAAAGGCAGTGCGATATGATCCTGATTGTTGGCCTGGGCAATCCGGGACAGCCCTATGTACATACCCGGCATAACGCAGGCTTTGATGTGGTAGACAGGATTGCCGACTTATGCAACATCCATGCCGCCCGCAAAAAAATGCAGGCCATGGTTGCCGAAGGGCAGTACGCGGGGCAGCGCATCGCCCTGGCAAAGCCTCAAACATATATGAACGAAAGCGGTATCGCCCTCCAGCAATTGATGCGCTGGTATCACCTGGAACCCAAGGATGTTTTAATCATATCCGATGACATTGATTTGCCGCCCGGCACCCTGCGCCTGCGCCCCCACGGCGGCGCGGGCACCCACAACGGGTGGAAAAGCATCATTCAGCAAACAGGCTCCGACCGTTTTCCCAGAATTCGTGTTGGCGTGGGCGCACCGCCCCCTGAATGGGATTTAGCGGACTGGGTGCTGTCCCGCTACACCGGCACAAAGGACGCGGAAGCCATGCAGAAGGCATTGGATATGGCGGCGGAGGCGGCTTTATACTTTATTAGAGAAGGCATAACCGCCGCCATGAACAAGTATAATGGAATGAAATTCGATGAACCCGCTGTTTAACCCGCTGAAAGAAGAAAAAAACTGGCAAAAGACTCTGGACGCCATACAAAATAAACAAACCGTCGCGCTCTATGACATGACCGAGTCACAGCGCGCGTTTTTCGCCTGCGCTCTTTCCAGCGCCCTAAACCGGCCGGTGCTGTATATTGCGCCCTCGGTGCAGGCGGCGCAGCGGGCCGGAGAAGATTGCAACGCCTTTACTGGGGGACAGGCAGCCATCTTACCCTATACCGAGATGCAGTTTGTTCAGGGCACCGCCAGCCGGGACAACCAGTGGCAGCGCATGATGACGCTGCAAAGGGCACAGGAGGGTGATGTTCGGGTGCTGTGCGCTTCGGCAGAGGCGCTGCTGCAGCGTTTCCCCTCTCCCGCCACCGCCATGCAGCGCACAGTAAGCGTTCATACGGGCGAAAAGCACGACATACAGGCGCTGATTTCCAAACTTGTTTCCTGGGGATATGAGCGGGTAGACATGGTGGAAGGAAAGGGACAATGCGCCCTGCGGGGCGATATCCTGGACGTCTATCCGCCGCAGAGCGATGCCGGCTATCGGATTGAGTTTTTTGACACCGATGTGGACTCCATCCGCCCCTTTGACCCTGTCAGCCAGCGCAGCGAAGGCAGGGTAGCATCCTGTACCCTGGGCGCCGCGTCAGAGTATCTGCTGCCCAAAAACCAGCGGGAAGAAGCCGCACACAAAATGGAGGCCCTGATTCAAAGCGCCATGCACAAGCGGCCTGCTCTGCTGACGCAGTACACCCTGGATGATGAGGAGGCGGAAGCCTCCCCTCAGGCAGGGCTGAACACCGGGTATTACCGCATGCTAAGGGACGCGGAACGGCTGAAGGAGAGCGGTACATTTTCCACCTTCCACCTTTGGCATCCCCTGCTGTCTGAAGATACGGTGCCGCTGGAAGAGTGGCTTGACAATCCCCTGGTGATACTGGATACCCCCGAGCGTGTGATAACCCGCGCCGAGGACAGGCTGAACGGCTTTTACGAGGATATCCAGCAGGCCCTGGTGCGGGAAGAGGCTGTGCCGGAGCAAGCGCAGCTACTATATACCCTGGACGAGCTGAAGCAGCGCTTCGCTTCCCTGGACCTCATCACCATGCAGGACCTGCTGCGCGGCATGGCAGGCATTGAGCCTCAAGCCGTTATACAATTCAAGGGCATCAGCGCATCCAAATACCGCGGACGGTTCCGGCAGTTAAGCGACGACATCAAGGCCTTCACCCAGGAGGGATATGCCGTCGGCCTTTTGGCAGGCGGCGCCGCCCGAAGCGAGCGTATCCGCCAGGCGTTATACGACTTTGACTGTCCCCTGCCCCAGGCGGATGAGGATATAGCGCTGGAGCGCGGCAAGGCCAAGCTACTGTCCATGAGCGTTTCCCATGGCTTCATCATGGAGGACGCCAGGCTGATGCTGGTGGCCGACAGCGATCTATATGGGCGTTCGCAAAAGAAAACAAGGCAAGGCACCCGTACAGGCGCACGAATCGACTCCTTTGTGGAATTAAGCACCGGCGACTATGTGGTGCACGAACACCACGGCATCGGCATCTACCAGGGTACGATACGCCTGCAAAGCGAAGGTACCTGGCGCGACTACCTGCTGATACAGTATAAAGGCACCGATAAACTCTATGTGCCCACCGACCAGTTTGACAGGGTACAAAAATACATCGGCGGCCAGGGAGATGCTCCGCAGTTAAATGATTTAAGCGGCAACACCTGGGCGAAGCAAAAAAGCAAGGTCAAGCTGTCGCTGCAAAAGCTTGCCTTTAATTTGGTCAACCTCTACGCCCAGCGGCAGGCTACCCCTGGCTTTGCCTTTCCGCCTGCCTCCCCCTGGGAGCAGCAGTTTAACGAAAACTTTGAATATGAGCTAACCAGCGACCAGCTGCGGTCGGTACAAGATGTCTTGTCAGATATGGAAAAGCCTATCAATATGGATCGCCTGCTGTGCGGCGATGTAGGCTACGGCAAAACTGAGGTGGCCATGCGCGCCGCATTCCGCGCCGTAATGGGCGGCAAGCAGGTAGCCATGCTGGCCCCCACCACCATTTTGGTACAGCAACATTATCGAACCTTCATCAAGCGGTTTGAAGGGTTTCCTGTTCACATCGGCATGATCAGCCGCTTCCGCAGCGCGAAAGAAAACAGGAAGACGCTGCAAAAAATGCGGGCGGGAGAGTTGGACATATTGATCGGCACCCACCGCCTTCTGTCCAAGGATGTGCAGTTTAAGGACCTGGGACTTTTGATCGTGGACGAGGAGCAGCGCTTTGGCGTAGGCCATAAGGAAGTTATCAAAAACATGAAGAAAACGGTGGACGTGCTGACGCTGTCCGCCACCCCCATCCCCCGTACGCTGCACATGAGCATGGTAGGCGTGCGGGACATGAGCCTGTTGGAAACCCCGCCGGAAGAGCGTTACCCTGTGCAATCCTATGTGGTGGATTACAACGACGGCATGGTGCGGGACGCCATCCTGCGGGAGTTGAACCGGGATCGGCAGGTGTGTTTCCTGTTTAAC
>CAZCBC010000014.1:21252-25366 GCA_964496775.1 uncultured Oscillospiraceae bacterium
TGGAAGACGTGATGATGGACTTTTCCGACGGCAAGTTTAATGTGCTGCTATGCACTACCATCATCGAAAACGGCATCGACATCCCCAACGCCAATACACTGATTGTGTTTGACGCCGACCGTTTTGGTTTAAGCCAACTATACCAACTGCGGGGCCGGGTGGGGCGTTCCACCCGCGCCGCCTATGCTTACTTTCTGGTAAAAGGCGACAAGGCGTTGACGGAGACCGCCGAAAAGCGTCTGGCTGCCATCAAGGAGTTTACCGAGTTTGGCGCCGGTTTCCGCATCGCTATGCGGGATTTGGAGATTCGCGGCGCAGGCAATATCTTTGGCCCCGAGCAGTCGGGGCAGGTGAGCGTTATCGGCTATGATATGTACTGCAAAATGATTGAGGAAGCCGTACGCGAAGCCCAGGGAGACTTTTCTTTAAGCCGCCAGAGCGAAAGGGAAACCCGGGTGGAATTGCACGTCAATGCCTTCCTGCCGGAAAGCTATGTGTCCGGGCAAGCCCAGCGGGTAGAAATCTACAAGCGCGTCTCTCTGCTGCGCAGCGATGAGGACAGGCTGCAGCTGGTGGATGACCTGGTAGACCGCTTTGGCGAGCCGCCGGAGGAAGTGATGACGCTGATGGACATCGCGCTGCTGCGCTCTCTGGCAAGCAAAGCCGGCAGCGACATGGTAACCTTTGGCAGCGGCTTTTTAACCATGCGCCTGAAGGAAGAATACATTGATGATTTGAACATCCTGGTGCAGGCGCTGGAAGGCAGTCCCCTTCATTTAGTAGGCGGCAAAAAGCCTGCGCTGGTACTTTCCCTCCCCCGGGCGGACGAATACGCCGCCCTGAAGGAAGGCATACAGGCCATGCGGCAATTAACTGCACGCATGGATGATTTGGCGCTCAAAAAAGAACAGGCACAGACTGCAACCTTGAACAATCCGTAATAGAATGATATAATCGCCTCAGTTAAGCCAAATGAATGGCTATATAGTTTGCGTACAAATGCCGGATGGGAGGATACCAATGGCTTTTGAAATCATGGATCGTATCCGAAAAGCGGAAGAGGAAGCGGACAAGCTGCGCCAGGACGCCCAGCGCAAGGGGCGCGATATTGTGCAGGCCAGCGAAGAAGCCGCCGCTGCTGACGAGCGCAGCGCCGACAAAGAAATCCGGGAAATATACAATCGTTCTCTTCAGGAACGCCGCGAGCAGGTAGAACAGATGATTGAGGATAATCGGCAAAAACTGGCCGCCGTCCGGGAAAGCGCTCATCAGCAAGCGCTATCCCGCGTGCCTGAGGCTGCCCGCTACATCGTGGAAAGGGTTCTGAGCGATGGCCATCGTTAAGATGAAAAAACTGACCCTGCTGGCCATGCGTGCCGATAGGGAAAAATTGTTCCGGTTGATACAGCGTATGCAGTGCGTGGAAATCATAGAATTGCCACCTGATTACACTGATTATCAGGCTGAAGAAAGCACCGATTATCAAATTGAAGGCGCGGCGCTGGAACGCATCCGCTGGGCACTGCAAAAACTTGCCCGCTACGATACGCAGCCCAAGCCCGCCTTTGGGCAATATCCTCTTGTGTCCGAAGAAGAAAGCCAGCGCGTGTTGCAAAGCCGAAAAGAGCTGGAAAACGTTATTACCCGCCTGGAAGATATTGAGCGCCGTAGCGGCGACATGCGCGCTGCCGAAACGCGTATCAAGACAGCGCGAGACCAGTACCTGCCCTGGGAAACTTTTACCCCCACCGTGCAGGACCTGGCCGCCAGCCGTACAGTGCTACAGATGGCCGGCAATGTACCTACCCGCAACCTGCCCAAGTTAGAGGAAGCCTTCGCTTCCCTGCCGGCCATGACCCACACCGTGTCCCAAACGCCGGAATCCAGCAATATCTATGTAGCCATCCATAACTCTGCCCTTGAAGAAGGCCGGAGCGCCCTGGAAGCATCCAGTTTCTCTCAGGAGAGCTTTTCTCCTTTGCAGGGAAAAAACGCAAAAGAATATCTTGCCTCGTTAAGCGAGCAGGAAAGGAACCTTGCCACGCTGCGCACCACCCTGGAACATGAAACCAAGGAACTGGCACAGCACATCGGGGATTTAAAAATCCTGCACGACATCCTGACGCTGGAAGAGCGCAAGCACAGCGCTTCTTTAAAGTCGGCCGAAACAAGTCAAACCTTTCTGATGCAAGGATGGGTGCCGGAAGAAGTCTCTCTCAAGCTGAAAGACAGCATACAAAAGGCTTCTCCCTCAGCTCAGGTCGCCCTGGAGGACCCAAAGGAGGATGAGGAACCCACCATTCTGCTCAGAAACAACTCCTTCGTTTCTGCCTTTGAGCCGGTGGTGGAAGGCTTTTCCATGCCCGCCTATCGGGGCATCGACCCCACTGCCGCCATGTCGCCCTTCTATATCATCCTCTTTGGCATGATGCTGTCAGACGCAGCCTATGGCCTGATGATGGCGGTGGCATTGCTTGCTTTTGTCAAGGTTAAGAAGATTCCGGTGCGCAATGCCAAAATGCTCTTTCTGCTGATATTCAGCGGTATTTCCACCATCTTTTGGGGGCTGGCCTTCAACACCGTTATGGGATTTAATCCTTTGCCCCACTTCAGCCGTTTCTTTCCTCTGGACGCTGTCAACGACCCCATGCCCGTTATTGTGGTTTGCATGGCCGTAGGCGCCATTCATCTTTTTTCCGGCTTGGGTGTTGCCGCCTACATGAACCTGAAACGGGGCGACCCGGTGGCCGCCATATCCGATCAGCTCAGCTGGTTTTTGCTGTTGTTAGGCCTGGGCCTGTTGATGTTGCCTGCCACTGCCGCCATCGGAAAATATATGGCGCTGGTGGGGGTTGTTATCATCCTGCTCATGACGGGACGGGACAAGAAGAACCCCATCAAACGGCTGTTAAGCGGCCTAGGTGCCCTATACGGCATTACGGGCTGGCTCAGTGATCTGCTCAGCTACATGCGCCTGTTCGGCATGGGCCTGGCCACCGGCGTGATCGGTATGGTGTTCAATCTTTTGATCGGCATGGTATGGTCGGGCGGCATCATCAGCAAACTAATTGCCATGGTGGTGTTCGTCGCATGCCACCTGTTCAACCTGGGCATCAACGCCCTGGGTGCCTATGTACACTCCTGCCGCTTGCAGTATATTGAGTTCTTCGGCAAGTTCTACGAGGATGGCGGCAAGCCCTTCAGACCCCTTGACATGAAAACAAAGTATGTAAGCATCCAGACTGCTCCGGCAGAGTAGGATGCCTTAACATAACAGACCCTAATCTGAGAGGAGAAAAAACATGGAACTTCAGCTTGGTCAATTTCTTGCCCTTCTGGCCGCCGCTATGGCAGTTATCGTAAGCGGTATCGGCTCCAGCCGCGGCGTCGGCATGGCCGGTGAAACGGCCGCAGGCGTCGCCACAGAAAACCCCGATGTTGCCGGTAAATTGCTGGTATTGCAGCTGTTGCCCGCCACCCAGGGTATTTACGGCTTCCTGATTGGCGTTATCGTGCTGATCAATACCGGCGTATTGGGCGGCCAGATGGTGGACATCACCGTCGATCAGGGAATTAAATTCATCATATCCTGCCTGCCCGTTGTCGTGATAGGCTGGTACTCCGCCATTTGGCAGGCAAAGGTCTCCATGGCCGGTATGCTGATGACCGGTCAGCGCCCCGAAATGTCCGGCCGCGGCATCACCATGGCCGTCATGGTGGAAACCTATGCCGTTTTCGCGCTGCTGACAAGCTTCCTGATGGTCAACTCCGTATTGGGCTAAGCCATGGATGTCAAGACGATTTTAGATAAAATCGGTGAGGATGCCCGGGTTGCCGCAGCAGACATCCTGGAAAACGCCAAACAGAGGGCGCGCGATATCCGTAGCGCCTCCCAAAAGCGCATCAACGACAGGCATGCCTTGAACCGTCAGCGCATGGCGCGGGACGGGGAAGAGACGGAGAAGCGGATGCTGCGCATGGCGGAGCTGGAAGACAAAAAAAGCGACCTGGCGCAAAAGCGTCAGGTGCTGAGCGTTGCCTTTGAGCAGGCCATCCAGCAGCTTCGCAGCCTGCCGGCGGAAAGAATCCGGGATTATCTTCGGACCCAGGCAGT
>CAZCBC010000014.1:25376-27885 GCA_964496775.1 uncultured Oscillospiraceae bacterium
AAGCCTTTGTGGACATCGTCAATGAGGAGTTACAAAAAACAAAGGGGCAGGGAAACCTTACATTAAGCGAAGATGTGGTGCCCGGCACCGGATTTGTGTTGCGCCAGGGGGGTACAGAAATCAACTGTACCTTTGAGGCACTGGTTGATGCCATGCGGTTGCAGGCCGAAACCGATGTCGCCCGTATCCTCTTCCCATAACTTAGAAAGGAGGCAAGCCTTTGCCGCAAAGCAGTATTTATTATGCCGTCGGCCGCCTGAGCGTACTGGAAAAGAACGCTCTGGACACGGCAAAGTTAGAGCGCCTTCTTCAAGCCCAGGATGCCCCGGAAGTCCGCCGTATCCTCAGCGAGTATGGGTGGCCTGATGTGGGCAGCGATGAGGAAAACGCCCAGGAGCATCTGCGGCGCGCCTGCACATTGCTGAAGGACTTGTCCACCGATGATCACCTGGTGCATGCCTTCCTGATAGGCCACGATATCGAGAACCTGAAAATTCTGCTCAAAGCCCGCAGCCTGGATATAGAGCCGGGTACCTTGTCGCCCTGCGGTACCATCCCGCCGGAAAAAATGCGTCATGCCGTCAATGAACACAAGTATGACGGTTTTCCTGCGGAACTCAAATCAGCATTGGAAAACCTGGAAAAGCGCCTGGCAGTAGAGGTTGACCCCATGGACGTGGATATGACCCTGGACAAAGCGCACTATCAGTGGGTTTTCTCCATGCTGGGCAGCAAACAGCGGGTAGCGCTTAACTATTTTAAAGCCAGCGCCGATTTGCGCAACACGCTGATGGCGCTGCGCGCCATGCACGCAGGCAAACCCTATGTATTTTTAGAGGCAATGCTGTTGCCCGGCGGCAATATTAAAATAAGCGACTGGGAAAAAGCGTACCCGAAGAGCGAAAAAATACCGCTGCTGGTAAACCGCTACGGCCCCAAAGTGTATGCCGCGGCCATGGCTGCTTTTATAGACAAGGGCAAGCTGGCCGCCTTTGAAAAGGAAATTGACAACTACCTGTTGGAATTCTTTACCCCCTACCGCAGAGTGATCGGCAAAAATGAGCGGCTGATTGGTTACCTGTTGATGCGAAATCGGGAGGCCGCCGCTGTGCGACTTATTTTAGCAGGCAAGGAAAATAATTTCCCCACTGATGCCATACGGGAAAGGCTGCGTGCGTTATATGGCTAAGAAACCTTTATCTATCGGCGTTATCGGCGACAGCGACGCGGTACTGGCATTCCGCACGCTGGGCATGCGCGTAGTAAGCGTGCAAGGCGCCCAACAGGCGTCACAGGCTGTATTTAAACTTGTATCCGACGGGATTCCGGTCATTTTTATCACCGAGGACATTGCCCGTCTGATTCCTGAAACGATGAGTCAATACGACAGCGACCCCCATGTGTCCCTGATACCTATTCCCGGCAGCCGGGAAACAACAGGGCTGGGGATGGAGCGCCTGCATTCCAATGTGGAAAAGGCCGTAGGCGCCAATATTCTGCTGAACAATATGGAGGAATAATTATGGCCCAGGGAACCATTATTAAGGTCGCCGGTCCGCTGATTGTAGCGGGCGGAATGGCGGACGCGCGCATGTATGACGTGGTGCGCGTCGGCAACAGCCGTTTAGTAGGCGAAATCATCGAATTAAGGGGCGACCGTGCCTCCATCCAGGTATATGAAGAAACGGCGGGCATCGGCCCGGGTGAGCCGGTCGAGTCTACCGGCGCACCCCTGTCGGTGGAGCTGGGCCCTGGTCTGATTGAGTCTATTTTTGACGGCATCCAGCGCCCCTTGACCGCCATCCGCGAAATAAGCGGCGAGCGCATCACCCGCGGTGTGGAAGTGCCCTCGCTGAACCGGGAAAAAGTCTGGGGCTTTAAGCCCAAGGTATCGCCCGGCGCGAAGGTTGCCCATGGGGATGTGCTGGGCATTGTGCAGGAAAGCGTTGTTGTGGAGCACCGCATCATGGTACCCAGGGGCGTACAGGGCACGGTGAAAACCATCCACCAGGGCGCCGCCAAGGTGGAGGATGTCATCTGCGTCATTACTTCTGACTATGGCAAAGACACCCCCATCACCATGCTGCAAAAATGGCCCGTGCGCCGCGGCCGCCCCTATTTGGAAAAGCAGGCGCCCGACGGCCCCATGGTCACAGGACAAAGGGTCATTGATACCTTTTTCCCCATCGCCTCGGGCGGTACCGCCGCTGTCCCCGGCCCCTTCGGCTCGGGCAAGACGGTGGTGCAGCATCAGTTGGCCGGCAACGAGATGACCGACGTGCTGATGGAGTTTCCCGTGCTTCATGACCCCCGCACCGGTGAAACGCTGATGAAGCGCACCGTGCTGATTGCCAACACCTCGGACATGCCTGTTGCCGCCCGGGAAGCCAGCATCTATACGGGCATCACCATTGCCGAATACTACCGCGACATGGGCTACAAGGTTGCCATCATGGCCGACTCCACCAGCCGCTGGGCACAAGCCCTGCGCGAAATGAGCGGCCGTCTG
>CAZCBC010000015.1:0-6905 GCA_964496775.1 uncultured Oscillospiraceae bacterium
CTCCTTATGAGTTCCTTAAAAAACACACTGTCCAATATGTTTGACAAACCTACATAACGTTTTGGGGTGGTATGAATAAAGAAACCTGTGTCCCGATGCAATGGGGCACAGGTTTTTGTGTTGACGTATGTATTGTTCTATACGCTGATTACGCTAATCTTATAATCTATCTACCAGATAATCTTCGGCAAACTCCTGTCGATATGGTGCTGCACATAGGCAAGCAAAGGCGAAAGGGGCGGGCTGTCAATGGGGGGCGTTTTATCAATGCCCCGCACCAACACCTCTCTAAGCCATGCAAGCTGCCCCGCTGTTAAATACATGGTGCCCGGCGCGCTGCCCTTGCACTGGCCGCAGCGTATGCCGCCCATCTCGGCGTCCAGAAAGCCGCTTTCCTCCCCCATGGTTTTGCCGCAGCTGACGCAGTGGTTAAGGCGCGGCTTAAACCCCTCGATGACGCCTAAGTGCAGCAAAAACGCCGCCGTGACAGCATTGTTGTCGTACTCGCCGTAGGCAAGGCGGCTTAGGGAGCGGGCAAGCAAAATAAACAGATGTTCCGCAGGCTCTTCCTTTTGCGCCGCCGTTTCCGCCGCCGCCAGCATGACAGCGCCGTGGCTGAGGCGGGTTACATCATCCCGCAGAGGGAAAAAACTGTCCCCCAGGGTAAAGGCCGTCAGCGTCTCGTGGCCCTTGCCCTGATAGGTGACATATTCCCCCAGGGTAAACAGCTCGCAGGCCGGCATCAGCGGGCTTTTCACCTTCCGGCAGCCCCGCGCCGTAACATCCACCCGGCCCCTGTGGGGCGTCAGCAGCGAGAGAATGCGGTCATTCTCCCGGTAATCAACCCGGCGCAGCACAATGCCCTGGGTGGTATTGTAGGCCATGGGGCGCTCCTTTCCTAAATATATTAAAAAGGCCCGGCGCGCAGAGGCTCAGGCTATTAAAGAACCCCCGGCATCATATGAGGGGAGGTGTTGGAGGGCGCCCCTCCAACTGTAATCCGCGTTAGCGACATGCGCGGTAACGCGGTAAGCCTTGCAAAGCAAGGGTTTCCACGCAGTTTGCCGCCCAGGAGCGAAGCGAGAGGCAAACTGCCCATCTGCTCCCTTCCGGCGAAAAAGCATCCGAAGGATCTAAACGACGAACTCATCCCGGTATGCCGGGCTGTATGTTATCTCTTTTCTCCTATAAAGAAGATGGCCATGGTGCCCGGCCCGGAGTGGGAGCCGATTAAGCGGCCCACCGGGGAAATGAATACCTCGGCCCCTTCCATATATTCCTTAACAAGGCCCGCCAGGTACAGGGCTTCCTCCTCGCAGTCGCCATGGCTGATAAACACCTTCTGGCCCGTTTTGGGCTGGGCGAAAGTCCGCACCTTGTCTGCCAGGCTGCGCAGCGCCTTTTTGCGCCCCTGCACCTTTTCCCGCGGGATCAGCTTGCCTTCTTCATTCACATGCATCACAGGCTTAATGCGCAGCATGCTGCCCAGCATGGCCGACGTGCGGCTGACACGCCCGCCCCGGAAAAGAAAATTCAAATCATCCACAGTAAACCAGTGAATCAGCTTTTGCCGGTTGTCCTCTACCCACTGGGCGCAGGCATCCATGTCCAGGCCCTTTGCCCGCTGGCCGATGACATAGTCAATCAGCAGCCCCTGGCCCAGGGAAGCGCACAGGGTGTCCACCACCCGCACCCGGGCATCGGGTTTTTCTTCCTTTAGCATTTCCAGCGCCGTATGGGCGGAGCGCACCGAGCCGGAAATGCCGCCCGACAGGGCCATACACAGCACATCCTCGCCCTTTTCTGTCAGCGACTTGAAGGTTTCAAAATACGTGTCCACATTCACCTGGGAGGTGGTGGATACGGAGCCCTGACGCAGCTTATCATAAAAGGATTTGGAGTCCGTTTCGTCCCCCGGTTTGTTCAGGCCGGGCACGCCGTCCAGCTGATAGGGCATGGGCAGCACCATCAGCTTTTCCTGCCGTTCAATATAGGTAAGGGGCAAATCGCACCCGATATCCGTCACAATCCAGAAAGACATACTTTCCCTCCACATCAATGATGGGTTTATTATATCAAGGGGGTTGGAATGCGTCAATTTGAACGGTTGTCTCCCCATATCATCTTTTTAGTCAACAATCAGCTCTGCTTTAACGACCAAAAGATGGATTTGATGGAACCGGATTAGGGATTTAATCGTTGACAACCACGAAATTTCTTGTCGAGTTTATATGACGGCAATGCGATTTTACAAGAATTCAAAACATAATTGCAATCTGGCTTTTCAACAACATAAGCATTCTCATTTCGGGTAATCCCTAAGTTCTTCGTTCTCAAGAAAAATACCATATACTATCTTCTGTTGTTCCCTAGTATCCTGTCTCCTTAAAAATACATCGTGTAGCTCCTCTGTCAATATTTCCGTTTTATGTCTTAAAAAGAAATCTTGATATTGAGGCGAATAAAGAAAATTTTGCCACATGTAATGGTTCAAATCCACCTTTGAGTAATCAAATTCATCGGGTGAAAGGATAAAGCTAAGGTGATCAGAAAACTCCACAAAGGGCTCTAGACGTTGGATGTTTATATCAAATCCAATTAACTTAAGCAGAATAAATATCTCTATGTTGATGGTAAACCAATCCGGATATGAATATACACCATTGGCATTTATCTTTTCAGTATACTTTTCTTCAATCCGTCCATAAAGCAAGTTTTCTATCTCTTGATCAAACGGTATGATTTTTTTATAAAGGAGAGTAAAGAGATTATCCGAACCTATATTCACAAGATTCTGTCGCAAAAACTCTACATGTTCAGAAATGGAAAGGGCTTCGTGCACAATAAGAATTTTTTTCATTCGAGACTTTTCATCCACAATGCTATTAATTTTTTTGCTTAATGATAATTTGTCCTCTTCGCCAATATTCTTTGATATTCTTCCAATTACATTTTTGAGCTTGTTTTTGTGGAAATCTAACAAATGTTGAAAGATCTCGTCATCCAAGAAAGCATTGAGCAAATCATACGCACATTGCCGGCTGGTAACTATTGATGAGTGCATTACAAGATAAGCAATCGCTTCAAAAACTCTTAAAGAATAGTGGGGTGATTTTGGGACGAATGATTTGAAAGTTGAAGTGATTCGACAAAGCATGGTCTGTTTCGTTTCATCGCTAAGCTTTAAAAAGCAAATAAGTGTAGAAAATGTTAGTAGATATTCTGTCCATTGTTCAACATTGAATCGTTCAAGGCTATCACACAGATTATTGAACTTTTGCTTAATATCTATTGATGCGTCAAGTTCCAAGGTTGATATCGCAAAATCATATATCCACTTATTAAGTTGCTTTTGGGAAACAAATTTTACAAGCATATCTAAGTCTATTTCATTTAGTACATAACATTCTTGATGAGTGGAGACACCAAGAAAACCCGTTGCCTTTTGTGACGGTCTCACATATGAAGATAATATTGCTTGCATGTAATATGATAGATAGTCTTTAGGATTCGTAAAGTAGTCGATCGGAAGATGGTTTTTTTTGAAGAAGAAATAGTAATTATATGCAAAACTCTTTAACTCCCAAATATGAGTATGAGCATGTCCTGATTCAAAATACCCTGATGTCTGGAACACCCTTGTTTCCTGCTTTGATAAAAGCTCTTGCATTCGATGCAGGTTCGTTTTTGGATTCTCAAACAGCATTCTAAGAAAAGTGGTGACTTTTCGATATTTGTTTGGAATGGTATCAAACAGCTTTGCAAGTTCTCGTGTTCTTGCTTCTTGGCGATCATATAATGATAGCGTTGCTAGACGTGCTCTGGTTTTGTGGAGCAAAAGGCTAATATAGTCTTCAGATTCAGATAATGATAACTGAGTTTCCTCACGAAGCACTTCCTGTTCGACTATCGGGCCTTCCATTTTGAGTAAAGAATAATAGTAAATTCTGGATGCAGTGTCAGTAGATTTGTCAATTTCGATTTTAATGCGCAAATAATCGTTATCTAAGTATAGTTGCATAATATCGTCTGAGATTTTTTGCCTAGGAACATTAGTGGTGTTTCCTGATTTGCGAGATTGAATACTGGTTATTCCAGCTTTTTGAAGCGTTCTTATTAATCTTACATTGTTATCCCTTAGCAGTAAGGAAAATCCCTGATATTGCTCTTCATCAAAAACAACTAAACAACTATCTTTAAATTTTGCTTCAGGTATTGGCAGGACAGAAAGCAAATCTTCATGGGCAATATGTTTGTATGACTCAAGATAGGAGTACTTATCTTCAATGATTGATGAAAATGGAAGATATTTTTGGAGCTCTCTTTCATCGTATACGCTACGAAGATATGCAAGCACTCTTTTGCCGCTATCGTGTGTTATGTCGGTATTCTGCGCTACATCATCAACAAGCGTTTCTGGCAACTCATTTAATTCGATAACAACAATATTCTTGCTTTTTAACCTCTTCTTCTCAAATTCGGTCACTGATTGTGCTTGTAGGAGAAAGTTTAACGGTCGCTCCTTAGCCCCCAATTGTTGTGCAAAAAAGTTTATCCACCCGATTATTAAATTAAGGTTGATATCATTTAGGGAGTATCCAATAAACAGAAATGTATGATTGATTAGAAGCGAACGTATAAATGTACTTATTAAAGGATGCTTTTGTTCGTAATTAATGTAATCACTCTCTTTAAGCACGAGAGTGTCGGGCTTATCAATATCTCCGTGCATTTTTATGATATATCTCTCACTAGCATGAGATAGCATCTCTCCATCTTCAGATATTACTGAGTACAATTGCGAATTTACCGATGTAGTGCTCTCCAAAAGCTTATCAAAGTTTGTTGTAATAATGTGATGTGGCAATAGATTGAATACTTCGTAATTAATCCTATTTGGCTTGGCATCACTTTTTAAAGCGGTTTTTATTACCTCGTAATAGTTCTCTTTAGATTTTTCCGTATCGTCGTCTAGATATAGGTATTCTGGAATTCTTAAGAATTCCTCTTGAAGAAATTTTTGAGACTTTTCACACTCTGTTCCGGAACATTTTAGCGTGCTGTCACAATTTGCACATCTGCTATATCCAATTCTATCTGCGATAATTCTGATCAACTCTCCCCATGTAGGAACACCTGAATTCCTTGATATGCCTGCACCGACAAAAATCACCAGTCGATTATTTTCTTGTGCTTTACGTACTATTTTAATTGAGTCAATCCAATTCATATTGCTGATTCTCCCTGTCGTGGTCTAAAATACACTACACTAAATTTCCTTATAGCATCTTGGGATGTGATGCTTATCATCCAATTTCTAACAGCCTTATCTTAATTGATACCTTGTACTTCTCCCGCCGCCTGAAACCGTGATGTATTTATTGTCTATCAAGTTCTTCATCAACCTCAAGACCTTGCTTTTATTAAAACCGGTCGCTTCTGCTATTTCACTACTTGATAAAAGCAACCCGCCTCTTAACGCATCAATAATTTTGGATGCATCGTTTGTTATTTTATACTGCGCCGTTTTTATCGGAAACTCAATCGTAATGCTTTGATCAAGTATAGTATAAATCGGTTTGATTTCATGTTTTTTGTACGCTTCATTGATACGCCTGATTCCCATTCCAAGGGGCTCTATCAGCCCGAGCCTGAAGAACAAGTTCCCAATGATGGGATTCATTAAGATTGAAACAATACCATAAAGATAGTTTTCCTTCGATAGACCATAGGGAAGACCACCCGGAGAAGATATTTCGATTTCTTCTTCAGGTTATTGTATAAAACCTGCAACGCAAATGCAACGAATAGTTTTTCGTTGCATTCTTGAGTCATTCTTGCAACGAAACAATCCGTTCTGGTCATGATGAGCAGGCCAGCTTTCCCCTTTTATCCCCTGAACAGCGCCAATATATCCTCGGTTTTCAGCTTCTCGGGCATGACTTCCCCGGCGGTAATCAGCTTGTCGAACAGTTTTTTCTTGCGGGCGCCCAGCTGCACCACCTGCTCCTCGATGGAGTTGACCGTTACCAGGCGGATAACCTGCACCTTCTTTTCCTGCCCTACGCGGTGGGCGCGGTCGATAGCCTGTTCCTCGGTGGTGGGGTTCCACCAGGGGTCATAATGGATGACGGTGTCGGCCCCCGTCAGGTTAAGGCCCGTGCCCCCTGCCTTTAAAGAAATCAGGAACAGCTGCCCCTCGCCCTCGTTGAAGCGCCGGGTCATTTCCAGGCGTTCCATGGCAGGGGTTTCCCCGTCCAGGTACATGGTGCTGATGTTCAGCGCCGCAAGGCGCGGCTGCATCAGCGCCAGCATCTTGGTAAACTGGGAGAACAGCAGCACCCGGTGCCCGTTTTCCAGGATGGGGGGCAATATTTCCATCAGCAATTCCAGCTTGGCGCTTTCGCCGGTATAGGTATCCAGCACCAGGCGGGGGTGGCAGCAAATCTGCCTAAGCTCCGTCATGGCGGCCAGCACCTCGCCCCGGTTGCCCTTCAGGCCGTTTCTTTCCAGCAGCGCCTGTACGCTGGCCCGCCTTTGCAGCAGCACGGCGCTGTACACCTTGCGCTGCTCCGCCCCCATGTCGGCGTACAGGGTGGTTTCCATCTTTTCAGGCAGCTCCGCCATCACGTCGCTTTTCAGCCGCCGCATCAAAAAGGGGCGTATGCGGCGGCGCAGGTCTTCGGCGTTGCGCCCCTCATCAAAGCGGCGCAAAAACTCCCGGAAGGGGGGCAGGTAGCCGGGCAGCACGAAATCAAACAGCGACCACAGTTCCCCCACATTGTTTTCCATGGGGGTGCCCGACAGGGCGATGCGGGCGCGGGCTTCCAGCTTCTTCACGGCATGGGCGGCCATGGACACAGGGTTTTTGATGTTCTGCGCCTCGTCCAGCACCGCGTAGCGGA
>CAZCBC010000015.1:6936-24131 GCA_964496775.1 uncultured Oscillospiraceae bacterium
CCCCTTCATCAAATCAATATCCTGCCTAAGAACGGGGTAGCTGGTAATCACCAAATCGGCAGCGTCCTGTTCAAACAGGGAAGCAATCTGTTTTTCCCTCTGCGCCCGGGGGCCGGACACCACCAGCGTCCGTAATTCCGGCGTAAACCGCTCCGCCTCTATCTGCCAGTTATACAAAAG
Organism: uncultured Oscillospiraceae bacterium; assembly: GCA_964496775.1. Lineage (GTDB taxonomy): Bacteria > Bacillota > Clostridia > Christensenellales > Aristaeellaceae > DTU024. The sequence continues at coordinate 7,117 of CAZCBC010000015.1, forward strand.
CGAGGTGGGCACCACCACAATGGAGGGTAATTTTTCTTCCGCCGCCCTTGCGGTATGCAGGATGGCAGCCAGCATCTGCACCGTCTTGCCCAGCCCCATTTCGTCGGCCAGGATGCCGCCCATGCTGAGCTGATGCAGGGACACCAGCCACTCAAATCCCCGCTGCTGGTAGGCGTACAGCCCCTTGATGGGGCTTTCCACCGGCCCGGTGCGCAGCGCCGCCCCCTGCAAAGTACCGCTGTCGGCGGTAACGGGCAGGGCTTTTTCCTTCACCAGGGCATTCAGGTAGGCGGCGCGGTACAGCCCCACATCCCGCTTGCTGAGGGTGTTCGTCCGCGCCTCGCAGTAGGCTTCGGCCAGCTCTTCCCACTGCTGCTCCCCTTCCAGCGACAGGAAGGTGCCGTCGCTGTAGCGGAAATAGCGCTTCTTGCGGCGTATGGCGTCCAGAAGGGGTAGCAGTTCCTCCACCGGCGTGCCATCGTCGTACATTTCCAGTTCCAGGCGGTTGCCGCTGCTCTTCAGCGCCCCCGACAGCCGGGGGGTGCGCACCGACATTTTTTTAAACTCATTGCTGAAAAAAACCTGCGCCCTGTCGCTCAGACGGGAAACGCCGCCCGTCACAAAGCGATATATGTTGTCCTCATCGTTCATAAAGGCATAGCCCCGCCGTACATGGAAGCCTGCCAGGGCCAGCTCGTCTATCACCAGCTTTTCGCCGGCGGCATCGCGCAGCAGAAGGGGCGGTATGTCTTCCTTGAGTACAAAGGGGTCTATCTCATAGGTGCCGTAGGCAAACACCGTGCGCGCCACGATGTCCATGCCGTCCTTGTCCAGGTACACCTTGGATTTAAGGGGAAAACGCACCATGCGCTGGCGAAGCTTGGGATGAAAGGTTACCCCCGCCGAACGCATCAGGGCGGGCAAAAGTTCCCCCATTACCCGGGGCACGCTGTCGCGGCCAAAGAGAAACACAGCGCGTTTGCCCGCGCGGAAACTAAGCACTGCCTGAAGCAGCTCCCTGTCCTCGGGGCGGACGTAGATCACCTCGTCCTCCACCAACAGATAGGCGGCATCCTCCGTTAAAAGGCGGCATACCTCCGGCACCTGGGTGCTGAGGGTAAGGGATTTTTCCGAGCCGGATACCTCAAACACAAAGGGCAGCGGCTTTTCGGGAATGCCCTCCAAGTCCAGCTTTTTATCCTCGTATTCCAAACGAAAAGGCAGCTCCCGCATATGTTCCAGCACCAGGGACGCCACAGGCCCGGGCAACAGCATGTCCCGCCCTTCCGTTCCCGCAAGGGGTGCCACCGCCTTTTCCATCGTACGGCAGTAGGCATCCAGTTGCCTGAGCAGCGCCTTTTGTCTGCGGGAATACGCCGCCCATTTGGGCTCGTAGGTAAAGCCTTTGCCAAAGGACATGCTCTCGTTGCGGCGGACAGCCTGCAAAAAATCGGGAATATTGCGCACCACATACAGGCGGCTTTCGCCGGTGCGCAGCCCCAGGGTTATCCCCTCGGCGGTGCATTTAAGGGTTGGCTCCAGCCGCAAATTTTCCGCCGGGGGCAATGCTGACGCCACCGCGTCAAACAGCACGCCGGAAGCGGCGCCCCGCTGCCTTACCGCCATGGCGCGCAGCGTACCATCCTTGGCGGCAAACAGCAGCGCCGCCACGGTGTAGCGGTTAATCAGCCGTACGCCGTCGGTCAGCAAGGTGTCGTTGAAGCCGATGGTAACGGTATGGTACGGTTCGCCCGACACCATGTATTCCGCCTTGGCGCGGGTACGCTGCAATAGGCGCACCCGGCCCTCCTTGGCGAGCCGCGCACCCTCCTGCCATTCGGTTTCCCCAACTTTTTCCCGGATTTTTTTCAGCGATAGCATGAAACCCTCCCAAAAATAAAAAAAGGCTACTTTACAATATTCGCCATGAAGGCATCTAATTCCTGCCTCGAAAAAAAACGCAAAGATATCCGATTCGCATCTTGATGTCGGTAGAAATTTCAAAAACATTTTACATCCTTATGCTATGATGTTCTTAGAAAAAAGGAGGAGGAACCAATGATGAGAAAAAACATCTCCCTGTTGGTTATCTGCGTATTGCTGGCCCTTTCGCTGACCGCGCTGGCCGAAGAAGCCATTCCCCGGTTTATCACCGAACAGCAGCCCATTGAAGCAGGCAGCGTGCTGGATGCCGCCGCCAGCTATACCCTGATTGGTTATACTTCCCCAGGGTTGCCAGCCAAAGCTATCTGGACGCGCATCCGGACGCGGAACTTGGCCTTGATACCGACGTCCAATCCAAGCAGGTAACAGGCGAACAGCTGCTGAAGCGCGGCCTTTCGCCGCTGGGCGTTTCCCCCGATGGCAGCATCGCCCTGCTGGCCGAAGGCAAATTTTTGTTTTCCAAAAAAGGGGAAGAAATCCGCATGCTGTCCCTGAACGTGGAAAAAAGCGGCGGCAGCCCGCAGGCGGAAGAGTTTTGCAGCAAGTACCCGGAACAGCTTATCGGCGTGGAAGGGGTCCTCTTTTCTGCTGACGGGCGGTACATGCTGATGCCCAGCGCCATGCAGATGCTTACTTTCTATCGTTCCCATCCCCTGATGGTCATCGACGCGGAAAAGGGCGAGATATTCGCCGTCAGAAGCTATGAGGACGACACCTCCTTAACAGAAAAATCGTCCTTCTTCCAGGCTGCTTTCAGCCCGGACAGCAAACAAATCTACTATACCGAGTTGGCGGAAGGCACCCTGCGCCTGTGCCGCTATACCTTTGAAACCAACACCCACGAAACCCTGCTGGACACCGGGGAAAGAATGTACGGCTACCCCGGCATGGCAATGGATGACAAGGGCACCCTTCAGTGCTATGTAAGCGAAGGAAGAGACAACTACCTGGCCAACTTCTCCCAGGAAAACGGCCGGTACACCCTGCGCAAAATCAAAGTACCCGCCGACATTGATCCTACCATCCTGATGGGCAAGCCAAAAAGACCGTAAATAACCATCTTCCCCGCGCTTTCGCGGGGGAGTATTCTTTGGGCATCAAATCGGTTAAAATAGACAGGCACTGACGAAGAAAGAAGGTACAAGCATGAAACGATTGTATGTTTTGATACTGGTTTTGCTGATGGTTGCCCCCACGGCATTGGGGCAGCAGGACATCTATCAAAAGGTGTTGGACATGGGCAAGGGCGCGTTGGTGGAGGTACCCGCCTTCGACCCGGAAACAACCTACACCTTCCATATTCCCGCCCGCCGGGTCGCTTCCAAAGAATATTTTGAAAAAAACGCGCTGACCCCTGACAAAGACCTGGGGCTTGCAGGGGAAACCGAGCAGGAGCAGGTACCGGGCAGCGAGCTGGGCAAGGAATTACTCACCCAAAAGCGGGACATCTATCCCATCAGCACATCCCCCGACGGGCAAACGCTGCTGATGGGGGAGAAAGAGAATCTGCTGCTGAAAAAGGGCGGGGATTTGTATGTCCTTCCCCTGAACATTGAACGGGGCGACGACGCAGAGCTGGCAACGTACCATGTGCGCAAGGACGCCGACACACGCATCGGCACTGAGGGGGTTGTCTGGTCCCCCGACGGGCGCTACATCGCCTTTCCCAACGCCAGCGCCAACGCAGGCTCCGACGGCAACTGGCCGCTGCTGCTGGCGGATACCCTGAACAATGAGTTGTTCACGGTTAAAAACTACCATGGCCCCATCGGCGGCAAACTGAACGCCTGCGCCCAGACAGTATTTAGCCCGGACAGCGCCTGGCTGTACTATACAGAGAATGTGGACGGCATTCTGCGCCTTTGCCGCTACAACATGGAGCAGAACACCCATGAGCTGCTGCTGGATACCAAAGAAAGCTATAGCGGCACACCGGGCATAGGATGGGATTCCAGAGGCAGGCTGCTGTGCGCTCTGACACACCAGGGCAAAGGCTTTCTTGCCGCCTTTCGCCAGAAGGAAGGCGTTTATTCCCCCCTGTACACGGAGCCGTTGGCAGACGGCGTGCTGCCCCACTTTGTGCAGAGAGCGGGGGATGTGACGATGGCCAAGGTCAGCGGTCTTTCTCCCAATGAAGCAATGCCCTTTACCTATATTATTAGGGGAAAAGCCCTGACAGCCAGCGCTGACGCCCAGGGACAGATTGTCTTTGAGTGCAACGCGCCGCTTTATAACCCTGAAGACATGCAAGCCTTCCGGGACAGCCAGGCAGCCGCGCCATCCAATGCCTTTATCCACTCTTTGGCCTTAAAGCCCGATGGACGCTATGCGCTGGCCATCGTTCTGGCCGGGGAAACCCCTTCCCTGCACTTGGTGGATATCCAGACTCTGCGCAGCGCCGTCCTTTCGGTGGATGAAGAGAGCGCGAAGCTCATTCCGGCACTGCAGGCCTATCGGTATAGCTACGGCCTTACGTGGTACGCCCAAGACGACCTGTTCAGCGCCCCTTTTATGGACTTTGTCAAGCAATTCCGTATACAGGCACAGTAGTTCATAAAATCCCAAAGCCCCTTTCCAACGCTTATTGGAAAGGGGCTTTGTATGGCCTATAAGGGGTAGCTGATGCTTTCCACCTGCAAGCGGTTGGACATTAGCGGGGTATCCCGCAAAAACTGAAGGGCGCCTTCAAAGGACTTGCGCTCAAATATCTCTGTAATGCCAAGGCTGCGGGCATCCTGGCCGAAGGCATGGATGGCAGCATCCCGCTCAGGGCTGTAGGGGGCTTGCGCCAGCAATACATACCGGATGGACAGGACCTCCCGCTGAAGGCGGGACAGATAGGGCTCCTGCGGCGCAAGGCGCTGGGCGCTATCCAGCAATTCTTCCGCCTTAAGCAGTGTTTCTTTTGTCAGGTAGGGGGCATCGGGCGGGTCGTAGATGCTGGCATGGCACGCCCCGGGGCTTTGCCACAGGGCGACATACTGCTCCATAATCCCTCCTGCCGGGCCGTAGTATGCTTTTAAAAAGGCGCGGGTCAGGACATCCGTATCCTCCTCCGGGTTCCACAGCAGCTTTGCCAGCAGGTAGATTTTCAGCTGCGCCAAGGCGCTGGCCCTGCCCAGGGAAAAGTTGCCCTGGGCGAATACGCCCTTCACCCCATGCTTTTTCAGCAACTGCAAGTTGGGCTTCAGCACCTGCAAATTGGGGAAGGGCTGCAGGTAGTTGGCGTAGTTGGTGGTATAGTCCCATATATACAGGTTGTCGCAAATCTGGGCCCAGCCCTTCAAATCCTCAAGGAAAGGGTTGGGGCTGTCCATGCTGCCGCTAAAATCCGCCGACACCCCCGCCTGCACGTCTACCGCGCTGATTTGGCAGCCGCAAGCCGCCATGGGGTGGGCAAAGCAGTTTTCGATGCCGCACAGCCGGACGATGACATTATGCCGGGGCCGGATGCCTTTGGGTGGTTTGCGGCAGTACAGGTAGGCAAAGGTATGGATGAATACATCGGGATATGTTTTCTCCACCTCTTCCGCCACCCGGTTGACAAAGGCAATCATGGTGCCCGCGGCGCTGCCCGCCTTTTCGTCCACCGCGCGGCAGGCAGGGCACTGGCAGTTGTTGTACCAGTCGTTCATGGCGACGGAGAAAATGGTGCTGTTGGGATTTTCCTTTTTCCATTGCAGCACCCCCTGCACCACCAGGTTCAGCACATCGGGATTGCTTAGGCACAGCTGGGATTTTTTCCTCAGCCGCTTGCCGTCCACCAAAGAAAAATATTCCGGATGGGTGTCAAACCACTTTTCCTCCGGCACCAGCTGATAAAAGGTGTGGGTAAAGTTGTAAAACCCCATTTTGTCCCCCTGCTCCCTGGTGATGGAGGAGCGGGCGGAGTTGAGCCGCAGCTTCACGGCAAAGGCGCCCTCCATGGCCTCCCGCCAGAACAGTTCCCGGGCATGGAAGGCGGGCACCTGGGTATCTTCCCCAAGGGGCAAACGCAGCGGGCCTTCGGGCACCACCTCGCAGTCGGGGGCGTAAAAGCCGCAGCCCAGCTTTTCCAGCAGCGCGTAGCTGCCGTACACAAAGCCGCCGGGACTGCACGATTGCAATGTAATGCCCTTTTCCTCTACCCGCAGGCGGAACGCGCCCATGGGAAGGCTGTCGTCCTGCTGCATGATTAGGGCAAAGCCCGCCCCCTGATACCGCCCCTGCGCCACGGGATAGACCGTCCTCGACATGGCACGCAAATAGCGGGACAGTTCCCCCGCCGCGTACCGGGCAGCGGGAATGTCCAAAGGGTAAATGGAAAAAGAAGAGGGTAGCTGCATGGTAATCCTCCTTACCAATTATTCTTTTCCTTCCGTATGTTTCTATTGTACTCAAGGCGTCGTTTCACCGCAAGTTGCAAAAGATTTTACCAAACTTTCATACCTTTTCTGGCAACCGTTTTTGACAAGGAAAATCATGTCTGTTATACTTTTACCGTTGACGCCGCTCTCACGCCCAACCGGGTAAGCGTCTTTAGACGTTGATAAGCATAATCACCGCGGAAAATCTTTCCTTCCGTAAGGAGTTGTGTTTACCGTTGGCGGCGGAAGCAAAGGAGGTATCCATGAATACAAAGAGACTGAAACGGCTGTGCGTTGTCCTGGCGCTTCTGATGATGCTGGGCGTGAGCGCTCAAGCTCAAACCACCGTATTTGGTGACGCGGGATGGGACAGCATGAAGTTCCACAATGCCGTTGCTATGCTGATTGCCAAAGAGGCCTATGGCATGGACACCGAGGAAATATCCGGCTCTACCGCGATTACCTACAATGCCCTGAAGCGAGGCGACATCCATGTGTACACCGAAACGTGGACCGATTCCATCGCGCGCTACCAGCAGGACGTACAAAGCGGAAAAATTATTGAACTGGGCATTAACTATGACGACAACATGCAGGGCCTGTATGTGCCCCGCTACGTTATTGAAGGAGACGAAAGCCGGGGCATCGCGCCCATGGCGCCCAACCTTAAAACTGTAGAAGACCTGAAGCATTATGCTGACCTCTTTCAGGATCCCGAAGACCCCCGGAAAGGCCGCATCTACGGTGCCATTTCCGGGTGGATGATTGACGAGATTATGCAGAAAAAAGTCGAATTCTACGACCTTGACAGCCTGTACAACTATGTCGACCCCGGCTCTGATCCGGCGCTGGCCGCCGCCATTGTGGGCGCCTACGAAAAAGGGGAGCCCATCGTCGCCTACTACTGGGAGCCTGCCTGGATTACCGGCAAGTATGACCTGGTTCTGCTTGAAGACGCCCCCTACGACCCGGAACTTTACCTGGAAGGCGAATGCGAGTGCCCCTCCATTCGCCTGACAGTCTGTGTCAACCCTGACTTTCATCAGAGCAATCCTGAATACTGCGAGTTTTTAAGCCGCTACGCCACCTCCAGCGCCCTGACAAGCGAAGCTCTGGCCTATATGAACGACCATGACGCTGAGTACGGGGATACTGCCCGCTGGTTCCTGCAACAGCATGATGAGTTGCTGGATCAGTGGCTGCCCCAGGACAAGGCTGACCTGGTACGCAAAGCACTGTAAAGGCAAATACGCATATATTTGACTGTGGGACACCGTTTGTAGCCCCCGGTTGTATTCCTGATGAAAAAAAGGAGAGATTCCATGCCCGAATGGTTATTTAAGTTTCCAAAACATCTGTCATTAGATATTAAAACCCCCATTGATGACGCCATTGACTACATGGTACAAAACTGGAGCGGCTTTTTCGATGGCGTTTCCAACGCCTTGCGCACCTTGCTGCTGGCTGTCCGTTCCGTTATTGATATCATTCCCTGGTGGGCAATGATTTTGATTGTATTCTTCCTGACGCTGAAGATCAGCAAAAAGATAAGCCGTGCCGCCCTTTACGCCGGACTTCTATTGCTGGTAGGTATGATTGGGCTGTGGAGCATGATGTATGCCACGCTGACCATCATTATCGCATCTGTGCTACTGGCGCTGCTGCTGGGCTTTCCCCTCGGGGTGCTGATATCTTTCAGCGATAGAGCCAGCAGGTTGATTCGCCCCCTGCTGGACACCATGCAGACCATGCCCAGCTTTGTCTACCTGATTCCCGCCGTTATGCTGCTGGGTCTGGGCAATGTGCCTGCCGTTATCGCTACCATTATTTACGCCATGCCTCCCATCGTGCGCATGACAAGCCATGGCATCCGCCAGGTGGATAAAGAGGTGGTGGAAGCCGCACATTCCTTTGGCTCCACCCGTTTTCAACTGCTTGTCAAGGTGCTGATTCCTCAGGCCATGCCCACCATCATGGCGGGGATAAACCAGACCATCATGATGGCTATCTCCATGGTGGTTACCTGCTCCATGATTGGCGCTACAGGTCTTGGCTCTGAGGTGCTAAAGGGCATCAACCGTCTGGAGAGCGGCCGTGGCTTTGCCGCAGGCATTGCCATCGTCATTGTCGCCATCATCATCGACCGCCTGACCCAGGGCTTCGCGAAGGAGGATGCACAGCATGCAGAATAACATTCCGTCTACCTCCAAAGAACAAAAGGATATTGTACTGAAGATCGAAAATCTGACCAAGATGTTTGGCCGTAAAAAGAGCCATGCCCAGGAAATGCAGAAGCAGGGCGCCAGCCGGCACGATATCCTGAAGGAAACAGGCGTCACCATCGCGGTGGACAATGTATCCTTTGAAGTGGAAAGGGGTAAAACCTTCTCCCTCATCGGTTTGTCCGGCTCAGGCAAGTCCACCGTAGTACGCTGCCTGAACCTGTTATGGCAACCTACCAGCGGCAAAATATACTACAACGGCGAGGATATTTCCCGTTACTCCCCCCAGCAGCTGATGAACTATCGGCGCAAGCATATTTCCATGGTGTTTCAGAGCTTTGGCCTTTTGTCCCACCGCAATGTGCTGGATAATGTCGCCTATGGCCTGGAAATCCGCAGAGTCGATAAAAAAATCCGCACCGATAAGGCCATGGAAATGATTGAGATGGTTAACCTGAAGGGTTGGGAGCAAAAGAACGTAGGCGAGTTAAGCGGCGGCATGCGCCAAAGGGTGGGCATCGCGCGGGCGCTGGCCAGCGATCCTGATATTCTGCTGATGGACGAGCCCTTCTCCGCCCTGGATCCTCTGGTACGGCGGGATATGCAGTTTGAAATGCTGTCCATACAGGAAAAATTAAACAAAACCGTCGTATTCATCACCCATGACATCAATGAGGCCTTCAAGCTGGGTGACCGGGTAGCCATCATGCGGGACGGACGGATTATCCAGAACGATACCCCCGAAAACATGACGCAAAACCCCGTCGATGACTATGTGCGCGATTTCATTGATTCCGCCGACAAGTCGCAGATTTACTATGTCAAACACTTTATGCAGCGGCCCTCCTGCCTGGTCAGTCTAAGGGAAGGGGCAAACATGGCCTTGCGTCAAATGCGCAGCAACGGCCTGTCCAGCGCCTATGTGGTAGACAACCGCATGCGGTTTGTGGGCGTTATCACGTTGGATAACGCATTCAGGGTACGCGCAAATGAAATGAGTTTCAGTGACGCCTTAATACGCGATGTCCCTGCCACCACCCAGGACACCCAGATTGCCGACCTCATCCCCCTGGCATCCCAAGCCCGCTACCCCATTGTGGTACTGGATGACAAGGGACGGCTGGAAGGCATAATCAGCAAGGCAGCCATTCTGACTTCGCTGCAATAGCCCCGCTCAAAAAGGGCCTGTGACAATATGGACACAGGCCCTTTTTGAGTTTTACTTACATAAACATCAGCATGGATACTGCCATGACCGCCATGCCGACGATCACGCCGGAAATGGCCACGTGATGCTTGCCGTATGTCTGCGCGCTGGGCAGCAATTCGTCAAAGGATATAAATACCATAATGCCAGACACACCAGCGTACAGGATGCCGTACAAAGAGTCGGACATAAAGGGCATCAGCACCAGCCAGCCCAGTAGTGCACCCAGCGGCTCAGCCAGGCCGGACAGAAAGCTCATGCCGAAGGCCTTCAGGCGGTTGCCCGTGGCATAGTAGATGGGCGCCGACACGGCGATGCCCTCGGGAATGTTGTGGATGGCCACCGCCACCACGATGGGCAGCGCCAGGCTGGGGTCCCTAAGGCCGGATACAAAGGTGGCAATGCCTTCGGGAAAATTATGGATGCCCACCGCCAGCGCCGTTAAAATACCGGCGCGCTTCAGCCGTTCGGGGGAAGCCTCGCCCCCCAGCTGCCAGTTTTCCGCCTCGTGGGGGTTTTCCTCCTCGGGCACCAGCTTGTCGATAATGGCTATCAGCGCCATGCCGCCAAAAAACGCCAGCAGGCGCACCAGTTCCCCCTGGTGCTGTCCGTAGGCCTGGGACAGAAGCTCCATGGCTTCGGGCATCATCTCGATGAAGGAGATATACACCATCACCCCCGCCGACAAGCCCAGGGAAAAGGTTAAAAAGGTAGTATTGGTCTTTTTGGCAAACACGCCAAGCAATCCGCCAATGCCGGTGCTTAAGCCCGCGGCGGCAGACATCAGCAGTGCCAGCCAAACATTCTTATCCATTTAGATAAACAGCCACAGGCTGAGCGCCATCACAGCCATGCCCCCCACCAGGCCGTAAATAGCTAAGTGATGCTCGCCGTATACCTCGGCGCCGGGCAGCAGCTCGTCAAAGGAAATAAATACCATGATGCCCGCCACCACGGCATAGAGGATGCCAAAGATGGCATCATTCAAAAAGGGCATAAGAATCAGGTAGCCTATCAGCGCGCCCAACGGCTCGGACAGGCCCGCTAAGAAGGAATAACCCAGCGCCTTTTTACGGCTGCCTCCGGAGCAATAGATGGGCATGGCCACCGAAATGCCCTCGGGGATATTGTGGATGGCAATGGCGATGACAATGGGCAGCGCCACCCGAAGGGACTGGGTAGCCGATACAAAGGCAGCGATGCCTTCAGGGAAGTTATGGATGGCGATGGCCAGCGCCGTCATCATGCCGGTGCGGTGCAAATCCTTCCCCGAGCCGTTCTGCACGGCCGGCAGGGAGCAAGAAGCCAGCTCGTGGGGGTTGTCGTTCTCAGGGATCAGCTTGTCAATCAGCGCAATTAATAGCATACCGGCAAAAAACGCCAGCACCGTGTACAGTGAACCGCTCTTTTCGCCATACTGTCCTACCAGCAACTCATTCGCCTCGGGGAACAATTCAATCATGGAGACATAAATCATCACGCCGGCAGAGAAACCCATGCTGACGGACAGAAAGCGGTTGTTGCTGCGCTTGGTGAACAGGGTAATCAGCCCGCCGATGCCGGTAGCCAGGCCGGAAAACAGAGTCAGTAAAAACGCGAGTAAGATATTATCCATGGGGCTTTGTTTTTCCTCCTTGAAACGATTGTACTTTTTCTATCAAAGCAGGCAGCAGCCTTTCAAAGGGCACGCCCAGGCGGCTGTCCTCCCCGGGGGCCTTTTGGGCGATGCTGTCGCTTACAAAGTGTACCGCGCAGGCCACCGCCTCTTGAAGGGGCAGCCCGCAAAGCAGGGCGCCAATGGCCGCGGAAGCCAATAAATCCCCCGTGCCGGGGTAGGTACCGGGATGCTCCTTGGCGTAGGCGGCGCTGATGCCGCCTTCGTTCATGGACAGGGCGCCCAGCTCCTCCTCCCGGGCTACGCCTGTCAGCACGGCAGCGGCAGAAAACTTTTGAGTCAGTTGCCGCAGCAAATCCTCGTCATTTGGGCCGCTCTTTATATATTGTACCCCCAAAAGCAGCGCTGCCTCGGTATGGTTGGGAAAAATAACCTCTGCTCTATGGCACAGCGCCCGGAAACCCTGCACCATGTCCTCTGTGACGAAGCTGTACCTTTTGCCATGGTCCCCCATGACGGGGTCCACAAACAGCAGGGTATCCTGTTGCTTATAGGTCTCCACCAGCTCCTGCACCAGGGACATCTGCTGCGCACTGCCCAGGTACCCCACGTAGATGCCGTCAAATTGCAGGGACATGCCTGCCCACTTGTCCAGTATGCCCCGCATGTCCTTTAGCATATCCCGGCGGTAGACGTCGGGGAAGGCCGTATGGGCGCTCAGCAGCGCCGTGGGCAGGGGGATGGCCTGAATACCCAGGCACGATAAAACGGGCAGTGCCACCGTCAGGGAGCAACGCCCGATGCAGGATATATCCTGAATTACCAATAGTTTTTTTTGCCGGGACGGAGCCATGCGTTAAATGGCGCGTTCTTTGCCCATGAAGGCCAGGCACAAAGTACCCGGGCCGCAGTGGGCGCCGATGACCGGCCCAATCATCTGGATGCGTATGCCGCCCAGGTTGGGGATGCGCTGGCGAATCAACTCCGCCATTTTTTCCGCCGTCTCTTCCACATCGCCGTGCATCAGCAGCAGTTCCTGGTTTTCGGGGTCAACAATGTTTTCTGCCACCTTGTCCACCATCACTTTGATGGCCTTCTTGCGGCCCTGTACCTTGCTTTCCGGCTCTATCTTGCCCTCTTTGCTCAGCACCAGGATGGGTTTAATGTCCAGCACAGACCCTAAAATTGCGCTGGTAGAGGAGATGCGGCCGCCGCGCTTTAAGTACACCAAGTCCTCCACGGTAAACCAGGCGTGGGCCTTCAGGCGGTTGTCCAGCAGCCACTTTTCTATTTCCTCCATGGAAGCGCCCTGCTCGTACATCTCATGGGCCTTGATAACCAGCAGCGACATGGGGGCGCAGATGGACAGGGTATCCACCACAATCATCTTGCGCTCGGGGTACTTGGCCAGCAACTCTTCCCGGGCGGCATAGACATTTTCAATGGTGGCCGACATCTTGGAGGAAAAGGCCACAAACAGCAAGTCCTTTTCCTTCAAAACAGGCTCAAAATACTCAATATAGGCTGCGGCGGGCAGCAGGGACGTGTTGGGGGCGGAGCCTTCCCGCATACGGGCAAACAACTTCTTCTCCTGGCCGGTACGGCCGTTATCGTCCAGGTATTCCACCCCATCCAGGGTATAAGGCATCTGTACAACGGGAATCTTTTTCTCGTCAGCAATAGAAAACAGCAGGTCGCTGTCAGAGTCTGTCATAAAAACATAGTTTTGTGCCATGGTTACTCTCTCCTTTTCAGCAAGTGTTAAAGGTTACACTTTAACGGGCTCATTGTACCATGCGCAAACAGAATATTGCAACCAATGAACGGCAAAAGACGACAGCAGCGCGCTGTCATCTTTGATCGTTATCCTGTTTACGAAAGGGACGTTTCCCCATCCGGGGCCTGGCCTTCTGCCTTTGCCACATCCGGCAGGGCGGGGGGCGCGTTCAAAATATCCATAAACTCTTCCCCCGTCAGGGTTTCGTGCTCATACAGGTGCTTGGCCAGTTCGTGCAGCTTGGTCATGTTGTCCCGAATGATGTCGCCTGCCCTGTTGTACTGCTTCTTCACCAATTCTACCGTCATGCGGTCGATGCGGGCGCCCGTTTCGGCAGAGCCGGTGGATACCATGGTGCCGCCCAGGTAGGGGTTGACATCCTGCTCGAAGGATACCATGCCAAACTCCTCCGACATGCCAAGGCGCGTAATCATGGCGCGGGCCAGCTTGGTGGCCTGCTCGATATCGTTGGCGGCGCCGGTGGTGATGGAACCAAACACAATCTCCTCGGCAACGCGGCCGGCGGTCAGGGTGGCGATTTTGTTCTCGATTTCTTCCTTGCTCATCAGGAACTTTTCGTCCTCCTCCACCTGCATGGTGTAACCCAGAGCGCCGGAGGTACGGGGTATGATGGTAATCTTATGGACAGGGGCGGATTCCTTTTGCTTGGCCGCCACCAGGGCATGGCCCACCTCGTGGTAGGCGACAATCAGCTTTTCCTTTTCTGTGCGCTCAGCACGCGGTTCTTCTTTTCGTAGCCCGCCAGCACCACCTCGATGGACTCTTCCAAGTCCCGCTGGGATACCCGCTTGCGGCCTTCCCGCACAGCGCGCAGCGCTCCCTCGTTGATGATGTTGGCCAAATCCGCGCCGCTGGTGCCGGCTGCCGCCTTGGCCACCGTTTCCAGGTTGATGCCCGGGTCGGTCTTTACCTTCTTGATGTGTACCTTCAATATTTCCACACGGCCCTGCAAGTCGGGCAATTCTACCGGGATGCGCCTGTCAAAACGGACGGGACGCAGCAGGGCAGGGTCCAGTATTTCCGGGCGGTTGGTGGCTGCCAGCAGCACCACGCCCTTTTTGCTGTCAAAGCCGTCCATTTCGGCCAGCAACTGGTTGAGGGTCTGCTCCCTTTCGTCGTTGCCGCCGCCATAGCCGGTGCTCTCGCGCTTTTTGCCGATGGTATCAATTTCATCAATAAACACGATGCAGGGCGCTTTTTCCTCCGCCTGCTTGAACAGGTCGCGTATCTTGGCGGCGCCCATGCCCACGAACATCTCTACAAACTCAGAGCCGGAGATAGAGAAGAAGGGCACATTGGCTTCCCCCGCCACCGCCTTGGCCAGCAGGGTTTTGCCCGTGCCGGGAGGGCCCACCAGCAGCGCGCCCTTGGGCAGCTTGGCGCCGATCTCGGCGTATTTTTCGGGCGTGTGCAGGAAGTCCACAATCTCTGTCAGCGCTTCCTTGGCCTCGTCCTGCCCCGCCACGTCGCTGAACTTGATGCCCGTTTCCGACTGGATGTAGATGCGGGCGTTGCTCTTGCCCAGCTGCATGGCGCTCATGCCGCCGCCCATGCGCTTCATCATCTGTCTGCTGAGGACATTGCCCAGCAGCATAAAGATGCCGATGGGCAGCACCCAGCTAAACAAAAACTGCGTCAGGGGGGAGGCCTTTTCCATGATGGGAGAGGCGTACTCCACCCCAGCCTCGTTTAATCGGGTAATCAGGTCGTTGTCGGACACCATGCCCGTTACATACAGTTTGCCGCCGGCCCTGCTTTTATCGGCGAAGGTAATCTTGTTTTCAGTTTTGTCCATGTACACCTGGCTGATTCTGCCCTGGCCCAACATGGTAATAAACTGGCTGTAGCTGACTTCCTCCGTCTTGGGGTTAAGCAGTGCGGGCATCACAAAGGTGTTCAGCAGCACAATAACCACCAGGGCAATGGCATAGTAATAAAGTATCTTCTTTTTCGGGTCTTTAATCTCTTTCATAGAGCGCCTCCAGCATCATCGAATCATGGGAATAAAAGTATCGGTATAGGAAAGAGTGATGTTGTTCACCTGGCCGTTTCGAATATGGTAGGTCATCAAAATGGTACCGGGATGCTCCACCCCTGTGTCCAGGTAGCAGTATTCCAGGCTGCCTTCCAATGGGTTGTCGGACAACACCTGATAGGCGGCGTAACCCGAGGAGGCGTTATAATAGATGCCCCTGTCGCCGTTAGGAGAGGGCAGCTGCCCCATATCCCTGAACTGGTCGGTTACTTCCTGCATGGACATGCCTACCCGCGTCTTGCGGGGCGCCGTCATGCCGGTGTCCCTTGTATCCACATAGAACAGCAGGTTGCCCGCATCCTTTAACACAAAGCGCGCTTCCCCCCAGGGATAGGTAAGCGTCGTCACGGTGCCCGCCACCAATTCGTCGGTGCCTGTCGCTTCGCCTGCCGGGGCGCCGTAGAGGCTGATAAACTCGTCCTTGGTGGTCTTCATCAGGGTAAACTTGTCAAAGCGGTCATCGGAATTAAACTGCTTCTTGGGCGTGCCCTTGATTTTATAGTCCATCACCAATTCGTTGCTGACCTTGCCGTACTTGTTGACGGCGATGGCCCGCAGGTTGACGCGCCCCACCGGCAGCTGGATGCCCTCGCCCGTAAACTCCGGGCTGTTGACAGTGGGCCTTGTGCCGTCGATGGTGTAGAACATGCGCACGTCCTTGTCGTCCCCCACGTTGCGCAGGCGAACTTTGAAGGGTTTGCTGTGTTCACCCGGCTGCACATTGGCGCGGGGCGCCATGGGCACAGGCAGGCGGATGGTGTATTTTACGTTCATCTCATCGCTGAGCAGGTCCCCCGACACGCATACGGCGCGGAAGGTGTGTACCCCCTCGGTTAAAACAAGGGGCTCGGTGTACAGAATGCCGTCCTCGGGCAGCACTTCCTCCAAGTCTGTTACATAATAGATATCATACCCCTGATCCGACAGAAAAGACACCGTCTGGGTAAACATATGGGGGCCGCCGGGCAATGAGGCGGTGGGGGGCTTGGGTACCAGCTTGCTGCGCTCCTTATAGAAGCTGGCGTCCTTGGTATCCTCATAGGCAATGCGCAAAAGCTCTGCCGCCTCGGCGTCGTTTAACAGCCGGATGGCGTTGCGGTACGCCTGGGTGCGCAGGGCGCGGCGGGAAGGCTCCTCCCCCTTGCCCTCGGTGTAGATGGTGGTATAAATTTCCCGGGCCTTCAGGGGCTCTCCCGCCGCTTCGTAGGCCTCGGCCAGCATAAATAAGTTGGTCAAATAGTTGGGGTTGTCAGGCTCCTGCTCGGCAGCCTGCTCAAACAGCGCAATGGCCTTGGGGATGTCGCCCTTATCCAGGTTTTCTTCCCCCACCGTCCAGTAGGCGTCGGCGGAGGCTTCCTTCCCCATGCGCGCCAAGATGACCTGGCCGTTGGGCGTTACCTTCAAATACACATAGCTGCCCACAAGAAGGAAAAACATCAGAACAATCAGGGTAAACCATACCCACGCCCAGTTGATGACATGCTTTTTGTAATAGTAGCTGTCCTTGCGGTGCTTGGCAGCATTGCGCCGCCGGGGCCTGCGCTTGCCCCGTTTCTTTTCCTGGGAGCGCCGGGCGCCCATTTCGCCGTACACAGGCATCCCCTCCGCATCCATACGGGGAGGCTTTTCCTCGCCCATGTAGGCGCCGCAATAGGGGCATACATGGGAAGCGCTTTGGGATTGTTTGCCGCAGCGGCCGCAGAGCATGGGCATTATTCTTCTTCCCATCCAAAGAGGGCAGCATAGGTGCTGTCCTCTTCGCAGAATTCCCGCTCGGGGGCTTCGCCGCCCAGCTCCTCAATGGCGTTGCGGATTTCGATAAAATCAAGGTAGGGGGTGTTGTCATCC
>CAZCBC010000015.1:24141-27713 GCA_964496775.1 uncultured Oscillospiraceae bacterium
TAAAAGGGGCAGCGCCCTAACATCCTGGTTGCGGCCAAGGTAGGCCGCCAGAATGGCGCGGCGGCCTGGGTTTTCCTCAAACAAGCGCATCAATTCGTCGGCGACGATGTCGTGACCGGGATAGCGGCTCAGCACGCTAAGCAGCGCTTCCTTGCCGCTGTCGGAAGCCCCCTCCAGGGCCTCCAGCATGGAAGGGACAACCTTTTCCCCCATCTCTTCCAGGCTTTCCAGGGCATTGTCGCTGATTTCGGCGCATTCTTCCCCCGTTACCTGCCAGCGGATATACAGGTCCATGGGCTTGTCGCTCTCAATTTCGCGCAAAAGCGAGATGGCCAGCATGCGGGTTTCCAGCGGCGCGTCCAGGTTCAGCAAAAGGTAATACAGCGCGTCCTGTGCCATAAGCCCCAGTTCTACCACACGGTTCAGCAGCATGTCGGGCACCTGTATCGTAGAGGACAGATATTCCTCCATCCAGGCAACCAATTCCTCGGGGTCTGAAAACTGCTGAAAATATTCGCCGGGCTTTTGCCCGTCCAGCCAGGGGGCAGGCGTATCCAGAAACCTTTCGTACACCGCCGGGGCTTCTTCCTCCATCTGATCGGGGTGTTCAAAAATATCCTGGTTTTCTTCCACCCAGTCGCTTAGATACCGGCTGAAATGCTGATCAAAATCAATGAGGCGCATATTGTTACTCCTCTTGTCTGGCACCGTCCAGCAGCGCCTGTATTTCTTCGGGCGCAAAGTGCTGCCTGTCGCGGCAGAACCAGCACACCATTTCCACATCTTTATTTTGAGCAATCATGTCCCGCAGTTCCTTTTCGCCGGTGGCAATCAGGGCGGCGCGCATCTTTTCGCGCGAGCAGTCGCAGGCAAAATGCAGGGGATTGGAGGACAATATCTGCAAATCCATATCCCTAAACCAGGCGCGGGCCAGCTCCTCCATGGAGCGGTCGTAGATTTCCCGGCTGATGCCCGCAAAGAAGGGGATGCGCATCTCCAATTGGTCCAGCGTTTCATCGCTGCAGCCCGGCATGGCCTGTATCAAAATGCCGCCGCTGGACAACACGATGCCGTCCTGGTTAAGGCAGCCCAGCGCCAGCAGAGAGGGGGTCTGCTCCGACACGGTAAAATACTGGGTTAAATCTTCCGCCACCCCGCCCGACACAAGCTGGCTGGTGCCCACATAGGGTTCCCCCGCGCCAAAGTCCTTAATCACGGTCAGGCGGCCCCTGCTGCCGATAAAGCCGGGTACATCCTGGCGGCCGTCGGGCAGCAAAGGCAGCTGCGCCTGGGGGTTATCCACGGTAATTTTCAGCGTGTCTCCCCGACCCACGGCGGTTATTTTGCCCAGGAACGGGTGGAGGGGCTCCAGGCCCGGATGGCGACCCAGCCGGAATTCGCCCAGGCTTGGACCACGGTACAGAGCCGGGCGGATCGTCTGCTTCGGGCCGAGTTGGTGACGCTGGCGCATGCGGAAGGCGGCAGCGGGCAGCACCCTGCCCAGGGCAGACGCCGCCACATCGCTGGCCAAATGGGTGTCGGCAGCCATCTGCGCCATGCGGGTGGTGCGGCACATCATCACCCGCGCCTGGCCGTCCATCACCATCATGCGCAATAAAGAGTCTTCCGCGTTATAAATCAGACCGTCCATGGCCTCAAGGGGTAAATCGTTCATTGGTTCCTCCGTTATGGCCTTCTGGCAAACAGGTGCAGCCGCTGGTCCTTGTCCCGCGTTTCCCGCCTGCCGTCGCCGTATACTGTCATTTGTTCAAAGCCCGCCTGCGCCAGATAAGCAATCAATTCTTCCCGGGTATGGGCCTGCTGGCTCTGGGTTTCCACGATGCGCTGGTACCCTTCCCCATCTTGATAAAAAATATCCAGCTGCATATGCACCCGCTGCCGGGGGGCTTCCCACTCGTTCTGCCAGATATAGCAAAGGTCTTCCTCCACCCGGGTCAGGGTGTTGTTGCCCAGAATATGCTGCAGCTTGTAGGGGGTGGAAACATCCAGCGCCAGCACGCCGCCGGGCTTTATTGCCGCGTAGGCGCTTGTTAAGAAATCGCCCGCCTGGGCAGCAGTCATCAGGTAGTTAAAGCCGTCGCAGGTACAAAGCAGGGCATCCACCGGCTTATGCAGGCGCAGCTTTCGCATGTCCTGCCGGACAAAGCGGATATTGCGCCCGTGGCCCCGCGCCTTGGGGATGGCCACCTGAAGCATGTCTTCGGAAATGTCTACCCCCGTCATGGAATAAAAGCAACTGAAGGGAATGGTGAGGTTGCCCGTGCCGCAGGCGCACTCCGCCACCTGGCTGCCTTTTTTTACGCCCCATTCCTCCAGCAGTTCCTGGTAGAAGGCGGCCCAGGCGGAGTAATCCACATCGCCCATCAGGCGGTCATAGACCCTGGCAAAGGAGGTATACATCAGATGATGGTGCCCTTTTCGTTGTCATCGGGCAAGGCGGGCGCCTCGTACTCATACTCGTCGTCCTCTTCCTCGCTGGCCAGCCCCCGGTTGATTTCCACGCCCTCCATGCGGCTGTTGATGTACTTGTCAAACACCCCATTGGTAAAGGAGGCGTACACAAACCGCGCCAGGGCGTTGCCAAAAAGCAGGTAGTAGCCGCCCAGGAACATCAGCGCGTACAGGCCATCGGGGGTAAAGAAAGCAAGCAGCACCACCACAACGGTGGGCAGCAGCATGGCCAGCCGGACGCCCACGGTGTGGGGCAGGCGGCCAATGGCCAGCAAAAGGCTGTTCTTAATAATCTGCCCCAGCTTCATATCGTAAGTAACCAGCATGGGGTACATGTAGGTGAGCGCCAGCATCCACAAAAGCCCCAGCGTTATAGCGAACACCTGAGGGATTACGTACAGCACGCTGTTAACGGCCATGGAGCCGTAAAACTGCCAGCAAAGCAACATGGCAAAGGGCACAAAGCCGGTGATAACCGACACCCCCAGCGCCTGCTTCCAGTTGTCCCGCACGGCGTCCTTAAAGTCGGCCCAGACAAAGGCATGCTCGTCCCGCGCCCAGTTGCGCGTTACATAGGCCATGCCCGCCTGGGCGGGGCCGGTAAGGGCGATGCAGGGAATCAGCCATAAAAAGGAAACGTTCAGCACGCTGCGCAGGGCAAGGCCGAAGTTGTTATACAGGTGCAGCATCTCCTCGGTGGCACTGGCCATGTCCTCCTGCACAGTGATATAGACATTCATCAGGCTGAACAGGTTGTTGACCAGCTGCCCCAATACATAAAACATGGGAATAAACACCGCGATGGCGATGATATTCAAACGGAACAAACCGGTAAAGCGCACGCGCAGCATCTCCCAGAAAAGCTGCCAGCGGGTGCGGGGAAGGTCCTCCTTGTTGTAGTCCCCCTTGCCGGATTTTCCATAGTAATAATTGTTGAGCATCTTGCCAAACATGTGTAAACCCCCTGCAATAAAAGTCTATTAAATAGTATAACACGTCAAGGGTCTAAAATAAACCGCGGCATGTTAACATTCTGTAACTTGAAGTGTAGGAGTACCATACATATTGGACAGTGGGAAAGAAAGGAGGAGAAAAAAAGA
>CAZCBC010000016.1:0-4434 GCA_964496775.1 uncultured Oscillospiraceae bacterium
AAGTGAAGCAATTGGCGCTTGCCCATGACATCCCCGTGTTTCAGCCCCGGCGCATCCGCACCGAAGGGCTGGAGGATTTGCAGCGCCTTGCCCCGGACTTGTGCGTGACGGCGGCCTTCGGGCAAATCCTCTCCCAGGAGGTGCTGGATGTGCCGCGCCTGGGCACCGTCAATGTGCATGCTTCGCTTTTGCCCAAGTACAGGGGCAGCGCCCCCATTAACTGGTGCTTAATCAATGGCGAAACCCATACCGGCGTCACCACCATGATGACCGACAAGGGCATCGACACGGGGGACATCCTGTTGCAGGCGGAAACTCCCATTAGCCCCGAAGAAACGGCGGAGGAATTGACGCTGCGCCTGGCGCAAATGGGCGCCCAGCTGCTGGTGGAAACCATCCAAAGGCTGGAGAAGGGGGATTGTCCCCGTCGGCCTCAAGATGAGCAGGAGATGAGCTACCACCCCATGCTGAAAAAGGACATGGGGCAGGTGGACTGGACAAAGCCTGCCCGGGATATTGTCAACCTGGCGCGGGGGCTGTATCCTTGGCCCAGCGCTTATACCCAATCCCCCCACGGCGTGCTGAAAATGATTCAGGCGGCGGAAGAAGAGGGCACAGAAGGGGCGCTGCCCGGCCAGGTGCTAGAAGCTGACGGCAAGCAAGGCCTTCTGGTACAGGCGGGGGAGAATGCTGTGCGTGTTATACAGTTGCAGGCTCCGGGCGGCAAGGCGATGCGGGCGCAGGATTACCTTAGGGGACACGCGCTGCCCCTTGATACCCTTTTACAGGAAATGTGAGGAATTATGGCGGATTTTAATCGCGACAGAAAGAATAAACCCCAGGCATTCTTTGGAAAGTCGGCGCCGCGGAAGCCTTTTAGCAAGGACGCGAAACCCGTGCCCGGCGGGCGCAAGGGCCCCTATGGCCGCCCGGCGTCCGGTAGCGAAGGAGAGCGTAAACCCTTTAATCGGGACGGTAAGCCCGGCTTTGGTGAGCGCAAACCCTTTAATAAAGACGCAAGGCCTGCGTCCGGCGAGCGCAAAGGCCCCTATGGCCGTCCGGCACCCGGTAGCGAGGGAGAACGCAAGCCCTTTAACCGGGATGCTAAGCCTGGCTTTGGAGAACGTAAATCCTTTAACCGGGACGTGAAGCCTGCATTCGGCGAGCGTAAGGGGCCCTACGGCCGTCCTGCGCCTTCGGGGCGTTCCTTCACTCCTGCCCGGCCCGCTGTTCCTCAGGATCCCTTGTCCGGCAGTGCCCGGGGCGCCGCGTGGGATGTGCTGAACCGCGTTCTGCTGGAGGATGGCTTCGCGTCCTTAAGCCTTAGCGATGTGCTGGACAGGGTGCGCCTGTCGGAAAGGGACAAGCGCCTGACCACCAACATTGTCTATACCACGCTGGAAAACCTGATCTATATCGACTATGCTCTGTCCTTTTTCCTTAAGGAAGAAGAGAAGGTAGATGCCGGTATACGCAATTTGCTGCGGCTGGGCGTGGCCCAGTTCTTTTTCATGGACAGGGTGCCAGAAAGCGCCGTGGTCAACGAAGCGGTTAAACTGGCCCGTGTCCGGGGATTTGAGGGGCTGACAGGCTTTGTCAACGGCGTGCTGCGCAATTTCCTGCGCGGGCAGGGGGATATCCTCTGGCCCCTTAAAGATGAAGGCCTGGTCAGATACCTGTCCATCATGCACTCCATGCCGGAGTTTGTGGTGGAAAAGCTGATTGCCGCCTACGGCGAGGAAAAGGCCGAGGCCATCATCCGCGGCGACAAGCGGCGGTATGTTACCCTGCGCCCCAACATGATGCTGACCACCGTGGAAGCCTTCGAAAAACTGCTTTCCGCCAAGGATTGGCGGGTGGAAAAAGGCTTGTTGCCCAATGCCTGGTATGTATCGGGCGCGGGGGACATTTCTGCCGATATCGACTTTATCAAGGGCCAGTACAGCATTCAGGGGGAAAGCAGCATGCTGGCCGCCGAAAGCATGCAGGTAAAGCGGGGCATGACGGTGCTGGACTGCTGCGCCGCCCCCGGCGGCAAGACGGCCTACATGGCGGAACAGATGCAGGGCACCGGCCGTGTGCAGGCCTGGGACAAGCACGAGCACCGGGTGGAACTGCTTAACGCCATGGCGCAGCGCCTGAGGCTGTATAATGTGCGCCCCATGATGCGGGATGTTTTGCAGCACCGCGAGCAGTACGATTTGATGATGGACGGCGTATTGCTGGACGCCCCCTGCTCGGGCAGCGGCGTGTTCCACGACAAGCCCGACGCCAAGTACCGCGTAACCGAAGAAGGCATCGCGGAACTGACCAAGATACAATCGGACATGATGGATGTATGCTGCCGGTATGTAAAGCCGGGCGGTACCTTCGTCTACTCCACATGCAGCGTATTGCCGGAGGAAAATGTACAGCAGGTGGAGGCTTTTTTGGCCCGCCATCCCGAGTTTTCCATCGTGCCCCTGCCGGACAGCATTCCTGAGCGGTTTAGGGAAAACTATGGCGAGTACGGCCTGCAGCTTTTACCCGGGGTGGACCCGGTGGAGGGCTTCTTCATTGCCCGCATGGTAAGGAGTGCCGATGTCTGAAACCCAGCTGCTGAATTTCTTTCCGGAAGAATTGGCTGAAGAAATCAAGGGACGCGGCTACCCTGCCTACCGCGCCAAGCAGCTGTTTTCCTGGCTGCACAAGGGGGCGGACTTTGACGGGATGTCCAACCTGCCCAGAAACATGCTGGAGGAATTGAAGGGCGCCTATGTCGCCCAGCCTGCCCGCATCACCCACCGCCAGGTGTCCAAGACGGACGGTACGGAAAAGTACCTGTATACCTTTTCTGACGGCCACGCCGTGGAAGGGGTGTTGATGCGCTACAAGCACGGGCTGACGCTGTGCATCTCCACCCAGGTGGGCTGCAAAATGGGGTGCGCCTTTTGCGCCAGCACGCTGGAAGGGTGCATCCGCAACCTGAGTGCCGCAGAAATGCTGGGCGAGGTGCTGGCCGTCAACCGGGAACTAACGGGCGAAACGGTGCATAACATTGTGCTGATGGGCAGCGGCGAGCCGCTGGACAACTACCAGCAGGTGGTGCGCTTTTTGCGCCTGGCGGGGCATCCCGAGGGGCTTAACATCAGCCCCCGGCGCATCAGCCTGAGCACCTGCGGCCTGGTGGACAAAATATATGATTTGGCAAAGGAGAAGCTGCCTATTACGCTGTCGGTTTCCCTTCACGCGCCCGATGATGAAACGCGGCTGAAGATCATGCCCATTGCTAAGGTCTGGCCTCTGGACAAGCTGATGGCCGCCTGCCGGAACTGGGTGGAAGTAACGGGCCGCCGTATCGTGTTTGAGTATGCCCTGATTGAGGGCGTTAACAGCGAAACGAGCCATGCGAAGAAACTGTCCCAGCTGCTTAGGGGGCTGCAAAGCCATGTGAACCTGATACCGCTCAACGATGTGAAAGAGCGGGACTTGCAGGGCGTCAGCCGTCAGAAGGCGGAAGAATTTTTGAAGGAACTTGAAAACAACCATATTTCCGCCACCATCCGGCGGGAAATGGGCAGCGACATACAGGGCGCCTGCGGCCAACTGCGCAGGCGGGTGCTGAAATCAGCGAACGGGGAGGGGCTAAGTTGAAAATCGTCACCAGAACGGATATCGGCAATGTCATGGCCAACAACCAGGACGCTTTTCTGGTTACCGAAGGGCCATACCCTGTCTATGCCGTTGCCGATGGTATGGGTGGGCACCGGGGCGGTCATGTGGCCAGCCAGATGGCGCTGCGCGCCATTCAGGCGGATTTGCAGGGCCATACCCCCAACGAGGACACCCTGCGCAAGAGCTTTATCCGCGCCAACCGGGAGATTTTTACCCGCCAGAAATTAGAGGATGAGCTAAGCGGCATGGGCACCACCTTGACGGTGCTGTGGCAGAGCGATGCGGGTTTTTACCTTGGCCATGTGGGGGATAGCCGCTGTTACCTGATGCGCGAAGGCACCCTCACCCAGCTGACAAGCGACCATTCCCTGGTGGCAGAGTTGGTGCGGGACGGCGCTCTCACCCCTGAGCAGGCAGATACCTATCCCTACCGCAATGTCATTACCCGTGCAGTGGGCACCAACAGGAATATCCATTCCGATATCATTTGGCCCCAAAGGCAGCCGGGGGACAGGTGGCTGCTTTGTACCGACGGCTTAACCGAATACATGAAGGCGCCCCGCCTGAGGGATATTTTATCTACCCCCGACTTGTCGGATGCCGCCGACTGCCTGCTGAACACGGCGCTGGACATGGGCGGGCGGGATAACATCACGCTGATTTTGCTGGAGGTGGAAGCATGATTGGCAAGAAACTGGCAGACCGTTACCAGCTGCTGGAAAAAATCGGCGAGGGGGGCATGGCGCTGGTATTCCGCGCCCGGGACCTGCGCACCGGCCA
>CAZCBC010000016.1:4507-20415 GCA_964496775.1 uncultured Oscillospiraceae bacterium
TTTGTTGCCTTCTTCCACCGAGAAGCCACGGCGGCCAGCAAGATGAGCCACCACAACATTGTGAACCTCCTGGACGTGGGCGACGATGCCAACAGCCTGTACATTGTTATCGAGTATGTCAACGGCAAAACCTTGAAGGACATCATCAGGGAGCGGGGGCGGCTGCCCGAGGATGTGGCCTCCCAGATTGTCATCCGCATTCTGTCAGCCATGCAGCATGCCCACGCCGCCCACATTATCCATCGGGACATTAAGCCCCAGAATATTCTGGTCGACCAGAGGGGCTATATCAAGGTGTCCGACTTTGGCATTGCCCGCATGGTAGGCGCCGGTACCGAAATACGGGACAAAAAAGACACCGTCATGGGCTCTGTGCATTATTTTTCCCCAGAACAGGCCCGGGGCGATGTGGCCACCACGGCCAGTGACCTGTACTCCGTGGGCGTTGTGTTCTATGAGCTGCTGACGGGCAAGGTGCCCTTTGACGGGGAAAAGCCCGTTACCATTGCCCTGCAGCATATCCAGCAAAAGCCCCGCCCGGTGCGGGAACTGAACCCCGACGTCTCTCCCGCCATTGAGAGTGTGGTGATGAAGGCGCTGGAAAAGAACCCCCAGGACCGCTACCGCTCTGCGCTGGACATGGCTCAGGCGGTGAAGAGCGCCTTGCAGTTCCCTGAAAAGGAAAACACCCGGGACACCCCGGTATTCGAGGTGCCGCCCCAGCAGGTTGACAAAAAGCAGCAGAAAAAGCGCCGGCGCTGGCAGCGGCTTACCACCCTAGCCGTTGTCCTGGCTGTGCTCGGCACACTGATTTTCGGTACGGTTACCATCTACCAGAATGTTGTCAACACCACCGAAGCGCCCTACTTGCTGGGCGAAAAGGAAGAGGATGCCCTGCGCATCGCCATCAGGGCGCGCTTAAATCCCGAAGTGGTGCGGCAAAACAGCTCCGCTCCGGCGGGCACTGTTATCCTGCAATCCCACGACTTGGGCTATAAAATGCGCCGGGGAGAGACCATCCTGCTGACCGTATCATTAGGCCCCATTGATCAGGCGGTGCCGGAACTGGTGGGGCAATTGCAGGCGGAAGCGGAAAAAAATCTGGTGCGCATTGGCCTTAACATGCTGATTGTGCGCAGAGAGAGGAACGCGGCAGCCCCCGGCACCATATTGAGCCAGGAGCCTGCGGCGGGCGCCATGCTGAAAACCGGCGGCATTGTGCTGGTAAGCATTTCCGGCGGGCAGCTGACGGTGCCCGACATGGTGGGCAAGAGCCGGGATGAGGCGGTGCGCCTGCTGCAAAACGCCGGGCTGCCCATGAGCAAAATCAAAGTTGAGGAAGTGCCTGTGAAGGACAATACCCAGTTTGGCCGCGTGGCCGACCAGTTCCCCGAAAAGGGGGAAGTAGTCATGCCCCTGGATGAAAACCTGGAAGTAGTGCTGGCTGTATATGTCGAAGATACCGGTGTAAGCCCATGAGGAAAGGTCAGATTATAGAAGGCCGCGGCGGGCTGTATACCGTGCGGGATGAGCAGGGCACAGACTATGTGCTGCGCGCCAAGAAGAAATTCAGGCGCCAGCGGGTGACCCCCCTGGTGGGGGACAGGGTGCTGTTTACCCCCGGGCAGGAGGAAGAACATGGCTGGGTGGAGGAGATACTGCCCCGCACCAGCGTATTTCTGCGCCCCCCCGTCGCCAATGTGGAAAAACTTTGCATCGTGGCGGCGCCTGCACCCCAGCCCGACTGGCTGCTGATGGACAAGCTGTTGTTAAGCGCCCACATGCAGCATTTGGAGCCGATATTGATTATCAACAAGTGCGACATGGAGGGGGATGCCCTTTCCTTCGCGCGAGAGACCTACCGCAATGCCGGGGTGCAGGTGCTGGGCGTGTCCGCCCGCACAGGGGAAGGCATGGAGCAGTTAAAGCAGGCCCTCAGGGGCGGCCTTTGCTGCTTTGCCGGCCAATCCGGGGTGGGCAAGAGCACGCTGCTGTCCAAACTGTTGGATATGGATTTGGAAACGGGACGCATCAGCTACCGCATCCAGCGGGGGCGGCAAACCACCCGCCACGCTTCGTTGCTGGAGGCAAACGGCATCACGGCGCTGGATACGCCGGGGTTCAGCCTGTTGGAAGCGCCGGATAAGATGGAGCCTGTTACCCTGCCCGAGCATTACCCGGAATTTGCCCCTTATTTGGGGCAGTGCCGCTTCTCTCCCTGCTACCATAATCAAGAGCCGGACTGTGCAGTTAAGGAAGCTGTTTTGCGGGGCGAAGTGGATAAGGAGCGGCTGGAACGTTACCAGCAGCTGCTGGAAGAAGTGGGAACAAACTGGAGGGAAAGATATGATTGAGATTGCGCCGTCCCTTTTAGCGGCCAATGTGCTGAACCTTGCGCAGGACGTCCGCATGGTGCTGGACGGAGGCGCCGCCGCGCTGCATATAGACATTATGGACGCTCATTTCGTGCCCAACTTGACCTTTGGCCCCCATCTGGTCAAGGCGCTGCGCCATGGGTTTCCCACAGCGCTGTTGGACGTGCACCTGATGATGACCAACCCGGAAAAATATATCGGGGCCTTTGCCCAAAGCGGGGCGGATGAGATGACCATCCATGTAGAGATTGAGGCCGACGTCAAAAAGGTGCTGGAGGATATCCGCGCCCTGGGGGTCAAGGCCGGGCTGTCCCTGCGCCCCGGTACGCCGGTGGAAAGATTGGACCCTTACCTAAACGATATCCACCAGGTGCTGGTGATGAGCGTGGAGCCGGGCTTTGGCGGCCAGGCCATCCAGCTGGACATGCTGAAAAAGCTGACCTACTTGCGGGACAGGGGCTTTGAAGGCGTGCGCTCGGTGGACGGGGGCATTACGAAGGACAATGCCCAGCTGGCCGTTTCCGTCGGTGCCAACCGCCTGGTGATGGGCTCGGGCATCTACGGTAGCGACAACCCCATCCAGGTCATCCGGGACTGCCGCCAGCTGACGCCATGAAGAAACAGGGCTTTCGGCATACCAAGTCGCTGGGGCAGAACTTTTTAAGCGACGAGCAGATATTATCTGATATTGTGGCTGTCTCAGAGGTCACTCCTCAGGACGCCGTGTTTGAGGTGGGCGCCGGCATGGGGGACTTGTCCTTCTTTCTGGCGCAAAACTGCCGCAAGTTGGTGTCGGTAGAGGTGGACGACAGGCTGCTGCCCTTTTTGAAGTTGAAGCTGTCAGACTTTCACCATGTGGAGATTCTGCACAGCGATGTGCAAAAGCTGAACCTGAATGAATTGCTGGCGCCTCTGCCCCCTTTGCGGGTGGTGGCTAACCTGCCCTACTACCTGACCACGCCTTTGCTGGAAAGCTTTTTCCATTTGGAGGTTCCCCTTCAGTCGGTCAGCGTTATGGTGCAAAAGGAGGCAGGCCAGCGCATACTGGCAGGCCCCAAGGAGGATGGCTGGGGCCCCCTGCCCATCCTGTGCCGTGTGAAGGCCGAGCCCCGCAAAGCGCTGGACGTGCCCAGCCATTGCTTTACCCCGCCCCCCAAGGTGGACAGCGTGTTTCTGCACATGCCCTTTAGGGAGCAGTCCCTGGTGCCCAAAGACAAGCAGCCTGCCTTTTTCCGCCTGGTGCGGGCGGCTTTTGCCCAGAAGCGAAAAACCCTGCTGAACAATTTAATGCCGGGGTATGGGCTGAGCCGTTCTGAGACGGAAAACATGCTGGCTGCCTGCGGCTTCCCCCTGACCATCCGGGCGGAGGAAATGGACATACCCGACTTTTTAACGCTGCTTCAGTATCTGCCGGAATAAAGGGGTACACTGATTTTAAATTAAGTGCATTGTCACTTTTTGCGTCCCGGGCGGGATGTTTTTTTATGCGAAAAGAGGGAACAGCTTTTGTGCTTTTGCTTCCTGTAAAAATTTATCCCACAGGTGAACCTGTGGGATAAACGATATGGCGTATTCTAATGGGACGGCGTCCTTTGGTTACTGAATATCAATCAGCTCATATTTCCTTGTGCCGATGCCCAGCTTCTCAGCATGCTCCAGGCCCACCTGCCAGTGGGTGTCGCTGAAAATGGCGTGGAAATGGTCCCGCGCGTGTTCATGGGTCATTTCTGCCAGCATGCTGTTGCGGATAGGTTTTTCCTTGTTGGCCAAATCTCCGCAGGCCTGATCCAGCGCCACCGGGTCAAAGGAGGCCAGCATGCCCACATCGGGGATAATGGGCGCGTCATTTTCTGAGTGGCAGTCGCAATAGGGCGACACATCCATAATCAGCGCCACGTGGAAGTGCGGCCGCCCCTGCAATACCGCCAGGGCATACTCGGCAATCTTTTTAACCAGTATCTCGTTGGCTTCCTTTTCCATAAAATGGATGGTCTTCTGCGGGCAGGCGCCTACGCAGCGGCCGCAGCCCACGCATTTGGAGGTATCAATGGCGGCCAGCCCGTCGTCCATGGTAATGGCGCCATGGGCGCAGTTTTCAATGCAGATGCCGCAGCCGATGCAGCCCTTGCGGTCCACCGCCGGGTTGCTGGAAGCGTGCATTTCTTTTTTGCCGTCAAAGGAGCCGCAGCCCATGCCGATGTTCTTTAGCGCGCCGCCAAAGCCTGCTGCCTCATGCCCCTTAAAGTGCGTCAGCGAAATAAACACATCGGCATCCATTACTGCACGGCCAATCTTGGCGGAACGCACATAGTCGCCCTTGATGGGGATATGCACTTCGTCGGTGCCCTTGACACCGTCGCCAATGATGACATGGCAGCCCACCGTCTGCGGGGTAAAGCCGTTAAAATCAGCCGCCTGCAGGTGGTCTATGGCGTTGGAGCGCATACCCACGTACAGTGTGTTGCAGTCGGTCAGGTAGGGCTTGCCGCCCAGCTTCTTTACATAGTCCACCATCACTCTGGCGTAGTTGGGCCGCAGGAAAGCCAGGTTGCCCGGCTCGCCAAAGTGCATCTTGATGGCGGTAAACTTGTCCTGAAAATCCATGGTTTCCATGCCGGCGCTCTTGCACAGGCGGCGCAGCTTGTCCAGCATGTTTTCAAAGTTGCGGGCGCGGAAATCTGTAAAATATACCTTGGAAGCGCTCATTCTTATTCTCCTTAGTTTTTGTTCAGGCGCACGGGTTGCTCTGCAAACTTGTCTAAAAAATAGAACTGCGGTGCCTTGCGCTTGCGCCAGATGATGCCCTCGTCAAACACGTACAGCTGATCTCCGGCAATGTCGCTCAGCTGCTGCACATTGTCAAACTCGGGCAGGCGCACCCTGGAAGGGCGGTACTTGTTGTTCTTGTCAAAAAAATACAGGTATTCTGCATCGGCGTTCAGCATGGTGCCCTTCAAATCCCCCAGGCGCTCGGTTAACTGCCCGTCGGGCTGCCAGCCGTATAATTCATCCTTGTCATTAGTAAAGCACAGGATGTCCCGTCCGTAAAAACGCGCGAAGGTGAAGGAGTTGACCTTGCCCTCCGTCAGGGGGTAGGCCAATTGCCCATCCAGGTATGCCCGGTACAGGCGTCCGCCGTTCTCGGCGATAAAGTAAGCATATCCCTTGTAGGGCACCGCTTTCAGGGCGTAAATTTCCCGACCGCCATGGTAGACGTGCAGCTGGGTTTCCTGCCCGCCCTGCGGGGGGATGCGCGTCATTACGCCGTTTTCCCCGCCCTTGACGAACAGAATTACTTCATCCGTCACCGTCAGGGTGGCGGCCTCCTTCTGGCTTAGTTCCAGCAGCGTGCTGCGGCCCTTGTCCCCCAGGGGGTCCCGGGCGATGCGGGTAACATACTTGTAATCGCTCATATCCTCTGCTACGCCGCGCTCGTTCAGGTACCGCTGGTAGTAGTAGAGGCTGCCGCTGTGGGCATCCATCAGGTCGTAGGCGGTGGCCTTAAACCGCTGGGCGGCCTTTTCGTAGGGGGCGGAAGATTGGTACAGGTACCCTTTGTTGTTGATAAAGTAGATATTGCCGTTTTGCATGGCGGCGCGGCCGCCGCTTAAGGCATTGCTGATGCCCACATTGCTGTCCAGCCCAAGGCCGATGATTTTTTCATTGGTGCCGCCGGGGTTCAGCTTGCTCTCGTCAAACTCTTTGATGGTCAGGGTATAGGTTTTGTAGGTTTCCTCCACGCCGCAGGCGGCGCACACCACAAACTCGTAGGTGCCGGCGGCCCTGGGGTTGCCGTACAGCGCGCCGTTTGAGGCCATCTTAAGCCCCGCGGGCATGCCGCTGGTGCCGTCGTTGTAGTAGGACAGGGTGTAGTTCACTTTATCTGATCCCTGGGCGACGATTTTTGCGCTGTAGAATACGCCTGCCATGCCCTCAGGCAGGGTCTGGGTTTCAAAGGTGGGGGCGGCCGCCAGGGCGGCTCCCATCAGACAGATAAACAGCGCAATGGCCAGAATAAATAGCTTTTTTTTCATAATTTCTCCTTCGTTTGTTACAGGCTTTCATTATAAGAGGGGGATGATGGGCTGTCAAGAAAGCGTTAAAATAGAAAAAGGTAAATGTAACAAATTTGTAATAATTGTTTACAATTACGTCGCAATATGCTACAATGCGAGCATCAAATTCTGGAAACGGTGGTGAACCAATGAAACTGCGAATGAAAGGCCTCTGTCTGACCCTGGTGCTGTTAACCCTTACATCCACAGCCCTGGCCAGCTACCGTACCCTGCGTCCCGGCGAAAACAGCAATGAAGTGCTCAGGATGCAGCAGGCCCTTGCCTCCCTTCAGTATCCCATCAAGGCGGATGGCAAGTACGGCGAAGGGACAAAGCAGACCGTTATGGCCTTCCAACTAAGCCGCAACCTGACAGCCGACGGCCTGGCGGGAAACAAAACCCTGTCGGCGCTGTTTCAGATGGCGCCTCAGTTTGATTATAAAAATACCGCCAGCGCGCCCCTTTCTTCCGGTCGGGAAACAAATACATCCTCATCGCCCATCAAGGGCACCTATCGCGTAGGGGACGAGGCCCAGGGCGTGCGGCTGATGCAGCAGCGGCTGATGGACCTTAACTACCCCCTGAAAAAGGCGGACGCTGTGTATGGCCGGGGCACCCGGGACATTGTGGCGCTGTTCCAACAGGTGAATGGCTTAAAGGCCGACGGCATCGCCGGACAAGCCACGCTGGATCGTCTGTTCTCTTCCCGAGCCCTGCGCTATACCGGGCAGGCAACGGCCGCTCCCGCTGCGTCCGCACCGCCTGCCGCGCTAGTTAACACCCAGCCGCCCGTTCAGCAGACGGTTTCTCCCATCCGGGGCACCTACCGCCTGGGGGATGAGGCCCAGGGCGTGCGCACCTTGCAGCAGCGTCTAATGGCTTTGGGCTATCCCCTTACCAAGGCGGACGCCGTGTATGGCCGCGTTACCCGGGACGCTGTGGCATTGTTCCAGAAAAACAACGGCTTAAAGGCCGATGGCGTCGCGGGCCAGGGTACCCTGAACAGACTGTTTTCCGCCGCCGCCCTTGCAAACGCTTCGGCGGCTACCAATGCGCCTGCTGCCCCCGTTCAGACGGCGCCGCCTGCCAACTCCCAGCCTGTGGGACAGGCCAAGGTGGTTACCCGCAACCGGGGCAGCCTCAATATGCGCAACACCCCGCAGAACCTGGGCACCCGCAATGTCGTGTGTACCCTGCCCTTTGGCGCTGATGTGCAGCTATTGGAAAAGCTGGGCGAGTGGTGCCGCGTTACATATCAGGGCGCAAACGGCTATGTGATGACCAAATATTTATCTTTCAATCAGCCCCAGCCTCCGGCAGCGACCACAGCCCCCGAGCAGCCTGCGGTACCGACGGAGTCTGCTGCCCCCGTTCAGGAAGCGCACACCCTGCGCCTGAATATGCAGGGCGAGGATGTATTAAAGGTGCAAAAGCGCCTCAAGGAGCTGAAATACCCTGCCCCCGAAAACAGCCTGTACGACGCCGCCACCCGGGACGCCGTAGCGCAGTTCCAAGCATTAAACGGCCTTGCCTCTGATGGCATATGCGGCAGCCAGACGCAGAACATGCTGTTCTCTCCCGCCGCCTTGGCGTCGGGCAGCAAGCCGACAAGTTACAGTACGTTGAAAATTGACAATAAGGATGGCGGCGGCAAAACCAATATCGCCATGCTGCAAACCCGGCTGAAGGAGTTGGGATACCCCGTCAAGGTAAGCGGCACCTATGATGTCAGCACCCACCAGGCGGTGGTGGGGTTCCAGCAGCGCAACGGGCTAACCATCTCGGGCATGGCCAACCCCGCCATGCAGCAGGTGCTGTATTCCGGCGCGGCCAAGGGCTATGATACCCCGGTGGATTCCCTGCCTGCCGATGCCGGCAAGGGCGGCGGCGTATCCGCGGGCAGCGTCAAACTGCTGCACTGGTACAAGGATATCCGCCCCAGCATACGCGGCGGGCAGACGGCTAAGGTGTACCACCCCGCCAGCGGCATCAGCTTTACCATCCGCTTTTACTCCCTGGGCGCCCACGCTGACTCAGAACCCCTTACCTGGACAGATACCCAGCTGATGAACCGGGCCTTCGGCGCCCCCTCCTGGAACGTGAACACCGTCTATGTGCAGCTGCCCAGCGGCACCTGGACCTTGGCGTCCATGCACAACCGCCCCCACTTAAGCGGCGGCATCACCGACAACGGCTTTGGCGGCCACCTGTGCATACACTTCCTGCGCGACCTGGACGAAACCCAGCGCAACGACCCCAACTATGGCGTCACCAACCAGAAGGCCATCCGCAATGCCTGGAAGAACATGACAGGCGAAACCATTACCAACTAAACTTACCCGCGGGCGCACTGCGCACAAGACAGAAGGAAGAAGGAAGGGAAGGCGCCCCAGCCGGGGGCGCCTTCCTGCTCTCTGCTCTATACATATTGGTGTTTTTATGTGGAGTGGCTGATCAGCCACTCCAGCAGCTGCTGATAGGATTTTTCGCCTGAAGCAACTTGAAGGATGATATCTTTTCCTGCTGCTTGCTCAGGCGTTTCATTTAGCCAATTCCTGATAGGCGATCAGGTTATTCTTGATTAGGCGTGCAGAAATGCTGAGGACATCTTCATCTTCTGCTACCTGTGCCTGTGCCGCTTGTTGGAACTCTACAATCAGATAGCGGGGAACGTTGTTTTTTAGTATGATGGCAGAACCGCGCTCGTCCACCAGGCGGGCAACCTTGGAAAAGTTCTGGTTCGCTTCCGTCATGGAAACCAGCATATCAGTGTTTACCAGCATGTGCATCCCTCCTTATATTGATAGTATATATCTAAAATAGGATAAAAACAACCTATTTTTAAAAGGCGATGATGGTGTTGGGGATAAACTGCATGTTGACCGTTCAAACACATACAATCTTGACACACAAATAGCATTCAAGTAAAATGCGGTACAATAGATTTGGTTACAAACCTACAACGCATTCTGCTATACAAGGTGACAATATGAAATTTGTAAAGCCTTACTTGGACATCTTCCGGGGCAAAGCCGACCTGAGCCAGACAGCAACCCTTTACAGAATCATCTATATCCTTCCTGTGATGATGATTTTGCTGGCCTTTTGCTACAATACGCCTGCCGAAATTGCGAAAGGCATGTGGGACATCCTGCTGGCAAACGATGTGTTTTTAACGGACTATATCAAGGTAACCAATGTGGGATCGGCGTTGTTTAACGCAGGGCTGCTTACGCTGATTATTGCTGTTCTTTTGCAAAGGCTTAATTTAAAACCAACCGGTCTATTAATTTCGGCACTGTTCATTACGACGGGGTTCAGCTTTATCGGCAAGAACATCTACAATATTTGGCCCTTCTATATTGGCGGCTTTATCTATGCCAAGGTAAAGGGGATGGACTTTCGAAATGTCGTCGCCACTTCTATTTTTACGGCGTCCCTCGCGCCTATCGTGTCCATCATCGCCCACTTGATGCACAATTCCTATAAGGGCCTGTTATTGGGCTATGCGGTGGGCATCTTTATCGGCTATATTATGCCGGCTATCGGCAACCATACGCTGGTGCTGCATTCGGGCTATACCCTATACAACACGGGTGTTGCCACGGGTTTTGTGGGCGCTGTGGCCAATGCAATTTTCAAGGGGTTTAACTATCAGGTAACGGGCGACGGCGTGCACAGTTCCACAAGCTATATCGCCCTCACGATACTCTTTGCGGCTTATTTTGTAATGCTGATCTATATCGGACATGTCAACAAAAGTGAAGACGACAAGTACACCGAGATTTTTACTTTTTCCGGCAGGCTGGTGACAGACTTCACAAGGCTTACCTCATATTCTGTTACCTTAAAGAACATGGGCATCATGGGCCTGATCTCAATGGCCTATATCTTTCTGATGGACGGCATCCTGTGCGGCGCCACCATTGCCGGCCTGCTGACGGTGGTGGGCTTTGCGTCCTTTGGCATACATGCCAAAAACTCCATTCCCGTTATGCTGGGTGTAACCCTTGCGTCGCTGTTTTTAGGGGTGGATGTGCATCACGCCACCATCATCACCATTGGGCTGTTCTCCACAGGGCTGTGTCCGCTGGCCGGGCGCTATGGCGCCCTGGTGGGCATCTTTGTGGGCATGGCGCATCTGCATGTAACCCTCAGCACTGCGTCCTGGCACGCGGGAATGAATTTGTACAACAACGGCTTCTCCTCCGGTATTGTGGCCATGCTTGCCATCCCGGTGCTGGAAGCCATGAATATTCCAACAGTTAAGCGAAACAGGTAACAGGGTAGGGAGAGAACAATGTACGAGATGAAAAAAATATCCAAGCTCACCGATGAAATGGTCACCTTCTACATGGAAAGAAAGGCCGACAACATTTCTGTGCAAATATCCTTGAAAAAAGAAGGCACCTATATTTCGACAAGCGCCCGAAATGTAACCATCACCGAGAGGGAGCTAAAGCGCATCGGCGAAAACATCAACAAGCAAAACCGGCTTGCCGAAATGGAGGAATACTACTGGACCCTCGCAGGGGAAGGCGGCAGCTCCATCGCCTTGTCGCTGGTTGCCATCATGGTGGACAGCGCTGAGGTGGCCTTTCATAAGGATAATAATATCGTTGAAATAAACTTGTTCAGGAAAAAGTGATGTTTCCAAGCGTATCGGGTATCTTATTTCCAACGGGGGCATCATGAAAGAGATAGATCAACGTGTCGCGGCGGAAAAGTTCGCGGCCTATTGGCAGGACAGGGGCTACGAAAAAGGGGAGAGTCAGGCTTTCTGGCTGTCCAGACTTACTTTATTAAACTCGGTCTGCGGGTTTCGCATCATAATTATGATAACGACAGGTAGTAACGATAGAATAAGGCTTTCAAGCCCTTACTAATAATCATTGCTGTGCTTCATAGAATGATTATTCTATGAAGTACACCAATGTAAAGGAGAAAGAATATGATTTCTGAAGAAATAAAGCTTCTTGTTGATGAGCTTCAAGAACAAGGTAAAATGAACTTTGTTGCGGCTGCTACTGAAGATAGCATCAATGAGTTTGAGGAAGTTAATAATGTCAAGCTACCCGGAAAATACAAAGACTGGTTGCTGTTTTCGGATGGGGGTGAACTTTTCTTGCCAGCTGGAGTTCAGTTATATGGTGTTGGACATATGCCGACAATTGACGTAGATGACAATGATAGACCTAGTAATGATTATATTGTAATTGGAGCATTAGCATCAGGCGATCCAATTCTTTGCGAAAAAACAGGAGATAAGATTGCTATTTACAATCATGAAGCTGGAAGGTTAGAAGATGATGAGATTTATTCTGATTTCATTACATTTTTGAATGATCTTCATAACATACTTGGCATAGGAGACTAATTGTATGTCAAGACGAACAGCAGAGGCTAACAAGGCGATTCTTGAAGCTTGGAATAAAGAACAAGAGCTTGTTCAAGAAGGGCGAGGGACAAGAGAATGGACTATTGAACAACAGAAAGATATTCTCGAAAAGGGCAAGGCATATGATGATATAGGTGTAGCCTTTCAAGGTCAACATATGAAGAGCGTTGAAGAATATCCAGAATATCAAGGAGACTATCGAAATATTCAGTTTCTATCAAGGGAAGAACATTTAGAAGCCCATAATGGGAACTGGAGAAACCCAACTAATTGGTATTTTGATCCAGTTACAAAAGAAAAAAAAGATTTTGGAGAAGGACCGTATATCCCATGTGAAATAATACAACTTAAGGATTCAAGCAAAAAAAATGAAAATATACGAAAGGCAATGGAAGGAGAGAATAAGAAACTTCCGGAAAATAATTCGTGTATGAAAAATCAAAATGTTACACAAGTTAATTTGAAAAATAGCAAAGTAAATTCTAATTCTAAAATAAGAGCAAACGGAGAATTCAAAAAACACACAAAGCCTGCAGTGGAAAAAATTGATGATTTTTTAAACAAACATCCGATTGTAAAAAAAACAATAGAAATTTTTGCTACAGGATTTGCTGCAGGATTAATAAGTAAATTAGTAACAGAAAATAACACATCTAAATTTAACAAGAGTACTAATCCTGATTCTCATGAAAAAAGAAGAGATATTGCCATTAATAAAATTAATCAAGATGATGTTGTGGACGACTTTAATCGTTCTTCACCAAAAGAACATATTGTTCGGTCGCACGGACAACATTACCATACTAAAAGTGGTTCGATATGGCGTGAAAAGGACTCGTATCCACGTGGTGGTATTAAAGATGAATGATTAAAAAGCAAGTGATTATAATGGTTTCAAATCTTCAGACATATCTAGTGACAAATTATATAACAATGTTGGCGACAAACAATTTACTATGCAGGACGTGCGATTCCTTACAGTTTTGGAATATCAACATCATGTATAATGGCTTGAATGCGTGCGGTAGGGGGAAGGTTAAAAAGCGATTACAGTTACTCCAACACCATCGTATACAACAACTTTCCCTGGCCGCAGCCCTCTGCCCAGCAGCAGGCGGCCATTGAGGAAACGGCCCGGGCAATCCTCGACGCCCGTGCCCTGTACCCCGACAGCTCCCTGGCAGACCTGTATGACGAGGTAACCATGCCGGTGGAGCTGCGCAAAGCCCGTCAGGCCAATGACCGCGCCGTGATGGCTGCCTATGGCTTTAGCGTAAGGGAGATGACAGAGTCCGACTGCGTAACAGAGCTGATGCGCATGTACCAGCAGTTGATAGATAAATAACATCCCTGTTAAAGTTTTTGGGATGGGGTACGGGGAAGGGATTTTTTCAAAAATCCGCTTCCCCGTTTTCTTGCGTTCTATTTTCTTGTACTGTTAGCCGCAAAATTCGCTGACGCTGTTTTGCTTGGGTTTTTTTATCTGGGCTTTGCCCAGACCCACCAAAGGGCATGATGCCCTTTGGAATCCACAATTTTATCGTGTCATTAAGTACAATAGCGTAACCAGCAGGCCGATGGAGAACATCATCAGGCTGAAGGACAGGCTATGGGTCAGGCGTTCAAAGTTGGTAGCCATCTCCTGCCAGAGAGCGGCGAAGATATAGGTATACTTGCGCACCACGGGATTGGCGCGGCGCAGCAGCCGGTTTTTAAGCCCGCTTAAGAAGTTGAACACCTTGCCCAGCATATAGGTAAAGCGGTTGCCTACCGGCACGGGCTGTCTGCCCTTGGGGGGCGTAAACACGGTGCGCCCCAGCAGGGACACAACGCCGTCCATGCTGGCGGACAGCCCCAGCGCCACCACTTTGCCCAGCCACATTGCGGCTTGTATCAGCACCTCTGGCAGCCTTTGCAGAAAACGGCCCACGCCGCCTACGGCGCGCATGCCCAGGGCGCCCACAAAGTCGGGCAGGCGGTGCGCCAGTGTTGCCAGCGTGCCGCCCACTTGCAGTAGTATGCGCAGGCCAGGGCGGTAGAGGGTATCCTCCATATCCAGCCACTGGGGCTTGCGGTCCACATACTGCACGGCGCCTTCCTGGTTAGGCGCCCTTAGGTAGCGCCGCACCAGCGTCAGGTATAGTACAAGCCCTATCACCAGGGATTTGCCCGTGCCCACCAGATTGACTACGGAAAAATATTCCACCGCGTGGGCGGGCGGGTGCGCGTTCATAAAGGGCAGCGACAGGTTGGCCAGCGGCGTCATGGTGGCGTCGGGCAAAATGCCCAGCACCAGCAGCATTGCCCCGGCAAAGAACAGCGCCACGCGGGACAGGGGGCTTAGGTACCCCTTGGCCTGCTCGGCGGCGTCGCCGGCAGGCTTTTCCCAGAAGATGGCAATATACAGTTTCAGCATGTAGCAGAAGGTCATACCGCCGGTAATCACGAAGACCCATTCGCTAACGCTGTACCACAGGCTGCTCTGCCCCAGGTGCTGAAGATGTACGATATATTCCACCATGCTTTCGTGCAGCAGCGTTTTGGAAATATACCCCGAGAACAGCGGCACCCCGCTGATGGATGCGGCGCCCACCAGGAAGCACACATGCAGGAAAGGCTTGTTGCGGCCATAGCCGCGGATGTCGTTCAGGTTCAGCTTATGCATGCCCAGGTAAATCACCCCCGCGCACATAAACAGGCACAGCTTAATCAGGCTGTGGTTCAGCATGTGCAGCACGGTGCCCTGGGCGGCCAGGGCGTTATGCTCGCCCAGCAGGGCCTGCATGGAAATGCCTACCAGGATAAAACCAATCTGGCTCATGGAGGAGCAGGCCAGCGTGCGCTTTAGGTCTACCGACAAAAGGGCCAGCAAAGCCCCGGCAAACATGGTAATCAGCCCCAGGATTAGCAACAGGTTGCCACAGGCAACATCGTGCAGCAGCACCTGGGCGGAAACCACCAAAATGCCGAAGATGCCTACCTTGGTCAGCGCGCCCGACAGCAAGGCGCTGGCAGGGGCGGGGGCTACGGGATGGGCCTTGGGCAGCCACACGTGCAGCGGGAACATGCCCGCCTTGGCGCCAAAGCCCGCCAAAATCAGCACACAGGGCAGGTACAGCCCGCTTTTGTCGGGCAGCGCCTGGGCCGCAGGCAGCAGCGCGTTAAAGGCGAAGGTGCCCAGCTGGGGGTAGAGCATCATCAACCCCATCAGCATGGCCATGCCGCCGAATATGGCAATGGCCAGATAGGTGGCGGCGGCGCGCAGGGCGCCGGGGGTTTCCTCATGGGCTACCCAGGGGTAGCTGCTGAAGGACATGATTTCAAAGAAGATGAAGGCAGTCAGAATATCATCGGCCAGGAATACCCCCAGGGTAGCCCCCAGGGTAATCAGCGTAAAGAACAGGTACCGCCCGTGCTTATGGCTGTGGGCAAAGTACTGGGGGCTGAAGAGGGAGGTTGCCAGCCACATAAAGGTTAAAACCAGCGCGTACAGGCTGCGGAAACCATCGCCCCGGAAGCTTAAGCCGAAGAAGCATACCCCGGGCAGGGAATGCGCGGCAAAGCGGTTTTGCAGCGCGCCCAGAAACAGGTACAGGGCGCCCGCAAAGGCGGCCAGCGTTGTTATGATCAGCACAGCGTAACCCGCGTTCCGGCCTTTTTTCGTAACCAGGAAGGCAGGCACGCTCATCACCAGGGGAACAAAGACCAACAAGAGAAGCAGGATGTTCATCTTCGCACCCCCTTACATCCCGCCCGCGGCTGCGTGGGCGAAAAAGCTGGTCAGCGGCGCGGGCCAGAAACTGAAAAGAAGCATGAAAAGGCAGAGGATAAAGAGGGGCGTCAGCGCCTTCCAGCCGGGGGAATACTCCCGGAAGGCATATACGCGGGAAGGCTGCCCCACATAGGCAATCAGGCCGGGAACCACCAGGTAAAAGAAGGTCAGCATGGCGCTGATGGTCAGCGCGACCACCCCCGCAATGCCCAGCACACTGCCCTCGTGCACCGAGGAGATGGCCAGGGACCAT
Organism: uncultured Oscillospiraceae bacterium; assembly: GCA_964496775.1. Lineage (GTDB taxonomy): Bacteria > Bacillota > Clostridia > Christensenellales > Aristaeellaceae > DTU024. Next base: position 20,361 of record CAZCBC010000016.1, read on the forward strand.
TTGCTTAAAAAGCCCAGGAATGGGGGAATGCCCGTCAAAGCCAGGGCGCCTAACA
>CAZCBC010000016.1:20425-24617 GCA_964496775.1 uncultured Oscillospiraceae bacterium
GATAGCATGCAGCCAGCTCCGGCGCCGCGCGGTGTACGCCGCGCAGGTCCTGCACATAGATAACGCTGCGTTTCAGGTACATACCGGCGCACAGGAACAGGGTGATTTTAATCAGTGAATGAAAGCTCATGTGCATCAGGCTGGCAGAGAGGCCCTCGGGGGTCAGCAGCAGAGCGCCCAGGACAATGTAGCTTAAGTTGCTGACGGTGGAATAGGCCAGGGATTGCTTGATGTGCTGCTCCTTAAGCGCCATGGTGCATCCATACACAATGGTAAAGGAGGCAATGGCCAGCGGGATATACTGGGCAAAGGTGCCTGCCAGCAGCATGGGGCCAAAGATAAACCAGGTAACGCGGATGATGGCGAATACCCCCGACTTGACTACCGCTACGGCGTGCAGCAGGGCTGTCACGGGGGTGGGGGCGACGGCTGCCTCAATCAGCCAGCGGTGCAGGGGGAAGATAGCCGCCTTGACGCCAAAGCCGATAAAGCAAATCAGATATCCGATGCGCAGGTTGGTGGAGGTATCCCCCATGGTCATGTCCTTCAGGCCGCCGTAGACAAACTCTGTCGAGCCGCCGTAGTAGATGATATAGACCATGCCGATAAACACCAGGGCCGCGCCGCCGATGGAATAGTACAGATACTTAAGCCCGGCGCGCATATTGCGGATGCTGCCGCCATGCATAATCAGCGGCAGGGTAACCAGCGTCAGCAGTTCATAGAACAGGTACAGGGTAACCAGGTTGGAAGCGCAGGCGATACCCAGGGTGATGCCGTAGCACAGCAGATAGAAGGTAAAGAAGGTATCCTTGTGGGCGTCCTTTTCCATGTATTCCAGGGCATACAATGTGGCAAGGGGCCACAAAACCGAGACGATACCGGCGAATACCCGCCCCGTGCCGTCCAGCTTAAAGGCGATGGGCAGCGTTTCGGTAATCAGAAACAGGGTCTCCCTTTCCAAAGTGCCCAGGATAACCTGGGGCAAGGCCAGCGCCGTGGTTACCAACACCGACAGCATGATGTACGCGCACCTCAGCCCCTCCTTCCTGAAGCGGAAGAGGGGCAGGGCGGCGCCCAGCGCCATGGGCAGGAGAATGGATACAATCAGCATATGTCCTCAGACTAACAGCGCTGTCAGCGCGTTGAAGATATTGATCAGGAAACCGGGCAGCGTGCCCAGCAGCAGCACGGCGGCGGCCAGAATCATCATGGGCACTGTCATCATTCTGTCGGGGTCGGCGGCATTTTCCAGGCTGTCGCCGCCGGGCAGCGTCAGGTCCTTGTCCAGGGGTGAAAAGAAGCCATGGATGGCGATGGGCATCAGGTAGCCTGCCGTCAGCAATGCAGACAAAAGCAGGATAACGGGTACCAGCCAGGTAAACAGCGGCACGGGAGATTTGCTCATCCCGGCGATGGCGCCCTCGGCAATGTACCATTTGCTGATAAAGCCGCCCGTGGGGGGAATGCCAATCAGCCCCAGGGAGCAGATGATGAAGCACCAGAATGTGATAGGCATCTTTTTACCCAGGCCCTTTAACTGGTCCACATAGGTAAGGCCGGTCTTAAAGATGATGGCGCCGGCGAAGAGGAACAGGCCGTCCTTGATGAGGGCATGAAACACCACATGCAGGAAGCCGCCTGCAAGGGCTGTGCGGTCCAGCAGGTACACGCCGCACAGGATATAGCTGACCTGGGAAACAGAGGAAAAAGCCAGGCGCTTTTTCAGATGTTTTTCAAACAGCGCCATCATGGAGCCCATGAACACCGTAATGGTAGCCAGGCTCAGCAGCGCCAACTGTACCCAGGTACCCCGCAGAAATTCGGGGCCAATGGCGTAGTAGATGGTGCGGATGACGCAGATGACGCCCGCCTTGGTGATGACGCCCGACAGCACCGCCGAAGCGGGGGAGGGGGCCACGGGGTGGGCGGTGGGCAGCCAGCCGTGCATGGGGAACATACCCGCCTTGGTAGAAAAGCCCATCAGCGCCAGGAACAGTACCACCAACAGCATGTCGGGGGTAATGGTCAGGTTTTCCAGGTTCAGCGCGCCGCCCATCACAAAGTAAGGGCTGGACAGATTGGGCACCAGGAAAAAGATGCCCATCAGCCCCAGGGTGGCACCGGCGACGGAGTAAATCAGGTATTTGATGGCGGCGGCCACGGCTTCCTTGCTGCGCTCGTGCAGCACCAGGGCCAGAGACAGCAGGGTAACCGCCTCAAAGAAGAGGTACATGGTGACCAGCGTGGCGGCAAAGCACAGGGCGACCAGGGCGCCCAGCGTCAGAAGGTAAAAGGTATAGTAGGTTTTTTCGTTTTTTTCGTGAGCCATGTAGGAGAAGGAGAAAAAGGCGCTGATGGTCCACATGGCAACCATGACCAGCGAGAAGATAACGCCCATCTGGTCGTTGCGCAGGGCAATGGGCAGCGCCTCGCTTAAGCGCAGCAGTACCACCGTACCCTCTCCGCTTAAGGCAACGCCGATAACCACCAGGCATTCCATCAGCAGCGCAGCGCCCACAAAGGTGCAGCGCATCCTCCTGTCCGTATTGATTTGGGGAACCAGCGCAACCAGCAGCCCTGCGATGATAGGCACCAGCACAGCCAGCAACATCATAAACCCGTTCACTTTTTTACGCCTCCTGTTATGAGAATGACAACAAACCGACAAAGATGGATTGGATAAAGGGGCCGGACAGGATGCCCAGCACCAGGGTGACCGCCGCCAGGGACAAGAGCGCTACGCGGTTGGCAAACCGCATGGGCTTAAGGGGGCAGGGGGCGGTCAACTGCTCCTCCAGGGTAGGGCGGCGATAGATATGCACCACCGTTTGCAAAAAGTACACGGCGTTCAGCAGGGTGCTCAGCGCCAGGGCAAAGAGGATAATGTACTTGGTTATTCCCGGCTGTGCCATGCCTGCTGTGGACAAACGTATCTTGCTGATAAAGCCCGCCGTCATGGGGATGCCTACCATGCTCATGGAAGCGATGGTGAAAGCGATGCCGGCCACCTTTTCGCGGTGGGCGGCGCCCCTTAGGAAATGGATGCTCTTGTGTTCGCCCGAGGCGTCACTGAGGGCGGCGGCGGAAATAAACAGCACAGGTTTTGCCGCGGCGTGCACCAGCATATGGAAGATGGCGGCTACCGTGCCCGCCTGGGTGCCCATGCTGAGCCCCATAAAGATATAGCCAATCTGCGCCACCGAGGAATAGGCAATCATACGCCGCACATCCCGCTGGCGAATGGCGCTGACGGAGCCCAGTATCATCCCTAAAATACCGAAGACAAACAGGATGTCCAGCACATATTCGGACAGAATGACGTCGATGCCGATCACCCGGTAGTAGATTTTTATCAGCAGGAAGATATACCCCTTGCTGACCAGGCCCGACAAGATGCCCGCAGAAACCGGCGGCGCGTTGGTATAGGCGTCCGGTGCCCAGACATGGAAAGGGTACAGTGCGCTTTTGATGCCCAGGCCTACCGTAAACAGCAGGATGACCACCGTCAGCGGCACCTGGTACTGCCCGCTCTGGTGCAGCGCCGCCACCGCTTCCTGCAACTGGGGCATCAGCAGATGGCCGGTGATGCCATACAGCATGGAGATGGCCAGCAGCGTGGTGGCGCTGGCTAAAAGGTTCATAATCATGTACCGGGTAGCTGCCACCAGGGTATGGCCGTTTTGCCTGATAATCATCAGCGCGCAGGCGGCAATGGTGTTGATTTCGATAAACACATAGGCGGTAAACAGGTCGTTGGTATACAGCATGACCAATAGGGCCGCCAAAGCCAAATCCACCATGACGAAAAACAAATTCTGCTTTTGCTCTTCGGCATGGCTGTCCAGGTTAAACAGCCCCGCCGCCAATGTTAAAAACATTACCAGGGAAAACAGGGTGGCCATGGACGCTTCCAACCGTCCGATACGGATTTCGTTGCCCCAGGGTGCGGGGATATGCCCCATCATAAAGGCATAGCTGCCCTCGTTTTGCAGGGTGTAATGCCAGGTGCAGGCGCTTAATACAAATACAGCGAAGGTAATAGCCAGGGTAGTCCACTTGGCCACCTTGCGGTTTAATACGCTGGTAACAATGCCGCCAAACATGCACAGCAGGATGCTGAAGAAGGGGAAGTTTTGTACGAAAGCCATTACTTCACCTCCTGGCGGGCAAGCAGGGTAATTTCATCAAT
>CAZCBC010000016.1:24658-26334 GCA_964496775.1 uncultured Oscillospiraceae bacterium
CTGACCGACACCACGATGCCCGTCAGCACCAAGCCGGTGGGGATGGGGTTGATGAACTGCTCCACTGTAGGCGCCTTGTCAAGGTCCAGCACAATGGGCACTTCCCGTCCGCTGATGTAGCCCAGGGAGGTTAAAAACAGATACACCGACGTGTCCATGATGTTGAGGCCGATGATTTTTTTCATCAGGTTACGGTGGAGCAGAAGCAGGGTAAACCCGATGCCAAAGAGGATGATGGAGAAGGTCTGCTCTAAGTTAACCAGTAGTTGTTGCGGCATGCTTTCTCCCTCCTTACAGGCTGCCCCGGCGGAACAGGCAAAAGAATACATACATGGTGCAGGCTACCACCATGCCCACACAGATGTTCAGCGGCAGGATTAAACCGGAGGACAGGATGGCGCCCGGAGTACCCAAGGGAATACCGCTTTTTAAGCCATTGGCGCCGCAGTAGAAGGCGTAGGCCTTGGCCAGGGCGTAGAAGGACAGGGAAAACAGGCTGACAGAGGTAAAGGTTTTGTAGGTAAAGAACCGGGAGGCCCTGTCAAAGCCGAAGGCGTTCAGGTAGAGTATCAGACCCGCGCCTACAATGGCGCCGCCCGAGAAGCCGCCGCCCGGCGACAGGTGTCCGTTTAGAATGACATAGATGCCCAGCAGCAACACGATAGGCGTCAGCACCTTGGCGCTGCCCTGTAAAACGCGGTCGGCCTTGGGCTCGTGGGCGCGGTCGTCCGCTTCTTCGGCAATCAGCTCCTGGGTGGGGGTGCCGTCCTTACGCCGGTCGATACGCAGCAGTATCAGCACAGCGCAGGCGGCGATGTAGAGCACAGTGCTTTCGCCCAGGGTATCAAAAGCGCGGTAGTCGAGTATCATGCCGGCTACAATATTGGTGGCGCCTGTTTCTTCCAGGCCTTTTTCGATGTAGCGCGCGGCCACCTCGTTATTGGTGGGGGCCAGGGCGCTGCCGAAGGGAGGCATGCTGATAACGGTTTCCATCAGAAGAATAATCAGCGTCAGACAAATGGTGACGGATAACACAGCGTAGAGGCGGCTCATCACCTTGCGGCCCCTGGACTGGGACCATTCCAGCACGTCCTGGGCAAAGTCCCGCTGCTTTTTGCGGGCCAGGGCGGCGCGCTCATTCTCCTGCAGTTCCCGCAGGATGTCCGCTGCTTCCTGGGCTTCCCTGGCGCGCTCGTCTCTGTCCGAATCCAGGCGCTCGTGGAGCAGTATATCCAGCGGCTCAAAGCCAAAGCGCATGGCGCGAAGAAAACGCCCCTGCAGGGTATTTCCCCAGTCCCTATTACGCTTCATCTTCTGATTCTCCCTTGATGGCGTGAATTTTTTTGAGGGTAATAAAGAATAAAATGGTGGTGATGCCGGCGCCCACCGCCGCCTCGGTAATGGCCAGGTCGGGAGATTTCAGCAGCATCCAGATGACGCTCATCACCAGAGAATAAGCCATATACACAATAATGGAGGCCAACAGATTCCGGGTTAAGCTGACCGCCAGGGCGCAGATGACCAGGATAATTAACAGAATCAACTTAAAGACGTCCATCGCTGTGTCCCTCCTCCCATTCCTGCTGGGCATCCTTCACCTGCTGCTCCCACACCGGGTTGGTGTTAACCTCCAGCCTGGCAATCAGGTGGCTGCCTACGGGGTTGGCTACCCAGAG
>CAZCBC010000016.1:26344-27578 GCA_964496775.1 uncultured Oscillospiraceae bacterium
AATGTAACAACCAGAACGAGTTTGATAATCAGCCAGATATCCTGGGCGCTGACGATAAGGCCCAGCAGCACAAACAGGATGCCCAGGGTATCTCCCATGGCGGCGGCGTGCATGCGGTTTAACACATAGTCAAACTTGTATACGCCCAGTACGGAGGCTGCCAGAATAAACACGCCGGCCAACAGGCTGACCGCCGTTATCAGAAAGCGAACCCATTCAAGCACGCCTGTCATCCTCTGCCTCCTTTGCATACGGCTCCAGTGTACGCCCAGGTACACCTTGCACAGCACGACAACGCTTAAAAAGCTGATCATAGCGTACACGATGGCCACGTCCACCAGGTATCCTTCATTCATCATCAAGGCAAGGATACAGATTATGGCGATAATTTCCGTGCCCATCATGTTAATGGACACAATGCGGTCGGCGATGCGCGGCCCTTTCATGGCACGGATGAAGCACAGTACAAGCAGCACCGCCAATACCACCAAAGCAAAATAGTATAGATAGAAATACGCGTCTTGTACTCTCATTTGTTTTTGTCCTTCTGCCCGATACGCTCAATCTCCTCCAGGCGTTGCTCGAAGCTGGAGTTTTCCAGCCCATCCTCGAAGGAGTCGTCCAGGCAATGCACCACATAGCTGTTTTTTTCCAGGCTGACCGTAATGGTGCCGGGGGTTAAGGTAATGCAGTCGGCCAGAATGACGCGGGAAGCCCTGTTCTTAAGCCCGGTTTTAAAGACAGCCAACTTGGGCTGCACCTTAAAGCGATTGCTGAGGATGAGGCGCAGCACCGCCTTGTTGGCGATAGTAATTTCCTTTACCAACAGCCAGATAAAACGCAAAAACAGCGGCGTTTTGCGCAGCTGCAAAAGCTCCTTCTGCCAGGAGGTTTTGAGCACATGGTTGCGCACAAACCAAGTAAGCCCAACTGAAATAGCCACCCCAAACAGGGCGACTTCCAACGTGAAGCGGCCATTGAAGGCCAGCCACAGTATAAAGAGCAGCGCAGTCAGCAAGGCAGAACCTTCCTCCACACAATTCGTAATGTTTTGTTACATCTCCGATTATAGCACACCGGGGGGCAAAGTCAAATGTAACACGGCATCTGAACAAATACCGCATGCACAGGCGCTGCGGGAGTAAACAGGAAATTAAAAGCCGGGCGAAACGCCCGGCGCAGTTTGTCAAAAAAGCCACCCTACGTGGTGGATTTTTTAGTATAATCAGTATGG
>CAZCBC010000017.1:0-10228 GCA_964496775.1 uncultured Oscillospiraceae bacterium
TTGTAGATGCCGTACCAGTAGCCGTCCTTGTCCTTGTACATATCGCTGACCAGGTTTACCTGGTTCTTGGCGTCGTAGGCTTCCAGCAGGCCCGCGGCAGCGACCTCGTTGTAGGGGTCGGTGGTGCCGCCAAACCAGACGTCAGCGGAGGGGTTGCCGTTTTCCTCGGTAATCTTGGCCTGTACTTCGCCGGTGGACAGGCGGGTGAAGTGGGTCTTGATGCCGTAGATCTTCTCGAAGTTTTTGGCCACGGCGGCGACATGGGCTTCCTCGGAGGAGCCGTAGATAACAAGCTCTCCATCCGCCTTGGCGGCCTCAATCAGCTCCTGCATGTAGGCGTCGTTTTCCGCCATGGCAGGGGCCAGCAGCCCCAGTATCAGGGCGGCAGTCAGAAGATACACAAAGAATTTTTTCATACCAGTGTTTCCTTTCGTGAAATATTCATGCGTTGTCCCCTATTTTATGGGTATTGGTGAAATCTGTCAAGGGAATGTAAAAATCGTGTAAAGTGCATGTAAAACCGCCGCCTTTTCGGGGCGGCGTATAAACATGATACCAGCATTATGATGTAGGTAAAAAAGGCATTCTATCCGTTATCTTTTCCTGCCTGCATAATCCGCGTCGATGGCCTTCTTCCAACTGCTGCCAAGGGGCATGCAGGCGCGCACAGCCCGGGTGGCGTTTTCCACCGCCTCAAAGTTAAGGGCGGTGCCTTGCTTATCGGCGTGGTAGTTAGCGGCGCGGTCGGCGCCGATGCCAAACTGGGCGGCGGTTTCCACGGCGTCGATGTTGGCGCCCAGGAAAAGGAACTCCCAGCCGTACTCGGCTTTTTGCCGCTCTATCATGCTCTTTACCCGGTCGGCGGAATATTTGCGGCTGGCGTTCTCCATGCCGTCGGTGATGATAACAAACAGGGTGTTCTTTGGCACATCCTCCGCCCGGGCGTACTTGTGCACATTGCCGATATGGCGGATGGCGCCGCCGACGGCGTCCAGCAGGGCGGTAAAGCCGGAGGCCTGGTACACCTGGTCGGTTAATTCCGGCACGGTGGGCAAATCTTTGCGGTCTAAAATCACTTCGCTTTCAGAATTGAACAGCACCAGGGACACCAGCGCCTCCCCCTCCACGTCCTTCTGCTTGTCTATCAGGGAATTGAAGCCCCCGATGGTATCCTTCTCCAGCCCGACATGGAGCCGGAACGGTCGAGTATAAACACCATTTCTGTCAGATTGTTTTTCATGTTGACCTCCTGTATCGTTGCCGCTTCAGCGTAATGCCCTTTCGGGTTACCTACAGGATATAGGGCGGAGGAATAAAAATGGTCGCCCGGCGGGCGACACTTTATCAGAATCCATGTGTTTTTCTATGAAAGAGATACCATGCCAACCCCCTACGCCCCCAGCAGCACCTGGTCATAGGCGAAGAGGGCCTGGTTGATTTCAAAAATATCATACTGGCCATGCCGGATAAAGTATTCCACAATCAAATCCGCCTTGCTGCTGGGGGACAGGGCGTAGCCCGCCCGGCGCAGCAGGTCCTGAGTGGCGGCCAAGTCCATTTCCAGCGCCAGGGCGAAGGCGATGGCCGTCTGCTTGGAGGGGCGGTAGTGGATATCGCTGCGGATTTTGGAAAACAGCTTGCGGTCCACATTGGCTTTTTTGTAGCACTCAGGGTCGGTCATGCCGGATAAGTCAATCAGGCGCAGCAGCGTCTGGGAGAAGGTTTCGTCCACATTGCGCAGGATGTCTTCCAAAGTATCGTGCATGGCGGGGGCTGCCGGGGCGCCCATGCTTTCCGCGGGCATTGCCTGGGCCAATTCCGGAATATCTGCCTGATCCGCCGCTTTGCGCGTACGTTTTTCCCAGTGGATTCTGGGCAGGGAAAGCCCCCGTTTTCTGGGCCTGGGCCTTTCGAGGGGTACATCGGGGAGGCGCCGGGCCTGGGAAGCTTGCGGCTTTAGCGCTTCCTCCGTTTCTTTTCCGGCGGGAAAGGGCAGGGTATCCTCCATACGGGATGCCTGTACATCATATTCCGCAAGATGCCGGGAGAAGGCGGCTTCGTCGGCCTTCCTGCAGCGGGCGTCCAGCCAGGGCGCCCGTTCCTCCACATACTTTTCGTCGATGAAGGACTGTATATCCTGAAACAGCCCCTTGCCCGCGTCCAGCGCCTGCTTGTCAAACACCGCCAGATACACCAGCATGTCATGGCTGTCAAGAAAATTACGGATAGCGTCCGCCGCCACTTCCAGCGCTTGGCGCTTGGGATAGCCGTAGATGCCGGAAGAAATTAGCGGAAAGGCGATGCTTTCAAGGCCCCTGTCATAGGCTAGCTGCAGCGCGTTTTGGTAGCAGGAGGCCAGCAACTCCTTTTCTCCATGCCCCCCGCCCTGCCACACCGGCCCCACGGCGTGGATAACATAGCGGGCGGGCAAATTGTACCCTTTGGTTATTTTTGCCTGCCCCGTTTCGCAACCACCCAGGGTGCGGCACTCGGCCAAAAGCTCCGGCCCCGCCGCCCGGTGTATCTGCCCGTCCACCCCGCCGCCGCCCAGCAGGCTGTTTTTGGCGGCGTTGACAATGGCGTCCACCTTCATGGTGGTAATGTCGTCGCGTACAATCAGTAACGGCATGGGAACACCCCTAACAATATGAAGTCGATAAAAGAATTATACCAGAAACGAAGGCTAAGGGCGAATAGGACATCAGGCAAGAAAATAGCCCGGCCTCCACGTTGGAGGATACGGGCTTTCATTGTGTTAGGGTTCTTCGCTTGTGCTTTCTGATGATATTGACTGACAGGGTTGTGTACATTTGAATGGCTTTGGGTCATTTTTAGTGTTACCATTTCATCTTACATCTCACTGCTTTATAACTGCATAACGATGGCCTCGTAACCTGTTATGCTGCCCTGCTCGTAAGTTTCCACAGTAACAACTTCCCCGGTATAAGCGTTTAACTCTATCCGATAGTTGAGCAGTTTTACCGGACGCTGGCGAGTGATATCGTCGGCCAGCCGTCCTGTAGCGCTTATATGGACGCGCCATAGAGGCGTCGCGGTATTGGACACATCGTAGTAGGTAAAGACGTTGTCATACCTGTCAAGGGTCTTGGCGTTCTCACTGTTTAAAGCACGGGCGGCTTCCATTGCCTTTACCAACGCTTCTTTTTCCGGAATGGATTTTTCATTGGGCAGGCCGTATTGGTAGTGGGAATAAGCAAGGGAAACAGAATCAGTCTTATCTGCCTTTTGTAAGGCAAGAATCAGGGGGCGTATTTCTTGCGTCCACTGGTGGCGGGCTTGGTGGGACCAAGACATCATTGGCTTAAAATCTTGTGCCCTGAGGGCTTCTTCACTAAGCATGGCAGCCTCCGGCCAGGTTCTGCTGCCATAGGTTATCTGCCGTAGCAGTGTGATAACTGACTCTAAGACAGGCTGTCCGTTCTTGGGGTCAATTTCCAACAGCAGGCTGTTTGGATAGTCATCATCGGCATTTCGCTCGAACTGTATCAACCAAACGGGCGGCTCTCCTTCGGTGATGTATACGGTTTTCCCCTCCTGTTTTTTCGCTCTGGGGAAAATAACAAACTCGTTGTAAGCCTGGTATTCCTCCATTGCTTCCAAGGTGATATCCAACCATATGCCAAGATACATCTTTGCCAGACGGACAGCTGTTTCAGCTGGAATATCATTTTTCCCGGGCAGCACATATTTTTCCATATCCTCTGTCTGGATACCCGCTTCCGTGTTGATTGAGGTAAACCACACTTTCTGTTCCGGCGTCCAGCTGCGGAAATCGCCCCATATCTTTTCCATAATGGTTCTAAAGGCAATATGCTCCTGAGGGCGGGATAACCAATCCATCATAATTTCCCTGGCAAGGGCAGAGCGGGCTTTGTCGTCAGTAGTGTCCCTCAGTTTTTTTACCTGCTGTGTTTCCGGTATGAAGCCGTCCTGCACCAGGGAATCAATCAGGCTAACCTGTTCCTTTGCTGTCCATCCCTGAAAAGTGCCCTGATTCCTTTCCTTCTTTAAGAAAAACACAGCGTCTGCCCAGCCGAAGGTAAGAGCCAAGGCCGTTGTCAAGCCAATAATCAGCACGATAACCATCACCATCACAACGGACAGCTTCTTTTTCACTTTCTTTCCTCCCTTAGCCGCGTCCAGCAGGAGGGCGGCGTCCCGCTCTGTTATATACAGGCTGGAAAGGGTGTTGTTTATGGCGCGCTGAACGCGGTTATTTTTCATCATCTTTCCCTCCTGTCATGGATATTTTCAGTTGTTGCTCTGCCTGTTTCAGGCGGCGGTGCACGGTGGAAGCGGCAACGCCCAGCACCTCGGCCACTTCCCGCAATGTTAATTCGTTAAAGTAGTGCAGCAAAACAACCTGCTTTTGTTTTTCCGGCAGGCGCATGATGTCCATGGTCAGGGCGATGTCCGCATCCTCCACGATAAGATAGCGGGGTGGCAAATCCTCCAGCGCCCTTTGGGTATCCACCCGGCGAAACCACTTGGAGCGGCGATAGTCGCGGCATACATTGACAGCGATGGTCATCAGCCAGGTTTTCTCACTGGCGCCGTTGCGCTGTTCAAACTGTTCCATGGCTTTCCACGCCTTCAGAAAGGTGTCCTGCATGGCATCCTCCGCGTCCTGTCTGTTGCTGAGGTATACAAAGCAGGTGCGCAAAATGGCATCGCCGTAGGATTGCACCCAGGCCATAAAGCGCTGTTCCCTGGCCGCCTCCCCGGGGGTAAAGCCCCGCATACCATCACCTCCTTACAAATATAGACGTAAAACACCATGGTTTTGTTCGAACCGGTTGATTTTTTCTTTTATGTATATGAAGGATAACCTTATCACGCAACAAATCGCCGCCGACATCGCTGCCTGGCAAAATATCGTTGACATCGCCTGCGGGGACGACTTCTGCGCCGGTGTTACCGAAGAAGGCGGGCTGCTCTTTGCCGGGGAAGTTGACTTAAGCAAGCAATAAGGGATGGCCTCCGGCGGGCAGGGGTTCACCCCTGCACCCGGAATCCGCCGCTGTGCGGAGGAGGCGGTTATTATTCTGCCTTCCAACAAAGGAAGCGCAGTGCATTCCGATACCCTTCCACGCCCGGAGCCAACAAAATACCCCGCTCGCTCCATTGTTCCCAAACAAACGCAAGCCCCTGCTTGCGTTTGAGAGGAGGGGCCACGCAGCGAATGCCCCCGACACGCTTGCGTGTCGGGAAAGTAGCGGAGTGCGCCCCGACGAAAGAGGCCGCGCTGATGAGGCGCGGCCAAAGAAGGAAGGAAGGAAATTACTCATTCATGAACTCTTTTGTATTTTCTTGCTGTTATTCTACCACAATGAACAAGATACGTAAACCCCTTTTTTTCTTTCGTTGTTATTTTCCTCCAAATTGCCGGGTACGGTAAAAAATGCCGAAAAAGCTTACGGCGTCAAGCATTATAAGGAAAAATATTTCTTGCCTGTAACCCTGATGGCAGGGTATGATGAAAAAAACAATGGAAGGACAACAAGATGAAGGACACCAAAGCACCCATTCCCGCCTTTGGAGAGGACGTTTCCTTTATCCGGGACAACCACCTTTTTCGCCTGCGGGCGGCGGCTGTCATCCTGTGGGATAACCATGTGCTGATGGCGCATAATGATTTGGCTTCCTACTACTATTCCATCGGCGGCGCCGTTCATCTGGGGGAGTCCCTGGAGGACGCCCTTATCCGGGAGGTTGCGGAGGAAACAGGGCTGCGGCTGCCCGTCAAAAGGCTGCTGGCGGTACACCAGAACTTCTTTCAGGATCGGGAGCTGGGCAGGCATCACTGGCACGAATTGTCCTTCTACTACCTGATGGACTATCAGGGCCAGCCCCTTCAGGCCGTTGGCAGCCTGTCCATGCTGAACAGCCCTGAAACGCTGCACTGGCTGCCCCTTGATGATTTTGAAAACTACCCTGCCTATCCCTTGTTCTTTAAGGATTTGCCCGCGCTTTTAACGCAGGATGCTCCTGCCCATATCATCACGCGGGAGTAGAAAACCCGGAATTCTGCCCAAAGTCAACTTTTTTCAAAAAGGTTATTGACATATGCCAATTAATGTGTATAATGGAATTAGTAAATGGCATATGTCAATAACATGAAAGGAGGAATGAACATGCCGAATATGGATGGTACCGGCCCCCGCAATGTGGGGATGGGCAGAGGCCGCGGATTGGGCGGTGGTCTTGGGAACAGGCCCCGCAGGATGGAATGCCGCGGGCCGGGCAATGGCCCCCGCAGGGCGCAGCGCTGCTTTAACTGGAGAACTCCGTGCAATATGAACGGCTTTACCCCAGAGCAGCTGCAGGAGAAGAAGGCCCACTTACAGGAACGCCTCGCCCTTGTCGAGCAGGCGCTTGAGACGCAGTAATTTTAGATACCGGGGGACGCCCCGGTTTCTTACGAAGGAGGAACCATGTCCCGACCAAGAAAATGCCGCAGGGTGTGCGGCTTGCCGGCAAACAACGCTTTTTATCCTGCCCGGGGGGAATACCTGGAGCAGGATGCTGTTATCCTTACGGTGGAGGAGTATGAAACCCTGCGCCTGATTGACCATGAGAACTTTTCTCAGGAGGAATGCGGCGAGTACATGCAGGTGGCGCGCACCAGCGTGCAGCTGATGTACAACAATGCCCGCAAAAAGCTGGCCCATGCCCTGGTGAACGGGCTGCCCTTTCGCATTGAGGGGGGGCACTACATCCTTTGCTCCGAGGGCGGGCACCGCCGCGGCCGCCGCGGCTGTCACAGGCGCAACCATGCCGCCATGCTGCAAGAGGGCGAGGACGAGCAATGAAACTTGCCGTGCTGATGGAGAATACCGCCCATGCTCCCCAGTTTGCCTGCGAGCACGGGTGGAGTATATATATGGAAACGCCCCGCCACCGCCTGCTGTTTGACATGGGGCAGTCTGCCGCTTTTGCAGACAACGCAGCTCCCCTGGGCATCGACTTAAGCCAGGTGGACATGGCCGTGCTTTCCCACGGGCATTACGACCACGGCGGCGGGCTGGAAGCCTTTTTGCAAATCAACGCCCATGCCCCCGTCTACCTGAGCCGCTACGCCTTTGCCCCCCACTACCACGGGCAGGAGCGGTACATCGGCATAAACCCTGCCCTTGAAAAAAATGACCGCCTGGTCTATGTGGAGGACAGCCTGGCCGTTGACGAGGAGTTGTCCCTGCTTTCCTGCAACGGGCTGCCCAAGGCGTTTCCCATGAGCAACGCGGGGCTGACCCGAAAAGAGGGCGACACCTTTTTGTCCGATGATTTTCGCCACGAAATCTACCTGTTGAACATTATGGACTGGCTGAAACCCGACGTGCTGATTGGCGGCTTCCACCTGATGGATCAGCAGGCGGAAGAAAATAACCCCTGGCTGAATGAGGTGGCGGACAGGCTGCTACAATACGATTGTCAATATTACACCTGCCACTGCACAGGCCTTGCGCCCTATGGGTACCTGAAAGATAAGATGGGCGGCAGGCTGAACTACCTGGCTGCGGGGCAAGTGGTGGAGATTTAAAGTTTTTCTGGATGGGGTACGGGGAAGGCTTCTTTTTTCAAAAAGAGGCCTTCCCCGTTATCGTCATTCTATTTGCTTATTTTGTCCGTCGCAAAATACGCTTCGCTGTTTTGCTTTGGTTTCTTTATCTGGGCTTCGCCCAGACCCACCAAAGGAAATGATTTCCTTTGGAATCCTCACTTATCCCTTGATGCCGCCGCCGGTGACGCCTGCGATAATCTTTTCGCTTAGGAACAGGTACAGCAGGAAGGTGGGCAGGAACACAATGATCACCGAGGCAAACATGCCCGCCCAGTCGCCGGTATACTTCATGGAGTTAATCATGGAGTACAGGCCCACCGCCACAGGCCGGGTAGAGTTGGAGTTGGCGAAAATCAGGCTCATGAAGTATTCGTTCCAGATGTTGATAAAGTTGAATATGCTGACCGTAATGATGCCCGGCTGCGCCAGAGGCAGCATAATGGTCCAGAAGGTGCGCATGGGCGGGCAGCCGTCAATGGCGGCCGCCTCCTCGTAGCTGCGGCTCAGGTTGCTGAAGAAGGTTAGCAGGAAAATCGTCGTGTACGGCACATTGATGCCCACGTACAGGAAAATCATCAGCAGGCGGATGCTGCTGTCCTGGTTCAGCAAGTTCAGCCTCGACACAGAGGAAAATAGCGGCAGGATAATCATCACCACCGGCACGCCCATGGCGGCGACAAAGCCGTTTTGCACCAGGCGGTTGCCGGCAAACTTAAACCGGGACAGTACATAGCTGGCGGGCGCTGCCACAATCACCAATAAACTGACCGACACAATGGAATACACCAGCGAGTTGCTAAAGAACACCGATACATTCTGGCTGGTCCACGCCTTGGCGTAGTTTTCAAAGTGCAGCCCTGTGGGGAACTTCAGCGCCCTGCCCAGAAAGATATCCTTGGTGGTGGATAGCGACGCCGCGCCAATCCAGCCAATCAGCACAAAGGTGAACAGAACCCACAGGGTAAC
Source organism: uncultured Oscillospiraceae bacterium (assembly GCA_964496775.1). Taxonomy (GTDB): domain Bacteria; phylum Bacillota; class Clostridia; order Christensenellales; family Aristaeellaceae; genus DTU024. Next base: position 8,549 of record CAZCBC010000017.1, read on the forward strand.
GATGATATACCCGGGCAGGAGGCTGGTTTCCTTTTTCCAGTTGATGCGTTCGCGGATTTTGTGATGGTTCATGGTTGCCTCCTCCCTTAAAATTCCATATCGTCGTCGCGGATCAGCAGGTTAATGATAACAAACACCGCCACCACGCACAGCCCCAGCAATATGCCTACCGCAGCGCCCACACCGGCGTTGCGCTCGGTGACCACATTGCCCCCGGAAAACACCTGGTTATACAGGTACACCATGGGGGTAATGGTATCCACGTCGGACACTACGGTGGAAAACAGCTGCGACCAGGTAAAGAAGGATACCGATGTAATGGACCACATGGTGATGTTGGTCTTGATAACGCCCTTTAACAGGGGCAGGGTAATGTGCGTAAACTGCCCCACGATGTTGGCGCCGTCAATGGATGCCGCCTCGTAATAGTCGTGCGGTATTTTTTCAATGCCCGAGGAGAAAATCAGCATGTGATAGCCCACCATGCCAAAGCAGTAGGCATACAGCAGCGCCCAGAACTTATTGCCTGCCGCCGTCCACTGGATTGCCGCCAGGCTTTTAAGCCCCAGGCCGCTGAGCACATTGGTTAGCAGGCCAAAGCGGGGGTTGTAGACAAACTGCAGCCACATGGTGGCCAGCGCCACGGCAGAGATAATATTAGGCAGATAGATCACCGCGCGGTAGAATTTCTTGCCCCGAATGCCTGCGTTTAAGATGACGGCGAACAGCAGCGCCAGCGTCATCACCACCAGGCCGCCCACACCCCAGATGCGCACCAGGTTCCACATGGAAATGCGGAACAGGCTGGTATCCGCCAGTTTCTTATAGTTATCAAAACTGACAAATGTCCACGCATCCATGCCGGAGGTGATGTTCTCCACGTTAAAGAGGCTCATCAGGCCGGTACGGAAGATGGGGTACAGGAATATCAGGGAAAAGAACAGCAGGGCGGGCGTCAGGAACGCGATAATCATGCCTCTGTTGCGGGTACGCATAGGCTTTACTCCTCTTAATGGAAACGAAGGAGCGGCGCAGGCCGCTCCTTCACAGATGAATGCTTAGTTAGACGCGGATTTGGCTTCCAGGGTGTCCACAAACTGCTGGGCGGTGATGTCGCCGGCGCACAGCTTTTGCAATTCCTGCTTGATGATGGGGGTCATGTCGGCGTTGTCCTCAATGCCGGCGGCCCAGGGGAAGCGCACGCTCAGGCTGTCCATAACGGGCTTGACGCCGGAGAGGGCCTGGGGCCACTCGGTGTTGGTGGTGTCGGAAGGGATACCCACAGACTCCACAGACAGCATCTGGTCATACTCGCCCTTGGTCAGTTTGACGATCAGGTCAAAGGCTTCCTGGGCAACCTCAGACTTGTTGTTGATGGCGAAGACCTGGGCGCCGTAGTTGGCACCCTCCACGCCTACGGTGCCGCCTTCAACAGCGGGGTAGGAGAAGCAGCCCCACACAAAGTCCGGGCCCGTCATGGCCTTGACTTCGTTGGGCAGCCAGGAGCCGTTCAGGTACATGCCGGCCAGGCCCAGCGCCATTTCGCCGTTCTGGTTGGTGGGCCACACGGAGGAGCCGATGGTGGGAGAGAAGTAGCCCTTGGAGGCCATTTCTTCCAGCGCCTGGGCGGTCTTCAGCACGGCGGGTTCTTCGGCCCACAGGCCTTCTTTCACAATCTTG